>JALHJR010000039.1:0-17348 GCA_022840405.1 Tepidanaerobacter acetatoxydans
GGCGGAGAGAGAGGGATTCGAACCCTCGAACCGCGTTTTAGCACGGTTACGCGATTTCCAGTCGCGCGCCTTCGACCAGCTCAGCCATCTCTCCACGTTTCGGATATCTGATATTAGACATCGGATTTGGAATTGCTGTCTACAATTAATACCAATTGTTAATTAGTTTCATTTACATCTTAGCTCTGGTTTGCGGCATCTAGAATATATTAAATGGCGGAGAGAGTGAGATTCGAACTCACGGGACGGGGTCACCGCCCACTCGCTTTCGAGGCGAGCGCCTTCAACCTCTCGGCCATCTCTCCCTGTTTCAGAAGTCGGATGCCAGATGTTGCTCAATATAGAATTTTACTTTTATGTCTAAACTTTTTTATGCATTCGTTTATCTTGAAAAAATTTTTTCAAGATATTGCCACACTCATCGGCCATTATCCCGGCTGCTATCTTTGGTCTGTGATTAAATCTTTCATCAGCTGGAAGGTTCATAAGACTACCGCAGGCCCCACCCTTTGGGTCTTTTGCGCCAAACACCAATCGGTCAACTCTCGACAAAATAACGGCACCTGCACACATAGGACAGGGTTCTAGTGTTACATATAAAGTGCAGCCTTCCAGCCGCCAAGTACCTAATACTTCGCAGGCCTTTCTAATAGCCAAGAGTTCCGCATGAGCAGTTGCATCCTGCAATGTTTCTCTGAGATTATGGGCTCTGGCTATGACTTCGTCAGCCTTTACAATAACAGCACCAATCGGCACTTCATCTATCTCCATAGCCCTTTTGGCTTCTTGGATGGCCTGCCTCATGAAAAAAAAATCATCCTTTTGACATTCGAGTGTAGGCATATTTTACTACAATCCTTATTTACATTTATCATTTTATGGTGCGCCCGGGAGGACTCGAACCCCCGGCACGCGGTTTAGGAAACCGCTGCTCTATCCTCCTGAGCTACGGGCGCAATTAAATGCGTTTAAATAATGGTGCGCCTGGCAGGAATCGAACCCACAGCCTTCTGATCCGTAGTCAGACGCTCTATCCAATTGAGCTACAGGCGCATGCAAATGGCGGAGAGAGAGGGATTCGAACCCTCGATACGGATTTTAGTCCGTATAATCGCTTAGCAGGCGACCGCCTTCGACCTACTCGGCCATCTCTCCCTTACAAAAGTCTTATATTAGATGTCATATAGCATATTATCCGTATGCTGCAGGATCATCTTTGTTTGACTTTTGTTTTCAGTTTTTAGTTTTCAGTTATGGCGGAGGGGGTGGGATTCGAACCCACGGCTCTTTCGAGACACTGATTTTCAAGACCAGCTCCTTAAACCGCTCGGACACCCCTCCTGTCCGATGACTCTTTAAAAGTATAGCACAAAATTTATTCCCTTGTCAACACTGCTGTAAAGACTTCTATTCTCTTACCATTATCAACCATTTACCTTGTAAATCGCAGGTCTGACCCACAGTATGAAATCCGTACTTTTCATATATTTTGACGGCAGCTGTATTATCTGGTCTTGCTTCCAACTTTATACGCTTAATGCCCAAGGATTCTATATAATCTATACCTTTTGACAGCAGTTTTTGACCTATGCCTTCGCCTTGATGCTCTGGGTGAACTGCTATAGACAAAAGCTGAGCCGAGGGTTTGGTTATTAACTCAAATCGAAAATAAAGTAATTTGTTTTTAACTATTTTATAGAGTGTGGGCAGTGTCAATCCGTATTCTCCCCGTATTACCGAAACTATGGCCTTTTTAAGAAAACCGGAAGTTATGGCTTGCATCCAAAGTCTTTTTATATCATCTGCCATGACTATATACCCACATACCTTATCACCCTCTACTGCTACGAAAAAACCTTGAGTAAAGACCTCATGCAGAAGGCGAAAAGCATCTTTCATAGCGTTTTTTATTTTTTTGCTCATCGGTGTGAAAAATGTTATGCTTTCTTCAAAAGCCAAACAAAACAATTCCGCAACCTCATCAATATGCTGGTATTGGGCCAAGATAATCTTCATGAGAGTATTCCTCCGTTTCCATAAGTTCAGAAAGGAATATCATTTGGTCAATAGTTACAAACTCATAACCCTGAGCCCGCAGTTTGTCAATAATCTCAGAGAGGGCCTTTACAGTTGAGTATCTATTGCCACCGCGATATTTTATGAGATCTCCGCTATCGTGCATTAGTATGATTGAACCGGGTTTTACCTTATTTACTACATTTGATACTATCTCTTTAGGTGCAAGTTCCGCCCAATCTATGGCCGATAAATCCCACAGTACCAAAGTATATCGCTGGTTTTTCAGCAATCTTCGAGCATAGCTTGAATACACTCCTCTGGGCGGTCGAAACAAAGTCGGCCTGACTCCCGTTACTTTTTCTATTGCAGCTTCAGCTTTTTTAATTTCGTAATCCGTTCCTTTGGCGGTTAGTGGTATAAGGCTTCTATGGGAATAAGTATGGCTTCCGGCAGCATGCCCCTCATTCACTATCCTCCGGGCAACTTCAGGATAATCTTCCACGTTCTTACCTATTAAGAAAAATGTAGCCTTGACATTTTTTTCGTTCAATATATCAAGAATTTCCGGAGTATAAATCGGATCAGGACCGTCATCAAAGGTCAGTGCCACATACTTAAAATGATGCGGGCCATGTCGAATTATATCTTTTTGCATGCCAAAACCTTTATAAACATATTTATTGAAGAAAAAAATAATAATAAAACTAAGTACACCTAATCCTATTAATGCATCATAAAGCACTTTCGAGCGCAATCTTTTTTCTAAAAATAAAGGCCAAAACTGAATTACAATACCGGCAAAGATAATTAAAGATATTATTACAAAACTGTCACTTGTAAATATTCTAAAAGCAGCAAAAGGAATTATCAAAGATGTAGCAAATACCGCTTGTCCATAATCTTTGAGAAATCTATTTGCAGCAATAAAGGTCATTATTAACACAATCCCGAAGGCCGGCGACATGTAAAGTATTATCCCAAGGGAAACTGCCTCGGTAGTATGTCCACTAAATTTTAAAAACATCGATCTGCTCTGGCCCGCCAGAACACCAACCGATGCCATAAGGTAGGAAAGTCCCGAATTAAGATACATCCCTGCCGCCATAAGTGTCAAAAATCCCTTTGCAAGCTCAATACCGTGTTTTCTATAGTCATTAATAAATGTCGGAATGCTGCCGATGACATATGCTATGACTGCTATAATTATAAACTTATACATGATATTCTCCTTTAACCCTTCCTCTGTTACAATAATACCACATTAATATAAAGCTTTAAACGATTTTATTGTTGTAAGATTATTGCACAAGTATTTTTAGTTTGTTAGGATATAGATAATTAAACAATGCTTGGCAGGTGATAATCATGGTAATAGGAACATTGATAGTGAAATTGTCTTTGGGTGACATCTTTTCTTTGAAGGATAAAAGGCGGATAGTTAAAAGCGTAATTGAAAGGACAAGAAATCGATTTAATGTATCAATAGCCGAAGTGGACCAGCAGGATGTCAAGAGGCAGGCGGTAATTGGTATAGCCTGTGTATCAAACAGCAGTCAATTTATAGACAGACAGCTAGACCTTGTTTTAAATTTTTTAGAGGCAGACGGGAGATTTGCTATTGAGGAGATTTGCAAAGAAATCCTATAAAAAATGAGCAGGTTTTTAATCTTCCCTGCTCATTTGGAATCCCGGTATAGCAAGCTTTTTTTCAATTATGTCAACTGCTTTAGCTATTGCAGATAGGACGACTACATATATGGCCCCTACCCAAAATAGTGTTTCCATGGGTTTGAATGTCTGTGTTATAATCATTTTTCCACGTGCCATAAGTTCAGGTACGGCAATCAAAAATGCAACTGATGTGTATTTGACCATATATATAAGTTCATTTGACCACGGTGGCAGTACAAGTCTTAGTGCCTGAGGCAGTATAATGTTTACAATGGTTTGGCTTTTTGTCATGCCCAATGCTTGAGCTGCTAGGCCTTGGCCTTCATCAATCGATAAAATCGCACCTCTAAAATATTCGGCTTGATATGCACTGCTGTTTATTCCAAGAGCTATAATAGCCGCCGGCATTCTGTCAAGTAATATTCCAAAATCAGGCAAACCGTAGTATATTATAAACAGCTGGACAATCATGGGAGTACCGCGAATAATCTCGATATACACTGTTGCTAAAGTTTTAACTAAACCTTTTCCATATGTCCTTGCAAGTGCCATGGGAAGACCTATGGCAAGGCCAAGCAATAGCGCACCGGCCGAAAGCTGCAAGGATACCAGAAGACCTTTATATAGTTCAGGCCAAATCTTGATAAAAAACTGTATCATTTCCATTATTTACCCATCAACTCCCGGTTCCTGGCATTTCACTATCACTGCCGTGAAGCCTGGCTATTTTGCTGATAAATTCGCGAGTTCTTGCTTTTTCGGGATTGTTGAATATTTTTTCCGGGCTTCCCATTTCCGCAATTACCCCATCTTCCAAAAACACTATACGATCCGCTGCTTCCTGGGCAAATCCCATCTCATGGCTAACCACTACCATGGTCATACCTGCATCCGCCAATTTCTTCATCACTTCCAAAACCTCGCCTATCAGTTCAGGATCTAATGCCGATGTAGGTTCATCAAAAAGCATGATTTCAGGGTCCATGGCAAGTGCTCTGGCGATGGCAACTCGCTGTTTTTGTCCTCCCGAAAGTTCTGCCGGATAATTTTGGGCCTTATCAGCCATTCCGACCCTTTCCAATTCGCGCATTGCAAGCTCTAAAGCATCCTTTTTGTTCATTTTTTTTACCTTTATCGGGCCAATGGCGACATTTTGTAAAGCTGTCAAATGATTGAAAAGGTTAAAGTCTTGAAATACCATGCCGATTCGCTGCCGAACTTTAGTCAGGTTCGATTTGGCCGACTCGATTTTATGTTCGCCCAAGTAAATCTCACCGGCATCAGGCTCTGCCAGCCGATTAATGCAGCGAAGGAGAGTACTTTTACCTGTCCCGCTGGGACCAATAATTACAACAACTTCACCTTCATTTACGGTAAGTGTTACACCCTTTAGCACTTCGGTATCTTTAAATTTTTTATGCAGATTATTAATACGTAAAATTGGTTCAGTCATTAAAAATTCACCTTTCAAGGCCAGGAATCCTTACTTTGGATTCAACTTTAGCCATACTTTTTGTAAATGCATATGTCATTATTAAATAGATTAACCCCGATACAATGTATGTCAACATGGGTTGAGCCGTACGTGCACTTACATATTCACTGCGGCGCATCAGTTCGGTGATACCCAGCACATACGCCATAGCAGAATCTTTTAGTACAATAGTTGCCTCATTGGCCCAGTAAGGAATTGCCCGCCGCAAAGATTGTGGGAGGATAACAGCAAAAATGCTTTGGTATTTGCTCATGCCCAATGCCAAAGCTGCCTCCATTTGTCCTTTGTTTATAGATTGAATAGCTCCTCTGAAAATCTCCAGCTGATATGCACTGGTATGCATCGCCAAAGCAAGAACTGCCGCCCAAAATGCCGGTATGTTTATGATTTCAGAACCTAAAAAGTAAAGCATAAACACAATTACAAGCAGCGGCAAGCTTCTTATAATGCGGCTATACACTACGGCAAAATTGTGGAGAAAACTGCCTCCATAAACTCTGCACAACGCCAAAAAAAGCCCGGCTATCGTACCCAGCATAAGGGCTATCACTGTTATTTCAAGGGTTATCCCTACCCCCTTAAGGAGGTAGGGAATGCTTCTTAAAACATCAAAAGCCTTATCACTTATTAAACCCATTTTGCCTCATCCCACAATACAAGTCTTTGCCCAAGGCCTTTTTTCATAGCCTCTTTGTAAAGGTAATCGCCTATAATTATATCCAATGACCCCATGCCGCGAGAGCTGAACATAGTAATCTCATCTTTGTTTTCTCTGCCGGGTTTTGTACCGCATACTACTTCGCTTAAGGACCATATGTCCTTTTCATCCAGTGAACCTTTTTTAACTAACTGATTTATGATAGAAAGCTCATTCTCTTTCATTTGCTCCCAACTGTCAACTACAATCTTGTCTGACTTTTCAACAACTCCTGCTTCTACCTCATATGAGCTCATCTGTATAACCATTGCACCTGTTTTCACCCACTCATATTTGACGAATGGCTTTTTACTGGTGGTCATGGTCGCTACTATATCTGCACCGCTTACGGCATTTTCCACATTATCTGACAAAATGATTTCTATTTCACCTTTAAACTCATCTGCAAGGTTTTGGGCTTTTTCCGTGTTCAAATCGCACAGTTTTATCTGCTTTAGGCTCGGGATAACCTCTTTTAACGCCATAATCATTGTTCTTCCTATTACTCCAGCCCCTACAAGTCCTGCAACCTTCGCATCATCAGGTGCAAGATATTTTGCAGCAACCCCTGCGGCAGCCGCTGTTCTCATGGCAGTAATGACCATACCGTCCATGATGGCTACAGGTTGAACCGTCACCGGATCACTTAAAATAATCATATCTATGCCCATAGGCAGATTACCCGTCTTAGCATTTGTCTTAGACTCGGCTGCCCACTTGATACCCGGTCTATTAACATCTCCACCTATATAAACCGGCATTGAAAAAAAGTGAGATACGGGCTCCTCTCCTATAGGAATGCCAAATACGGTTTTGGGGGGATTTATAATTTGCTCATGGCCTTGAAGATAAAATACCTTTTCCACAAGCTCTAAAATCTTTTGCATGTCTAAAGCCCCTGCTGCTATTACATCTTCTTGTTTCATAAATAACAATTCAGTTTTCATTAACTTAAACCTCCAATTATTGCTTAAACCACTTTTCTTCTAACTTTTCTACTGTTCCATCTGCCATCATGTCATCGATAATTTTGTTTAACTTTTCCAGCATTTCATCAGACCCTTTTTTTAAAACGATTCCCGGGTCTTCATCTTTCTCTAGAACTGTTTCGACTGCAACTTCAAGACTTAATTCTTTTGCTTTCTCATAAGCAACAGGCAGGTCAATTACAAATGCAGCTAATCGCCCATTTTTCACATCTAATACACCGGCATTGGCGTCTGTGTAGTATTTAACCTGGGATTCCTGCACTGCACCTTTTTCAATCTGGCTCTGTGCCCATGCGGCCATTGTAGTTCCGCTTTGAACGCCAAATTCATACTTTAGCACATCATTGAGCTCTTTGATTTTGGCTTTACCTTCCGGATTTACTAAAACACCATGTTTTGTCTTATAGTAAGGTTTGGTAAAATCTACCTCTTTTAATCTTTCCTCATTTGGGCTCATGCATGAAATAATTGCATCAATCTTGCCCTGCTTTAAAGATGCAATCAGGCTTTCAAATTCCAGCGATTCAATTTTCACTTCCACTCCCAGCCTATTGCCGACTTCCTGAATAAGGTCCATATCAAAACCAGCAAAATTACCCTTCTCATCTACAAATTCAAAGGGAGGATAGTCCGGAGATGTTCCTACAATCCATACCTTTTTTTCTTCCTTTGGCTGCTCACCTGAATTTGCTTTATCTGGATCCTGCTGTTCGGTTTTGCCACAGCCTGTCATAGTGCCAAGTATTAAAGTTAAGCATAGCACACAAATTAATATTTTTGCTAATCTATTCATTTTCATCCTCCTAAGTCTAAATAACTGGCTATAATTATACACCCATATGTATAATTATTCAATACCCAACTTTAATATACATAATTTTCTTATATTATTAAATTGGCCCTTCAAAGTGCCATGATAATATTTGTATTTCCACATTTCTATGAGGCGGATCGGGGTATACCTCTTCATCTATTTCTATATACAATTTTGCATTAACGTTTAGTACAACTTCTGCTTTTCTTACTTTACCAGTAGAGGTTATTAATATTGAATCACCGCCCTGTTTAGACGATATTTTGACTTTATATTGGCCTTCACCCATAGTATTCCAATTAGTGCTAGGTGTATAAGCGGGATTGTCTTTTAAAATCGAAAGTGCTTCTTGCACACCTCCTTCTGCAAGATAGTATGCCATGGTGTAATCCCTGGCATAACAACTCATCAAATACTCATTTGTGGACATGTTTAATACTGCGGCACCTAATGCAAGTATAATAGCAGAAACAAAGAGAACTACTACCAAGGCATAACCCTTATTATCAATCACGTAAGACCTCTCCACATGGCGAAAAATGGCTGATTCCTCACACGAACCAGCCATTTGCCTTTATTATTAATATGATATTGTTTTTTTTAATTAAAGTCAATAACTAACATCTAGATTTTAATAATACCTACGGAACTTAAAAATACTAAAAATATTATGACCGGAACAATGTATTTTACTAAGAAACTCCATATTTTTTCCAATCCAAAGGGTACCTTACCGTCATTTGTAGCTTCTTTTATAGCCTCATCAAGCCCCAAAACTCTAACAACAAATAATGTCATCATAAAAGCTCCGAAAGGCATTAAAATGTATGATGCCAGAAAATCCATCGCACTTAAAAAGTCAAGGCCAAATATTTTAAAGTTTGCCAGGATTCCTTGTGATAAGGAGGAAGGTATCCCAAGCATGAATATTAGTGTTCCCGCTATTAAAGCAGCTCTTTTCCTATTTATTTTATAATTATCTACCAAGAGTGCAGTATTGACTTCCAGCATTGAAATTGCTGAAGTTAAGGCCGCAAATAACATTAAGACAAAAAATAGCAGTCCGAATATTGTCCCAAGTGGCATCTTTTCGAAAACAAAGGGCATCGTTATAAATAGCAAAGGCGGTCCTGCCGCAGGGTCTAAATTAAAAGCAAAAACTGAAGGTATTACTATCATTCCGGCAAGAAACGCTGTTAAGAAGTCCATTACCGGCACTATGTTAGCTAATTTTGGTATATTTTCATTTTCCGAAAGATAGCTTGCATAGGTCATAGTGCAGCCTGCTCCGATATTCAAGCTGAAAAACACTTGGCCCATAGCCATCAGAAACGTAGTTCCTGAAAGTTCGCTAAAGTCGGGCAATAAATAATATTTTAAACCCTTAAATGCGCCGGGTAGAGTAACCGCCCTTATAGAAAGAACGATAAATAATACAAATAGTATGGGCATTAATATATTACTAGCTTTTTCTATACCGTCGGAAACTCCTCTGGCTACTATATAAATTGCAAGCCCCATGAATATGGCATACCACATGAGCGGTGCATACGGACTAGAAACGAAACTTCCAAAATATCCGACAATATCACCTTTTATTCCACCTGTGATATACTGAAACATATAGTTTGTAATCCAGCCGCCGACTACTCCATAAAAGGATAACACGATAAAGTTTACCGCTATTGCCACATATCCTGCAAATTTCCACAAACTACTCCCGCCTGAAAGTTTTGAATAAGTGCCTACAGGGTCTAGTTTTCCGCGCCGGCCGAGGACCATTTCGGTTATTAAAACAGGTATTCCCAAAAACAGCAGCATTAAGATGTATGCAAAAAGAAATGTGCCTCCTCCAAACTTGGCGGTAAGATAAGGAAACTTCCAAACATTCCCCAACCCGACTGCCGCTCCGGCTGCTGCCATAACAAAACCGATGCTTGATGCCCATTGACCGCGTTCGGTTTTTACCGTTTCCTTGTTTTCCATAATTTCCTCCCCTTCCCTTTTATTTTATATTATTCAACTTAGGCCGCCACAGGTAACTTACCTGCGGTGGCCTATTAGTTATTTAAAGACTATTATAGCATATGTTCTTATTCGATAGGCTTTAACCTTGCAGTAAAGTGTCTTAAGACTTTTGGCTCATAAGTAAACTCCAGACCCTTTAGGTCTTTAGCTTTATCTTTAATCGAAATCAGTGCATCGGCAACAACATCCATATGGTCATTCGTATAAACTCTTCGCGGAATTGTAAGCCTTAACAGTTCCAATGGCGATTCAAGCTGCTCGCCTGTTTCTGGATCTCTTCCAAGCAGGAAGGAGCCTACTTCTACTGCTCGGACCCCAGATTCTATATAAAGTGCGTTAGCCAGTACCTGTGCCGGGAATTGGTAGTAGGGAATATGTGGAAGCATTTTTTTCGCATCTACGAAAACAGCATGACCTCCTGTAGGAGTTTGTATGGGAATTCCTCCTTCTGTCAGACGATGCCCCAAATATTCAACTTGAGATATTCTATAATTAAGATAGTCTTCATCTATACCTTCCACAAGACCTCGAGCAAGGCACTCTATATCTCTGCCGGTAAGACCGCCATATGTTATGAAACCTTCATAAGGTACAACCCTGCCGGCAGTTTCATTAAACAGTTCTTCATCTCCTTTAATCCCTATCAAGCCTCCGATATTTACTATAGCATCCTTCTTAGCACTCATAGTAAAGCCTTCTCCATAGGAGAACATCTCGCGGACTATTTCTGCTATGCTCTTATCTTCATATCCCTTTTCACGCTTCTTTATAAAGTAAGCATTTTCCGCAAACCTTGCAGCATCAAAGAATAGTCTGATATTATATTTTCTTGCAATCTCACTTACTGCCTTTATGTTGGCCATGGATACCGGCTGGCCCCCTGAGCTGTTGCAAGTAACAGTAATTAGGATGAATGCAACATTTTCTGCTCCATGCTCTTTTATAAACCCTTCCAGTTTCTCAAGGTCAAAATTCCCTTTCCACTCATAGGGTATTGCTGTATCGAACGCCTTTTCCGTGACTAAATCTACGGCTCTTGCACCGTTCAGTTCTATATGTGCCTTTGTTGTATCAAAGTGCATATTACCCAATACATATTGCCCTTTTTTCTTTATAAGGCTTGGAAAAAGTGCTTTTTCTGCTCCCCTGCCCTGATGTACCGGTAAAACATATTTATACCCAAACAAATCCTTCACGGTCTTTTCTAAATTTCTAAAGTTCTTGCTTCCCGCATAAGATTCATCTCCCAGCATCAAGCCCGACCACTGGTTGTCACTCATAGCACCGGTTCCGCTGTCGGTAAGAAGGTCAATATAAACATCATCGGAGTTTAGTAAAAACGGATTATACCCGGCTCCTTCCAACGCCTTTACCCTTTCCTCCCGGCTTATCATCTTTAAAGGCTCTACCATCTTTATTTTAAATGGTTCCGCTATTCTTTTATACATCTTAATCTCCTCTCCTTTTAATATATATTTTTATAATGTAAAGTGTTGCAAGTTTCATGCCAGCAGGGCAGGCCCCTTTCTTACTGGCACTATCATTTTAATATGTCTTATTATGATACAATTTTAAAAGCAGAGCGTATCGTCTTTAGACATTTTTTAAAAATTTGACTATTACAAACATATTATTGGAATATAAATGTCTCAATATTATACAATATCCTGATTTAATCCCATTTCTTCCATTTTTCTATACAATGTTGCCCTTGATATTCCTAATGCTTTTGCAGCCTTTGTCTTGTTAGGAAAGGCTGTAAGTGCTCTTTCTATTATTGCTCGCTCTATCTCCTTTAATGTGGGCCAATTTCCTTCAAAATCCCAATTAAAATCATCATTCCTCGATATTAAACTCAGAAACTCCGGCAGGTCATCTACATCAATAATCCCATCCTCATCCATGACAAAGCTCTTTTCTAATATGTTTTCCAGTTCTCTTATATTGCCGGGAAAATGATAATTTATCAAGCAGCGTAAAGCCGCAGGCGATATTTCGTGAATCTTTTTATCTAAGCGCTGTCCGATTTTCTCCATAAGAAATTTCACATATATGGGAATATCCTCACTTCGTTCTCTTAGAGGAGGAAGCTCAATTCGTATTACATTTAACCTGTAGTATAAGTCCTCTCTAAAAGTCCCTTTTTCTACCATGGCTTCCAAGGATTTGTTTGTAGCCGATATAACTCTAATATCCAGCTTTATTTTACGGCCGCCGCCCAATCGGCGGATTTCACTATCCTGCAAAACTCTCAGCAATTTAACTTGAAGTGGAAATGGCATATCACCGATTTCATCTAGAAAAATAGTTCCACCATTGGCTTTTTCCATAAGCCCCATCTTGCCTTTCGGGTCAGCTCCCGTAAAGGCTCCCGATTCATATCCAAAAAGTTCACTTTCTAAAAGAGTTTCAGGAATTGCACCACAGTTGACATCTACAAAGGGTTTGTCTTTCCTTGGACCGATTTTATGGATATACCTTGCTACGACCTCTTTTCCTGTTCCGCTTTCACCGTTAATCAAAACATTGGAAATAACTCCGGCAGCTTTTTGGGATATATGTAAAACCTTTTGCATTTTAGGATTCCTGCCTACAATAAAATCTTTGTCACCGATAAAACCCGATAGCTGCTTTGAAAGAATATTGATTTGCTGCTGGGCATCTTTTAATTTTTGATTTAAATCTTGTATTTCGGTTAAGTCTAAAAAAATGGAGATACTTCCGATTAATATTCCGTTTTCATATATGGGAACTATATTTGAATAAACATACTTGTTATTTACCTTTGTCTTTACGCCAAGCCTTTCCTTGCCGGATTTGAGCACATCGATTAACGATGATGTGGGGACTACATCAATAACTTTCTTCCCTAATATCTTTTTATTATTAAGACCTGTTATCCTTTCATTTGCCTCATTTACATAAATCACTTTACCGTTTCTATCTGCTATGACTATTCCCTCATGGACACGTTTTAAGATAAAGTCTATGGTCTGTATTATCTTTTCAAGCCTATCCATAAAACAAATCCCTCCATCTTAGTGTATATGTAATTAATTAAGAGTTCTGCAAACCAGTGATAAAATCCTTTACTCGGTAACAATGTTGACTACCAATTAAAAAGTAGCTGATTCTAAAAGAATCAGCTACTTTTACTATTATTTCCAATTTATCTTCATGCGGCCGGAGGAACTGCATTCAAATGTGGCTTGGGTTTTACCGCTGCTGTTTTCTACATGCCCTGTTATGAGATAACCTTCATACTCGTCATAAGCATATTCCATTATATCATAGAGCCAGTCATCGGCTGCTGCCGTATCTTTGACATCGTCCCATTCATCGGGATACCTTGAGGTGTTTACAATAACAGTAATGTAAAGCTCATCATCGTCATAATCTTCCACTTCAATATTGGCTTTTAAGCTTCCAAAGTTTTTATGGTATGAAGTTAAGCCTGAACCATATAAATCATTTAAGTCCTCTTCCAAATCATCATAAGAAACATCATCATAAAACTTTACTTTCAACTTGCTGCCGGATTTTTCAAACGACACTAGTGTTTCCTTTTTATCTGTATCCTTGATTGTGCCTTCAAAATCAGCTTTTGGAAATTCATCTGTAACATAATCGAAAATATCATTTAACCAGTTTTCAATTTTTCTCTCAGTTAGCTTATTCCATTCTGACTTATAGTCGCTTCGGTCAAACTCTATGGTAAGAGTTAAATCACCTTTGGATTCCTTTACTGTATAGTCAAACTCAATATCGTTCCACTCCGAATACTCATCATAAAGATAATCCTCTAAATAATCATCGGGGTTTTCCTCTTCATCTTCTTTTGCTGTTTTTAGTTCATCGATTGTTTTATTTAACTCAATAATCTTGCTTTGCAGCAGCGAATTCTGATATGTTAAACTTTGAATCTCTGCATTCTTGGCAGCAAGTTCCTGCGATATTTGTGATGTGGATTTGTCGTTTATTATCACTATACTTTGATTATTATCCCACTCCACTACCTTATCAAGAGCTTCACTTATAAGCCTTATGGGCACATATGTAGAATTATTATAAATGAAAGGCTCTGTCTGGCCTGCATCGATTATTTTGCCATTTACCTTAATTTTAATATCTCTGTAATATGCTTTAATATCTTTAGCTCCTGTGGCACCTAACGCAATAGTTGAGATTAACATTACAGCCGCAACTGAAACAGCCGTTAATATTACAAATTTTTTACGCATGAAAAGACCTCCAAAATATTAAATTATTTTACTGCTTCTTTTACTATCATACCCGTTTATACCGATGAATGTCAATATTTTGGCAAATTTTGATTGATATTCTCAGTTATTAATTGCAGCGATATTTCTTAAAATGATTAAATATAGCTGTAAAAAAATATGCCAATTCTATAGCGCATCTTGGTATTAACCAAAATAACGTCAACAGAAAGGCATACTTTTTATGCACAAAGTCAAGTTTGTTTTATGGTAAAAAATAGTTTTTTAACTTAATATCTTAGGTATCAAGTGCTTCTAATAACCAATTTTGAGTGCAATTATTATGAAA
Source organism: Tepidanaerobacter acetatoxydans (assembly GCA_022840405.1). Classification (GTDB taxonomy): domain Bacteria; phylum Bacillota; class Thermosediminibacteria; order Thermosediminibacterales; family Tepidanaerobacteraceae; genus Tepidanaerobacter; species Tepidanaerobacter acetatoxydans_A. Next base: position 14,283 of record JALHJR010000039.1, read on the forward strand.
ATAAATGCGATAATAAAGAAAATGGCCATAAGCGGCAGGAAGAATTTATACCATTTATTAAGCGGAACTTTGCCGTAGTTTAGAAAGATTAGCAAGGTTCCATAGCTAAACCAGAACATATTTGTGATTCCGTCTCCGAACTGATAAGCCAGAACCGTTGTCTGGTGTGTCAAGCCAAGACTTAGGCCTATAGGCACAAGTATCGGGGTAAGCAGTGCGCCCTTGCCGCTTCCTGATGGGATAAGGCCATTTATAAAGGTTACAATTACGACAATGCCAATAGCTGCTATTAGCGGCGAAGTCCCTTCTAACAGTTTTATAGCACTATAAATAATTGTAGCATTTACGTTTCCGGCATTTAGCACCCAGTAAACTCCCCGAGCAACGCCAACTACCATGGCGCCTCCAATTGAACCCTTAGCGCCCGCAATCAGGCAATCGGCAATATCTCCTGCACTCATTTTTCCGATAATGCCTGAAAGAATACCTGAAAGTAAAAATACAGCAGACACATCATCAATTGCCCATTTTACACCATTAATGCCATATTTCATGCCGATTACCGTAAGCACTACAGCACCTACTATAGTAAGCAAAACCATAACTTGCGGCGCAGTAAGTTTTGCTTCATCAGCTTTGGTTGTATCAAGACGGATATCTGAAACATCAATGTCTGCTACCAGACTTTTCGAGGGATCTTTTAACACTTTATTTGCATAAACAAGGATATATATTGTGCTGACAGCAGTTATAATAATCCACAATATTACCCTCAGGCCCAGACCCACAAACAAATCTCCGCTCTCAGGCAGAACACCCATTTTCTGAAGTATCCCGTTTGCCACACCTACAGTGTAAAGATTTGTAGGCCCTGCAATAAAGCCGCCCATGGCACCTATAATGCAGACTGCAACAGCAGTCATAGCATCATAGCCCAGCGCAAGCACTGTTGCAACTACAAGGGGAACAAAAGGTATAAGGGTTTCAATCCAGCCCAAGAAACCGCCAATGGCGGAAAAAAGCACTATCAGTGCTACCAAAAGCATAGTTTGAGAAGATTTCCCGAATTTTTGCACCACCGTCAAGATTCCTGCATCAATAGCGCCGGTTTTCTTGTAGACTTCAAGAGCGCCTCCCACTGTCAAAATAAGTATGACTATATTAGCTGAGTCCTTTATGCCATAAGGAACTGCTCTGAAAATGTTAAATAAGTTATTGAAATTCAACTGATTTTTAGGAAGCGGGGTATAGACCCCATCCACTAAAGTTCCAGGAGTAATTATAAATGTAAGCAAACCGCAAACAAATATTACAGAAAAAATAAGCACAAAGGGATTAATCGCAGTAGGTTTTTGCTCTTTTTTCATTTTTTCATCCCCTCTATTTGTTTTTCTTCATTGGCTAATGTATAGGCCAAAGCCAGATAACCCATGGTGCCTTCTGCCATCATATTGATATCTATACTATCTTCTGTTGTATGGCAAAGCCTTATTTCCGCCGGAGAATAGCCGATACATTTTACGCCTTTAGCCGCATAATGGCCGGTGTCAGTGGCAAATCCCCAAGTTTTTGTCTGTATCGTACGACCCATGATATCTTCTAATGTTTTCTTGCACAACTGAACATATGGTTCGTCCGCATTTACGCTAAAGGGAGGTTCTCCTTGATAGCCTTCGCCCTTAAATCCCGTATAGGTGGTCAGTGGAAAATACAGTGGCTTAAGGTCAACCGTGATACCTTCTATCTTGCACCTGTCGATAACCTTCTGGATTTTAGCCAGGGCAATTTCCTCAGTATCGCTGCTAGATTGGCGGTAATCTATGTATACTTTTACTTCATTCGGTATGATATTGGTTCCCTTTTCCGAGGATTCGATATTAGTAACCGACATTGTAGAAGAACCGAATAATTCATCTTTACCCATTTCTACGGTTTTTAATTCCATAAGGAATTTGCCGAGAAAATCAAAGGGGTTTTTGCCCATATGAGGGATAGAAGCATGACATGACTTGCCTGTTATGGTAACGACAGCGCAGAATCTGCCGCGGCATCCTATCGCAAGTTCATTTTCTGTGGCTTCACCTACGATAGCATAGTCTGTAAGCTTGAAGTTATCCTTAGCCTGCATCATGGCCCCAAAACCTGCAATCTCCTCACAGACAACACCTGCAACAACTATATCGCCCTTGGGCAACAGCCCTGCCCGCTTAAGCATAATCGGAGTATAAATCTGAATGGCAAAGGTTCCCTTGGTATCAGATGCCCCTCGCCCCCATATCCTGCCTTCGACAATTGTGCCGCTGTAGGGAGGATATTTCCATTTTGATACATCTCCTTCATCTACTACATCTAAGTGGCAGTTGAGCATAACAGAGCTTCCACCGCCGGTGCCTTTCACTGTCCCAAAGACATTTCCGTAAGTATCCACCACTACCTCATCGTAGCCCAACTCTTTCATTTTTTCCGCTACATATTGAGCAAACTCGCCTTCCTGAGTTGATTGGGAATTAATTTGAATCATCTCAGAAGCGGTTTTTATAATTTCATCTTTATATTGTTTTACCAGTGATTCGAATTTTTCCTTCATCGTGCGCCACTCCTCTGCTTATTTAATATCAAGATTATATCATATCTTTTCAAATGCCTTATTAAATTCTTCAATTATATCTTCTATTTCTTCAAGGCCCACAGAAATTCTAAGCAGGCTATCGGATATTCCTGCATCTTGCCGTTCTTTTCGGCTCATAGACCGGTGGGATGTTTTGGCAGGGTAGGACATTGTAGTTGTTACACCTGCAAGGCTGGGAACTAGTTTGACTTTCTCAAGGCTGTCTATGAATTTGCATGCCTCTTCTTCTTTGCCTGTCAAACCCACGCTCATCATACCACCAAAAAGCCCGTTATAAAATATTTCCTCTGCTATATTTTTTGAAGGTGATGATGCAAGTCCCGGATAATATACTTTTCTGACCTTTTTGTGATTTTCCAGGTATTCCGCAAGCTTCATGGCATTTTGACTGTGCTGGCGCATCCTAAGTTCTAAGGTTCTAAGACTTCTTGTTATAA
>JALHJR010000040.1:0-29290 GCA_022840405.1 Tepidanaerobacter acetatoxydans
TTCTTTGGAACACTTTCCCAATCAGCCAGAAATCTCTCAATACCGATATCTGTCAGCGGATGTTTTATCATCTGCATAAGCACTTTATACGGAACAGTTGCAATATCTGCACCGGCTCTGGCTGACTCAAATACATCCATAGGTGTCCTGATACTGGCCGCAATAATTTGTGTTGAAATATCGTGCAAGCTGAATATCTCGGCAATGTCTGAAACCAAAGCAATTCCGTCTTGAGTGATATCAGTAAATCTTCCTACAAAAGGACTTACATATGTAGCTCCGGCTCGTGCCGCTGCCAGTGCCTGGTTTGGATTAAACACCAGTGTTACATTTGTCTTGATGTTTTTTTTGCTAAGTATGTTTACTGCTTTGAGCCCCTCCCATATCATGGGTATTTTTATAACAATATTAGGATGCCAAGCAGCTATCTCCTCGGCTTCCTTGACCATACCCTCTGCTTCAAGGCTTACTACTTCAGCACTGATAGGACCGTCAACTATTGAAGTGATTTCTATAATAGTTTCTTTAAAATCCCTGCCTTCTTTGGCTATCAAAGTCGGGTTTGTGGTAATGCCACAAATAATCCCCGTAGCAGCTGCTTCACGAATCTCATCAACATTAGCGGTATCAAGAAAAAATTTCATTAAATTTAACCCCCATTATCTTTATACTACTTATAGTGTTTATACTATTTTATACTATTTTCTAAAAATATTCCAGCAAAATACCATTATTCCTAATCATTTAATTTTATTCTTCTCCCGGTTTCCAAGTAAACCACCATTTCACCGATATTGGTGCTATGATCTCCTATTCTTTCTAAATGCCTTGCTACCATTAAAAGTTGCGTGGCTTGAGATATAGTCTTAGGATTTTCCATCATAATAACAAGCAGTTCCCTAAAAATCTGAGCATAGAGATGGTCAATCTCCTCTTCCATATCAAATAAACTTTCCGCCATGTTTATATCTCTTCTTACAAATGAATCCAAGGCTACTCTTACTATGTTTTGTGCAACCTTTGCCATGCGCGGGATATCAATGAGCGGCTTTATATATTGCTCATCAATAATTCGTTTTGCAATTCTGGAAATGTTTACGGCCGTATCCGAAATTCGTTCCAAATCCGTAACCAATTTTATTCCGGCAAAAACGGCACGCATATCCTTAGCCATTGGTTGCTGTCGAATCACAAGTTTGATACACTTATCTTCTATTATTTGTTGAAGTTCGTCCACCTGGTCATCTCGATTAATAACGGTTTCAGCCAAGCCTAAATCCTTGCTTATTAAAGACTCGACTGCATCATATATTTGTTGCTCAATGATTCCTCCCATTTTCAATATCTCTTGATTAAGCTCATCTAAATCTTTGTCAAACCACTGCCTGGGAGCTGACATTTTTTATACCTCCGCTCAAGTTATTATTTTGAGTTCTAGCCAAATCTTCCGGTAATATAATCTTCAGTGCGTTTGTCCTTAGGCGTATGAAACATTTCCACGGTAGGCCCAAGTTCTATCAGTTCACCGCTCAAAAAGAAAGCGGTGTAGTCGGAAATTCTTGCGGCCTGCTGCATATTATGAGTAACTACAACTATAGTATACTGCTGCTTTAAATCTAAAATAAGTTCTTCAACCTTCATTGTAGAAATTGGATCTAAGGCTGAGCAGGGTTCATCCATCAACAGTACTTCAGGCTCAACGGCAAGGACTCGAGCTATACACAACCTTTGCTGCTGACCGCCGGATAGACCTAACGCTAAGTCTTTCAGCCTATCCTTTACTTCATTCCACAGGCCCACCTCTTTTAAGCTTCGCTCTACAATATTGTCAATTTCTGTTTTATTTCGTATACCGTGAATTCTGGGCCCATAAGCTATATTGTCATATATGCTCATGGGAAAAGGATTTGGTTTTTGAAATACCATTCCTACCCTTTTTCGCAATTCCACAACATCGGTAGTCGGCAACAGAATATTCTCATTGTCAAGAAAGATTCTGCCTTCAGCTCGAGCTTCCTCTATAAGATCGTTCATGCGATTTAGATTCTTTAAAAAAGTAGTTTTACCGCAACCCGAAGGACCTATCAGTGAAGTCACCCGACTGCTTTGTATAGTCATATTAATATTTTTAAGTACATGATTTTCTCCATAGTAAAAATTGAGATTTTCTGCCTTAAACTTATTTACCATTGGTATCCTCCCGGCTAAATAATAATATACATACTAAATCTTTGGTATATAAACGGTAAACGAAGTTCCCTTCTCAAGCTCACTTTCCACTTTAATCCAACCTTCCAAGCCTTTAACCAGATGTTTTACCATAGCAAGCCCCAACCCCGTACCACCTATTTCACCTGACCTTGCCCGATCTACCCTATAAAAACGCTCGAATATCCGATCAAGCTCGTCCTCAGCAATACCGATGCCATTATCAGCAACAGTAATCAATACATTTTCTAAAGTTTCCTCAACCATGATGCTAATTGTGCCACCCTCAGGTGTATACTTTATTGCATTATCCAAAAGATTTATCATAATTTGAAGAAGGCTGTCCTCATTACTCAAGATATGTGCGATATTCTCAGGTAATTTTAGATTTACTTTGTGTTTTTTCTCATTTATTGCCGTTTGCAAAATACTTAGTGTTTTCATTATAACTTCGATTATATCAACCGGTTTTTTAATAATCTCAGTGCCATTTTTTTCTATATGAGAAAAGTAAAGCAGTTCATTAATCAACCGCGTCATTCGATCAGTCTCTTGTTTTATAATGCCTAAAAAATATTTACAGTGATCCTGGCTTTTATACGCACCATCCAGCAGTGTCTCAACAAAACCTGCAATAGACGTCAGCGGTGTTTTTAATTCATGGGATATATTTGCAACAAACTCTGTCCTAACTTTTTCTAATTTCCTTAAATCTGTAATATCCCTTAGTATTATCACTGCTCCAGAGTTTTCTATCTTATTTATCGGCGAGATATTTATATAAAATATTTTCTCTGTTGATGTAATAATTTTAAGTTCCTGACTTAGATTTTTAGAAGTTGTTAAAACAGTATTAACCAAATCATACAGCTCTTTATTTCTCAGCATTTCTAAGAGATGTCTGCCCAAAAATTCGTCTTTTTTTATTTTAAAAAGCTTTTCAGCCGCCGAATTCATCATAACTATATGGCAGTTATGGTCCACCGCAATTAGGCCTTCAGCCATGCTGCTTAAGACTGCCTCAGTCTTATCTCTTCCGTCTTTTAAGTCATTAATTGTTTTTTGTAAATTATCTGACATGCGATTAAAAGACTCGGCAAGTATTTTTATTTCTCCGGAAGCTCTGACAGGTATTTTCATGCCATAATTCCCCTGAGCCATCTCTTTAGCAGCTTGAGTTACTTCTTCCATAGGTTTTGTAACTCTTTTTGAAAAGACTGTACTCATAAAAAAAGCAATAATCAGTCCTGCAATAGTTGAAGAAAAAATAATTCCCCATATGGATTTTGAAAGATAATTAATTTTTGAAAGCGGTAAAGACAAACGCAGGGCAGCAATAATTGCGTCGTTTTTCAGAACAGGCAATGCGACATACATCATCATAGTTTTTACTGAACTGCTATAACGTATACTTTTTCCAATTTTGCCCATATATGCTTGCCTTATCTCTTGCCTATTTTTGTGATTCTCCAGTTCCTCTGGATTTTTTTCGGTGTCGGCCATCACGTCGCCCTTTAAATCTACAATAGTTATTCGGGCATTAATATCTTTGCTCAATGCCCTCACTGTTTCATCAAGGCTTTCTTGCTGTTCTAGTTCGGAAGCTAAGAATGTCCGCAGAACTTTTGCATGTGTTAGAAGCATGTCTTCAGTAGTCTTTGTAAAAAATTGTTCAACTGCTCTTACGGTAAAAACTCCGGTCATAGAAAGACTTATAAATACGATGATCATATATGTTATAAAAATATTTCGCCTCAACAAACTCACTCCCTATACCCGAAGCGATAACCTACACCACGAACTGTTTCAATGTAATATCCTGTTTTATCATCGGCTTCTTCTAACTTTCTGCGCAAATTGCATACATGAACATCAACAGTACGCGTATCGCCCATAAAATCGTAGCCCCATACCTTCTCAAGCAGATGCTCACGGCTAAATACATTAAAAGGATTGGCAGCAAAAACTTTAAGCAGCTCATATTCTTTTAATGTAAGGTCTAATCTTGAACCGCTAAGCAAAACTTCATGTTTTTGTTCATCAATAACAAGATCATTAAACTCGTTCACTGAATGTTCAGGCTCTTCAGGCTTTCTCCTGTCTTCTACGCGTCGAATGACTGCTCGCACTCTTGCTACCAACTCTCGTGGGCTAAACGGTTTTGTAATATAATCATCAGCTCCCAATTCCAGGCCAACGATTTTGTCAATTTCGTCACCCAGAGCCGTAAGCATTATTATCGGGATTTTTTTGGTAGATGAGTCACCCTTTAGAATACGGCACACTTCCAATCCGTCAATTTTAGGCAACATAAGATCAAGAATAATCAAGAGCGGTTCATCAGTCCTTGCAATGTTTAAAGCTTCCTTGCCGTCCATAGCTTCTTTTACCTTATAGCCCCGGCTTTCAAGATTAAACCTAACTAATTCTCGGATATTTTTCTCGTCATCAACAACTAAGATTGCCTTTTCGGTAATTTCCATGGAATACCTCCAAAATATATACTCAATTATGATTCATACTACAATTATAAGCATATTTCGTGGAAATTGAAAATATCCTTTTATATAATCTCTATGAAAGCCTTGAATATCTGCTTAAAACTATATGAGTAATCATATTTAATATTAATATAGTAATTATCAGCACTGCTGCCGTTCCAAAAGCCGCATCCAATGCTCCAACCTCCATTGCAGTAAGATATATATGCATAGCTAATGTTCGAGCAGGATCAAAAATTGAATGTGGAACCAGTACCGACCCTCCGAGAGTTAGAAGAAAGGCAGCTGTTTCGCCTATTATTCGACCTATCCCCAAAATAATACCTGTAATTATCCCGGGCATAGCTGCAGGGATAATTATATGAGCCACAGTCTGCTCTTTACTTGCTCCTAAAGCAAGGCTTCCCTCCTTATATTCTTGAGGAACGGCTTTTATAGCTTCCTCGCTTGCTCTTATTAAGATTGGTAATATCATAAATACGCCGGTCAGCGCACCGGAAAGAATTGACCATCCGCCTGTTATAGGCTTCAATTTCACTACAAATAATGCAAATCCAAAAAGGCCAAATACTATAGACGGAACGGCCGACAGCATATCATTACCGAAACGTATGGCTTTTACCCAGATAGTTTGTCTTGAATATTCAGTTAAGTATACGGCAGTAGCAATACCCATAGGTGCAGCAATGAAAATCGTAACCGCAGTAAAATAAAATGTTCCGACTATAGCAGGATAAATACCTCCCTCCATACCCATCCGACGTGGAAGCTGTGTTAAAAATTCTATGTTGATTTTGTTAAGTCCGCGAGAAATAATGTAAATAAGGATTGTCGCAAGGATTGAAAATGTCAAAAGACCGCTTAGCCATAATACGACTTTTATAACTTTTTCAGTAGTTTTGGGCTTCATTTGACATTTACTCCTTTTTCATATATTCTAAGTGCCAATATGTTTATGACCATTATTAGTATAAATAACACTATTCCCGTTCCAAACAATGCCTGCATGTGATCGCCTGCAGCAGCATAAGCCATTTCAATAGCTATATTGCCGGTCAAACTTCGGACGGGAGAAAATATTGACTTAGGAAATCCTACCGTATTGCCTGCCACCATTATCACTGCCATAGTTTCACCGATAGCCCTTCCCATGCCTAAAACTACACCGGCTATAATGCCTGATTTTGCCGTCGGAAGTATAATGTGCCAAGTAGTCTGCCAATCAGTTGCCCCTAAAGCCAGTGAGCCCTCCTTCAAATCATGTTTGACGGATTTCAAAGCATCACTAGTAATGTTTATAATAGTAGGCGAAATCATTATGGATAAAATAATGGAAGCTGCCAGTATGCTATAGCCCGACTGAATCTGTGATTGTTTTATTCCAAAACATGCTTTTTGAAATTCTCGTATTATAGGAACAACCATAGTCATGCCAAAAAGACCGTATATAACGGAGGGAATTCCGGCCAAGAGCTCAATCGCAGGATTAATCAGTTTTTTAACTTTTTTTGGTGCATACTCTACTAAAAATATTGCCGTAAAAATACTAAGAGGCACACCGAGAACTATTGCACCCAATGTAGTAGTAAAAGTGCCTATAATCATCGGCAATATCCCGTATAAGCCTTCTGAAGGACTCCACTTTTGACCAAAAACAAAGTTAAAAAATCCAATTTTTTGTATTATCGGATAACCTTCAATAAAAACGAATAAGCATATCATAATGACTGCCGCTATAGATAAAGCAGCACACAAAAAAAGTATTTTTTGCATACCAAGCTTCTCCTATTCTGTTAAAATGGGACAGTAGCACAGAACAATACCGTGCTTATGGGCAACAGGTCTTTTTTAAGAAGACCTGTTGCTGTCTTTGCATATATAATCTCTCTGTCTGTGCGTATACTCAGGTTATGTCTTAATTTACAGGTATAAAGTCTTTTTCAACAATTTTTTGACCTTCACTGCTTAAAACAAAATCAATAAAGCTTTTAACCAAACCTGTTGTCTCTTCTTTGGTCATATAGATAAACGGCCTCGCCAGCTTATAAGAATTATTTAGAATATTTTCTTTTGAAATGTTAACACCGTCTACTTGTAGTGCTTTTACTTCATCATTTAAGGAGCCAAGCGATATAAATCCAATAGCATCAGGCGTTGTTGATACCGTTGTTCTCAATGCACCAGTGGAATTCTGAACAATGGCTTTCTCGGTAAATTTTACATCTTTACCCAATACTATTTCTTCAAAGGCACCTCTTGTTCCGGAACCATCTTCACGTATGACTACAGTTATTGAAGCATCACTGCCGCCTACATCCTTCCAATTTGTCACCTCACCTGAAAAAATGCTCCTTATTTGCTCAATGGTCAGGTTGCTGACTGGATTTTCCGGATTTACTATTATAGCAATACCATCTTTTGCAATAACAAATTCTTTTACATTTTTTTCTTCAGGTTTTAATTCACGGGAAGATGCACCAATATCCGCAGTTCCTTCCTGAGCTGCTTTAATACCGGCTCCGGAACCGCCTCCTGCAACATTAATCTTAACTTTTGGATATTTACTCATAAATTCCATAGCCAACTCTTCCGACAGCGGCTGAACTGATGTTGAACCTGCTATTTGGATGGAACCGCTAAGTTCAGCATTGTTATTATTATCATACTGTTCTTGAGGTTGGGAATCTGTGCTGCTGCCGCATCCAACAGCCGAGACTAATAAGGCTAATAACATTAACAAAGTAAAAGTAGATTTTACATAATGTCTTAACATGTTTTCTCCTCCTTTAATTCTAAAAAATTATTTATCTCATCTATAATTATAAAAAGAGAAGTTTATATCAATGTTAAGGAATTGTTAAATATTATTATGAATATGTAAAGCTGAATAATTTAACTTATCAAGCTTTAAAACTTTTAAGAACAGAAATCACCTCATTGAAAATCAGTATCAAGAATTTATAAATATAAAAAGCGACGGTGTACACCGTCGCTTTTTAATAATGTTTATTAAATTTTTGAGTTCGAATTTTTTAAGGCATAAATCCTATCTGTCAAAAAATATGTTTTTACCCGTAGCCGACAGAGGAATTCCAAGCACCACATCACCCTCTATAAGCTGCATCTTTCGAGCTACAACCCCGATGCGGTACATAATTCGGTTATCTACATTCAGCATGCTTGCGGTCTTTACGGCAGAGCCTACCGCAATACCCAAGTCAACAAATCTCCATGGACAAAACGGGCCTGCAAATTCAGCACCATCGTGGGGTTTAGGAAGTTTTGTGCAATCGTCATATCCGCATGCTCCGCAATTAAGTCCGGCAGTTGCCCCATCTTTTACAGCAACTAACAGCACAGCCCCGCAACTTGCAATTCCACGTCCATCCCGGTCGTAATTTCGCTTACCGTGTTTTTCGCCATATGCAGCCATCTCTTCTCCCAACCTTACAAGCTCAGCCTCATCGTCTATAACCTTTACCTCGATATAGTCCTTACCTGCAGTCTTAGGAGCGGTTCTGGCAGATAAAGCCATGAGCTCAGCCGCCATTTTCAATGCATTTTTCATGAGAATAGTACCTCCTTATAAATATTCATTTCAGTATATAAAATAAAATTAAAGTTTGACTTCTTACTTTCCTAATTGTTGTTTAAAATGCTAACTTTTTCAAATAATGATTTATTTTTTTCCTGTTTGGATTCAATCCGCTCAAGTCGTTTCTTAAACCGACATATATCATCCTTTAAAGTGTATCCAATAAATGTATTTTTCTTATAAATTATTTCTAAAGCCCTTTGTGCTGCAAGAGCAGCTTTATCGTAATCTTTAAGTTTATGCTCATAATATTTGGCAAGTTCTTCCAGTGCAAAGACGGTATTGATATTACCTTTAGCCATTTTAATCCAAAGATTTTCAGCGTCCTCCCAACAATTCAATCTCTTGTAGAGCAGCGAGAGCTGCCTATATGATTTTTCTTGGACTTCCGGCACATCCAAGGCCATTTCATAACATCTTATACTCTGCTCAATCATGCCCATATCTTCAAAAACTCTGCCTAAACAGTAATAATCTTGATTTACACAGGTTTTTGAATCAAAAGGAGTTTTGAAGGATTTGGCCATATTAACCGTCAGTGTAACCATGGACAGAATATCCATGCGGTTATGATAAAATATGGGCTTTAAAGGATTAGGATTTCTATCTCTCAAAAATTTGAAATAAACCGAAGGAATTTCATAACCAGGTATATCACCTTCCCTCCTAAGTGACAGAAGATTTTTCTCCAGCGATGAAAGGCTTACACTCTCCAATCGCTCCCTGTAAAGCCTTCGTGCAGCAGCCAGAAGGTCAAGATGAAATGTCTTTTCTACCGGGTTTTCCATGCGGTTCAGCATATATCGTGTCGATAAAAGGGGTATATCATATGATTTGCCATTAAAGCTCACAAGGCTGTCAAAGTTTTTCAACAAATCACTTAAACTATATAGCGCTGCTGCCTCCTCGTCATAATCGCTTATAAAATATTGTTTAATTTTAAAACTACTGCCTTCAAAAAAACCAACTCCTGCCAAAAAAGCCAAGGTTCCCGTACCGCCGGCAAGGCCGGTGGTTTCTGTATCAATGAAAATCGCTCGAGAAAAATCAAAATCTTTATAGGCACAATTTTTAGCAATGAGTTTTACTATTTCCCCGGAAATATCAAATATAGCATTAAGCTCAATTTCACCGTGCACATGAGAACCAGGATAACTTTTTTCTACTACAAAGTGCTCACCAAGCGGTGTGCTTACTGCTGTTGCCCCAAGTAATGCACTTATCTCTGAGCAAGGCTTGGTTTTGATTTGCACATCGATTCTCTTGTCACTTGCCTGTTTATTAGATACATATGCCCTTAACTTTTCCGAAAGATTCAATCGGAAAGCACCCCTTTAATGATTTTTAAGGCAAACTTTTTACTGCCAAAGCCAACTTCATCATATGGTCCTACACATGAAGGACAGCCATCCTCACAGTTACATTCCATTATAACCTGACGAGCTGCTTTTAACAGCTGCTCCTGCATATTATAGAGTTTTTCGGAAAAACCTACACCACCGGGGAAATTATCGTAAATATATATGGTTGGTTTTTGTGTAAACGGCGACCTGATTTGCACAACCCCTCGAATATCTTTGGGATCACACATTAAATATAGAGGTGCAATATTCACCATAACATTGCATAATCCTAGAAGACCTGATTCCATCTCCTCTTGAGAAAGCTCATTGATATTCTCGGGAATGGAAAGCCAATATGCAGTCGTATGCATCTCCTCAGGCGGCAGGTGTATATGACCAAAACCTAAGTTTTCGTGAGTAAAAAACTTTATCTTCTTAAACATTGTAGCCAAACTAGTAACCATTACTTCCCCTACATAGTTTTTGCCATTATCTACGGTCTTTTCTCTAAAAACATCTAAAACCTTAATTTCTACAGCAAGATTTGCATCAGTATAATAATCTACATCAACTTTTCGAACATAGGCCTTTTTTTCTTCATAATCCAACTTTTCCACCTGATATTGCTGACCCGCATGAATATATATTGCCTCTTCGTGAATCATCATCGGGGCACTACTTTGATCTACTTCCCCTATAACTTTAGCATCTTTGGTGATATCTATTATCACGAAATTTTCCGCCGATGCACTTCTAAGACTTACTTCTTCAGCAGGAAACGATTCAGCCATCCAGTGCCAGCGGCCTCCCACATGACGCAGAATTCTTTCTCCTTCTAAAAAATCCAAAATCTCATATATGTTTTCCTTGCCGAAAGTTTCACCATCAGCAAAAGGTAATTCAAATGCGGCACATTTTATATGACTTACAAGAATATAAAGATTGTTCGGGTTAATCAAACCATGTTCCGGCGAAGCCTCAAAGAAATACTCGGGATGATTGATTATAAACTGGTCCAATGGGCTGCTGGAAGCTACGAGAATTGAAGCAGACAGCGAATTTCTTCGACCTGCACGGCCGGTCTGCTGCCAGGTGCTTGCCACTGAGCCTGGATAACCGGTTATAATGCTAGCATCCAAATTGCCTATATCTACGCCCAGCTCTAAGGCATTTGTGCTGACCACTCCAAAGATTTTCCCATCCCTAAGACCTTTTTCAATCTCCCTACGTTCTTTTGGAAGATAGCCACCGCGATATCCTTTTACCAAGTTCATTCCGCCGGGAATGCTTTTCATCTCATCACGCAAGTATGTAAGCAGCACCTCTACCGCCAAGCGGCTGCGGGCAAAGATTATCGTTTGAATCTTATTTTTTAAAAAAGTTAAAGCAAGCGTTTTGGCTTCAAGTAAACTGCTGCGTCTTATGCCCAGCTGTCGATTTACTATAGGAGGGTTATAAAAGATAATATTTTTTTCACCAGATGGAGCGCCGTTATGGTCAATTAATACCATGGATTTTTCGGTTATTTTTTCTGCAAGTTCCCTAGGGTTTGCTATGGTAGCCGAACAGCAAATAAAAATAGGATCTGAACCGTAAAACCTGCATATTCGCTTGAGTCTTCGCAGGACATTTGCGGTATGGCTGCCAAAGATTCCTCTATACATATGTATCTCATCAATCACTACATATTTCAGATTGGAAAAAAGTTTCATCCACTTAGTGTGATGCGGCAAAATACCTGTATGAAGCATATCAGGATTTGTAACAACTATATGGCCGTCTTTCCTGATAGCTACCCTGGCATTAACGGGAGTATCGCCATCATAGGTAAATGTCTTGATATTTTCACCCATCACATTGACCAGATTCATAAGTTCTGATACTTGGTCTTGAGATAGGGCTTTTGTTGGAAACAGATATATAGCCCGGGAATTTTTATCGGCAAGAAGATCATTGAGCACCGGAAGATTATAGCAAAGTGACTTACCCGAAGCTGTAGGAGTCACTACCGTAATATTGTTTTTTGCCGTTACTTCGTCAAGTGCTTTTCTCTGGTGAGAATAAAGCCCGTATATGCCCTTTTTTTTCAAAGCCGAAACTAGTTTCTGGTTCAAATATTCGGGAAAATCTTCATATTCACCGTGTTTTTCGGGAATAACTTTCCAACATGTTATGTTTTTGGCAAAACGCTCTTGGGTTTTTAACTGTTCCATTACCTGTTCTAGATTCATTTAATGCCTCCCATCCACAGCTTCGTCCTTTATTATAACATACCAAAATACTGAAAAAAAGCAGCATGTGATAAATCTAGTATAAGAAACCGATGTGAATGTAAATTAGTTTTAGTCCGCAAAGTAATATATTATAAAAAGCGGGCGGTCGATGACCGCCCCTACCGGATATGGATAATTGAATTAGTAAATCATATATTGATAACTAATCCATTGTAAAAAGTTCATTTGAACTAGAAATGTCAATATATTGGTTTTGATTACAACAAGACACGCTGTATGTTGACCATTAGTTTAAGAAAATAGGATTTTAATATTAGAACCGTTCATAGGCATCATTCATAAATTGTATGTTAGTAATTAAATTAGTAAATTATGATTCTACCGCAGAAAGTGAATTTTAGCCCAGAAATGTCAATATATTGTTTTAGATTTAATAAAAACGCTATATGTTGACCATCAATTTGAGAAAACAGGGTTTTTTAGTAAATAATCTCTATGTGTTTGCCCATTTTTTCTAATATCTTTGCCAATTCTCTTACTACATTTAGCTTTATGGAAAGATTTTTAGGAAAATCAGGGTTTTGATGGGCAGGATTTAAAGCCCTGCCTAAAAGAAAAATAACATCCGTGGCATCTACGAGAATCCTCGCAAGCCTTGAAGCACCATCTTTTTGTTCCAGTTGGCGAAGTTCCTTATATTGGGCACAAGGGTCAAAATACCTCATAATAAGCTCTCTTGTACGAGCCAAAGTCAGAACACCTTCAGTCACAAGGTCTATCCCTTTGATATGTGCAATAGGAGGTACCTCAGGGTCTATAAATTCAGTTGATGTTTCTATTTCTCTGTCTAAAACACGTGCTGCAATTTGAGCTGCAGTTCCTCCACATACCACCTTTTTCCCGGGCTTTCGCATTAAATGAGCTATTACCTTTTCATCATCTTCAGGCTTTTGAGGCGGCCCGGTAAATACTGTCACAAATTGTGGGGCAATGATTTTTAGTGCTGCAACTGTTGCATCATCTCCGGCTTTGTCCATGTAAAAATTCATGGTGGCTGTAGAGAGTAATTTAACAAGGCCTCCTAAAGTGTGTTCAACTTTTGATACTTTTTCGATATATTGAACTATATTCTCCCATTGCCATCCGAGATTTAATATACCACCTATTCCCGCATGTACGACCCCGTCGCTCATAACTATAAAAATATCATCTCTTTGAACCTTCAAACGATGTTCCCTTACTTCTTTTCCCTCTATCTTCCTTACTGTTCCGTTAAGTTTTATAACACTGCCTTCTCTTAAAAGGACTACCGGCGGATTGCCATATTCGGCAATATAGCAATTCCCAAATGAATCTACTCTTATAATGGTAAATGTAGAATAGGCGATTTTTCGCACCTTGCAGATAGGCAATGTAGCCATTATAGTCTTAACCGTTTCTTCGATACTAGATCCTTGCCTTAACATCGTCACGGCTATTTTACTTGTCAGCGTCGCAAGGATATTTGCCTTGACTCCGCTGCCTAAGCCATCGGCCATTACCATAATGGTTTCTTCAACGCTTTGCACTGCCTCTACCTTATCGCCGCAAAGCTCTTCACCATATTTATTATTACTTTCCCAATATAATTCTGTTCTCACTTCCATCACTATTCACCCGGAATCTCATCAATTAAAAGCTGCTGTATCTTATTCAACAAAACTTTTGTTTCAGCCGTAGTTTCGCCTAAAACACTTGCAATTTCTTGAGCTACCCTCATCTGCTTTTCTATGACCTGCTGAGCGGTTTCCACAGTTTCCTTGCGCAGTTTTATGCTTCTTTCTTGGATTTGTTGCTGAGCGGTTATATCCGTGATTATACCAATTATCAATGAATGTTCTTTTTCATAATATATATCTTGTTGAGTTATCAACTCATACATAGGTAAATACACTTTTTTGTTTATAATATTTTGTTTTGTTTTACTTACATATTTAAAATCATCATCATCAAACAGCAAACTTAAAGGTTTATGGATAATGTCAGTACTGCTGATTTTAAACATTTTTTCAGCACCATTGTTGAATACTTGAACATTCATATCCATATTTACTGCAATGATGGCATTCGGTGTTGATTCAATAATTAGATTCGAAAGGGATTCTGCTCGATTTCTCATGTAAGGCATACACATATGAATTTCGGCCATACCATTATATACAGCTTCAGCCTTTTCCCGACATGAATTATATCCGCAAACACCACAATTTAATTCGTGTTCCGGCCTATACTTCCCCGTAGTTTCTAATATGCACTTTATTTCTTCTTCGCTGGGCTTTTTGATTTCCAAAGGCATTGGATTATAGGACTTTTTAAAATCTAATTGAATATCTGTTTGTTCCACCATCATCGGCTCTGTGCATGAGCTGTTATTTCGTGCAAATATTTTCACACATTTAATACGCTTAAAAGGGCCTCTGTTTATGCTGCCAACAGCAGGTCCGTTAATACATCCTCCTTCACAGGCATTCATTTCTATCCAAGTTCTATGAAATTCACCCTTTTTTATCTCATCAAGCATCATAATACAATTTTCCTTGCCGCTGACCTCGATAAATTCACGCCATTTATCGGGTATAAAAGGTTCAATGGTTTTATAACTGCCTCCCGGTATCGGGTAAAAATTGGCATCATCGCAAAAACCGTTTTCCACCTCATTTACAGACTCTAAAATGGGGTCAATTCCCTCTTCTTCCCACCATGCCATAAGTTCTTCAAAGGTTAATGCCGCATCAATACCATAATTGCCTTCATCGTAAATCTCCACTTTTTTCGCAAGACATGGGCCTATAAAAGCCACTTCCTTATGTCCTTTTATCTTTTTTAAGTACCTGCCATGTGCTTCCATAGGAGATACTACCGGCACTAAACATTCAACAAGCTCCGGGTAGTATTTTTGAATTAAATAATTAATAGCAGGGCATGCGGTAGTAATTAAGTTAGGCTTCGATCTGTTGTTATAATGCTTTAAATAATCTTTGGCAATAAGCCTTGCACCTACCGAAGTCTGATATACAGCCGAAAAGCCAAGTTTCTTTAAAGCTGAAACTATTTGACTATAATGCTGAAAGGAAAAAATCCCGGCAAACGAGGGTGCAAGGCTGACAGCCATATCCTTATCATTTTTAAGTAAATGCTTTACTCTTTGAACATCGCTTTTAACGGTTTTAGCGTTTTGCGGACATATGGTAAGGCATGTGCCACATGTTATACACCTTTCATCGACTATCTCCGCTTGGTCATCTTTCATGCGGATTGCTTTTACAGGACACGCCCTTATGCATTTATAACAATTTTTACAATTTGCTCTGGAAAAGTTAATTACTTCCATCAGCTATGCCCCCAGTATTTTCTCCTTAAAAAAAGCTTCAGCACTATCTACATCAACTGAATAGGGCTTGCTATCTTCTATCCTGACCGAAACAGGATTGCGGCAGTTGTTACAGCAAAACTCGGCCTTTAGCTCCCACTCCTTATCAAGATTATACTCATTTATCAATTCTTTAAAAATCCTTATAATATCGTAGGACCCCTTTAAATGACACGAACTGCCCACACATACACTTATAGCTTTCATAAACTCTCCCCTCTATTCATTTAATTTTTTAATAACGCGAAATTACCTGCATATTTGATAAAACTATTCAGACTTCAATTTACAGATAACAGAATTTGCTCTAAGGTTATTATATAAATAAAAAAAGGTATTGTCAAATATTTCACAATCCCCTCGTTACCTGTAACGCTATTGCTTTTATATGACCTTTAAATGTTTTTTTTGAAGTTTATACCGATTTCACTGCTAATATTTCCCAAACGCTCTCTTATTTTTTTTACCTTATCAAAATCAATGCCTATAAGATCCGCTATTTCATCATCTCTCAATCCTAAAGACACAGCATCCAAAAACAGATACAAGTCCACCCCAAATTCCTTTTTTATCTGACTTGCACTTACATCTATTTTGCTTAATGAGCCTTTCCTGTTATCGGTCA
Source organism: Tepidanaerobacter acetatoxydans (assembly GCA_022840405.1). Taxonomy (GTDB): domain Bacteria; phylum Bacillota; class Thermosediminibacteria; order Thermosediminibacterales; family Tepidanaerobacteraceae; genus Tepidanaerobacter; species Tepidanaerobacter acetatoxydans_A. The sequence continues at coordinate 15,916 of JALHJR010000040.1, forward strand.
TATTACTACGCCCCAATCTATACATGACTCTACTTAGAAGTTGTTTCCGTCACTCTTTCGATACTCAAATTCCCATCTTCATCAATCCATGCAGACTTCACTTCTTTTAGTCTTCCTATACCTTTTTGGTTTAACTGCCTAAGCATTAAATCTATACTCACTCCAACCCTATCTAAATTATCTTGAATCACTTCACCCCCATCTATTACTAAAGTTGGAAAAACCCCCTGATTTGACCATAAACCCAAATCCCTTGGAGTTACAGTCTGCATATATTTTTTCTTTATAACGCTTAATTTACCATTAGGCTCTATGGTAGCTTCTTCTACTTCATTGATGTTAGTCACATCTTTTTCTCTGAGCAAAACGAGTAAATCTGTGATTGTAATTCGCTCTTTTTTTAAATTTGAAACCACTACTTCGCCATCCTTTACAAGGACTCTTGATGTTCCCTGTAAAAAATTTTCAATCCTGCGATTCTTAGTAATAATTATGGCAAGCAAATAGTTTAGCAAGGATGTAATAGCAACCGGAAAAATGCCATGCGTTAGCCTGATATCATGGTCTTCCAGAGGTATTGCAATAGCAGATCCCATTATAATCATAAACACAAGGTCAAATGGCGAAAGTTGAGCAACTGTTCGCTTACCCATAAGTCTTACCAATATAAGGCTTACCATAAAAAGTATTAAGGACTTATATGAATGCAGGAGTAAATCTTTTAACATACTCATGTATCCTTCACCTTTTCATTCATTTTATCAAGGGTTTTAATCATAGTATTAAAGTTAGACATCAATGTTATTCCATTTCCAGCATCTGTCATAGCTTCAGCTGCCTTTAATAAGGACTTTTGCACTTCCTTTATTAACATACACTGACTTTCAAATACCATATGCCTCAATGAAGTCAAAAGCTTTTTTTTAGATAATTGATTGTAATCATTTGGCAAATCCTCCAAAGCCTGACTCATAAGTTCTATCTCTTTGATGTCTTTACTTAATTTTATTAGGCTTGACGATTTAATCAATGCCTGTTGTAGATTGTCATCAACTTGACTCTCTACATCTCTTATAGAATCTGTCAAGGATTTCAAATTATCTTTATATGCAAGCATATTACCTGCAAATTCCAACGTAGTCGGGTTTTTCATAGCTTTATCCTTCCCTTTGTTTCTTTTACTTATTTTAAGGATTATAGTAGTTTTTATGCACCTGCATTTTCAATAAATATACAGTTGGAATAAATTGATTAATTTGATATACTTAATTTTGGTTGAAATTACTTTAGCATTGATAGGTGCACTTATTTTAACAATCTTTAGAGGTGAAACATATGAAGCAAAAATATGCATACACAATATCCATAGCAGTTGTACTTTTTTTATTTAGTTTTTTGATACCTATATCTTTTGCTCATGGGGCGGAGCAAGCAGAGCCTCCTCCGTCTATATCAGGTGGGGCAGGTATATTAATAGATGCCTCAACCGGAAAAGTGCTATATGAAAAAAATGCTCATACCCGTATGGAACCTGCCAGCACTACAAAAATCATGACAGCAATTTTAGCTCTTGAAAAAGGAAATCTTTCCGATGTGGTCACAACTGGCAAACAACCTACCTTGGCAGATGGCACAAGGATTTACCTTGAAGAAGGGGAGCAGCTCACTTTAGAACAGATGCTCTATGGTATGATGCTAAACTCCGGTAATGATGCGGCAATCGCCATAGCAGAGCATATTGGCGGCAGTGTTGAAGCCTTTGTTGAAATGATGAATGAAAAAGCTCGAGAAATCGGAGCTAAGGATACTACCTTTGTAAACCCCAACGGATTGCCTGCAAAAGGGCATTTGACCACCGCCTATGATTTAGCCCTTATATCCAGATATGCCCTTTTAAATCTGCCGGAATTTAGAAAAATTGTATCAACTAAAACCACTGAAATCCCTTGGCAGGGACAAGAATTTGATAGGGAACTTATAAATTTAAATAAACTCTTGTGGAATTATGATGGGGCAGATGGCGTTAAGACCGGATATACCAGTACTGCTGGCTCTACATTGGTGGCTTCAGCAACGCAAAATGGATGGCAGCTTATTTCAGTTATATTGAAATCTGATGCCATCAATGTTTGGTCTGATAGTATAGCCTTATTGGACTATGGTTTTACAAATTTTAAAAGAAAAAATATTTTAAATGGAAATACATTAATAGCCGAAGAAAAGGTTCAGTATGGAGATTCAATCGGATTACTAGCTAAAGCCTCCTTTACCACCGTGTTGCCCAAGAACAGCCCAGCTTTCACACAGAAGATTGTTATTAATCCAGATATAAAAGCCCCTGTTAAAAAAGGAGAAACTCTTGGCCAAGTAATATTTTATCAAGGTAATGAAAAGCTTGGAAGTGTTGAGCTGATTGCTGCTAATGACGTAAAACGAAAGATATACACCTATTGGTGGTTTTGGATAGTTTCCTTATTACTTATTATATATACACCTTTTAGAATAATGGTGGGCATAAGGCGGTATAAAAGAAATAAAAGACAAGTTCGCTACGTTTCTTACATGAAAAAATACAGATAATAAATATGCTTCCACTTAGAATAAACAGTTTCACTATTTTAACTGTCTATCTTAATGGAAGCATATTAATTATTGCTTCAACTTTTGCTGTTTTTTTATTTTAAAACATATACTGTTACCCAGCGCCTTCCAAAGCGCTTTGTTTCTTCACTTGTGTTGAAAAACAAGTCTATCTTGTCACCTTTTATGGCTCCTCCCGTATCCTCTGCCCGTGCGAAACCATAACCATCAACATAAACTCTAGTTCCCAGCGGGATAACCTTTGGATCTACAGCTGCCACTCCCACTCTTGGCGTTGTACCAGTAGCAGTTCGGTTTCCTGTATGAGTATAGGCTGTAGCCAACATTCGGCGTTTTTCAGTATAGGAAAAATCTACGCCTCCACGCGACGCCAATTGCACTGTTCCTGTAAGTACTATCTGAGGTTTAGATGCTTTTAATATATTCGACTGTGTTGATGTTGAAACGACTTTACCATCTTCAATTACTTCTATTGTTTTTACTTCTTCCTGACCTTCTTCTCCCTCTTGGATCACTTTTTTCTCACCAAGGGGTAGATTAAAGTCCTTCCTTGATACAACTTCAAACGGTATTGTTTTAACCTCAGTTGTAACCCTTTGCTCGACTCTAGTTATGGTTATCTCTCCGCTTTCTGATATAAATTCGCAAAGAGACGGTTGAACTTTATCTTTTTCATTAAGGCTAATTTGGGCCTTTGCCAAAAGATTTACCACAGCATTAGGTTGGGTTTTTACTGTTACTTCTTTGCCATCAACGGCAATCTTTACCGGAAAAGCCCTTTTTATAGTTATCTGCATACCTTCCGTCAATTTTGTATCAAGGCTTGGCATCACTACATCTTCAGGTTCTAAAACTATATCCTCATTAGCGAGCAGTTCTTCTACGGTTTTAGCAAAAGTTGAAACCTCAACCGTTTTATCCTTCTCTCTAATAATCACCTCTTTTTCCAAAGTGGCACAAACAACTGCTCCGGTAAAAACTATTACTGCAATACCGGATGCAATAGCCCATCGGGCTTTCAGCGAAAACACAAAATTCCCCCTCTTTGTAAAAGGTCTTTTTAGCGGTTTTTACCTCCTTTTTAAAAAACCTTTTACCATTTAATTCTTCCTCTTTATATATTATATAATACTTATATCAAAAGTATACATAGGTTGTCAAATTTTGATTTTCTTCCAATTATTCTTTTTAAATCTTAAAAACATAAAAAGTGCTTCTACAACAAACTGGACCACAGTTGCCATCCAAACATAAACTATCGGTTTTTTAAATACAAATACTATCATGAATATAAGTGGCAAACGAACAAGCCATGTTCCTATAATACCTACCTTAAAAGTGCCTCGAGTATCTCCGGCTCCACGTAATGCTCCCGCCATAACCATGGAAATTGCAAGTGTAGGCTGTTCAAATGCTGCAATCCTTATACAATCAGCTGCTATATTTTTGACTTCATCAATATTGGTAAATAAACTCATTAATTGATGGGAAAATAGTAGAAAAAATAGGCCGACACTGCCCATAAAAATTAGTGCTAATTTCATAGCAACCAAGGCACTTTTTTCAGCTTCATCGGGGCGTTCTGCACCAAGACACTGTCCTGTCAGTGTTGAAGCTGCCACTGAAAAACCATATCCAGGCATAAATGACATAGATTCTGCGCTCACAGCTACCTGGTGAGCTGCAAAAGGCACAGTTCCCATGCGCGTTATCCAGATGGAAGAAATAAGTCGGCTGCCACTATGGGAAAATTCTTCTAAACATGAAGGCAGGCTCAACTTGGAAAGCTGTTTTACTACATCAATATCAATTTTTACAGCTTGCTTAAGATTCAACTTAACTATGTCTTTTCCTAATAATAAATAACTAAAGGTTATTATGCCGCCCACTATTTGTGATAACACTGTAGCTAATGCAGCACCCTTGATTTCCATTCTGGGAAAACCAAAATAACCAAAAATCAATACATAATCACCAACTATATTTATCGTATTTGCCACCAATGCGGACAGCATCGGAAGCCGCGTATTACCGGCACCCCTTAGGGCAGCATTTAAAACCATTGTTGGTATAAGAAAAATAATACCGAAAGAAACTATCTTTACATAAGTAATTCCCAGTGAAATAACTTTAGGGTCTTTCATGGTTAAAGAAAAAAATGGTCTTGCTAATAAAATGTTAATTACCATTAACACAATACTTATAGTTACTGAAATCAAAAAAGATTGAGCAATAACCTTATTCGCTTTTTCGGGCTGGTCCGCACCGACATGGCGAGCTACCAGCGCCGAAGTTCCAATCCCCATAGCTCCAATTATATTTACCAAGGTAAAAGCCAGTTGTGAACCAAATCCGGCTGCACTAAGTGCTTCAGCACTCAGCCTTCCCACCATGGCTGTGTCAAACATCCATACAGCAGTATGTAATATATTTTCCAAAATAGCCGGCATGGCTAATCTGAATATGATTCGATTAAGCAAAGTCTTGTTTTGTGCATCATTGTTGAATATCTCCATAGATTTACCTCACATTGTCATAATTATTAATATGCTGCTATAAATAACTATCTTACTTTGTTTTATATACTGTAGAAAATTACTTGCTATGGAAGTATTATACTTGAAAACATTTTTTAATATAGATGTTATTTTATGATTTTACTGTTGACAACCAGTCAATAAAGGGATATATTAATTAATATATTGTATATATATACATCCTTTTATATATTGATTTTTTCTGATTATTATGGGTAAATCTCGACACTGTGCACTCTTTCATCGTTCTTAACTTTCATTGATATATATTTTATTGTGCAGAAACTTTAATAATTATGCATAATATTTTATAAAAATAAACAAGGAGGCTTTTTAATGTCTAAAAGTGAAAAAATAATTGAGATTACAGAAAAGTACAGTGCACACAATTACAATCCATTACCGGTAGTTGTGTGTAAGGCTAAAGGAGTTTGGGTTGAAGATTTGGATGGCAACAAATACATGGATATGCTCAGTGCTTACTCAGCAGTAGGTCAGGGCCATTGCCATCCCAAAATAATATCCGTGCTTAAAGAACAGGCTGATAAGGTAACACTGACATCTAGGGCCTTCCACAATGATAAGTTCGGGCCATTCTGCCAAAAGGTTGCCAATCTTGCCGGTAAAGATATGGTGCTTCCAATGAATACAGGCGCAGAAGCTGTAGAAACGGCAATAAAAGCTGCTCGGCGCTGGGCCTATGATGTGAAGAAGTTGCCCGAAAATTCGGCAGAAATTATCGTATGTGAGGATAACTTTCACGGCCGCACTACAACTATAATCTCTTTTTCTTCAGAAGAGGATTATAAGAGAGGTTTTGGCCCATTTACCCCCGGTTTTAAAATTATCCCTTATGGTGACATTGACGCACTTAAATCGGCTATAACGCCAAATACTGCCGCTTTCCTTTTGGAGCCCATTCAGGGTGAAGCAGGAATAAATGTACCATATGATGGATATTTAAAAGATGCATATGATTTATGTAAACAAAATAACGTGCTTTTTATCGCCGATGAAATTCAAACCGGTTTGGGACGCACCGGAAAAATGTTTGCTTGTGATTGGGAAAACGTTGTGCCTGACATCTATATACTGGGTAAAGCCCTTGGCGGTGGTGTGGCTCCTGTTTCTGCCGTTGTGGCAGACAAAGAAATCCTTGGTCTTTTTGAGCCAGGCTCCCACGGCTCTACTTTTGGAGGAAACCCCTTGGCTTGTGCATGTGCTATAGCAGCACTGGAGGTTATAGAAGAAGAAAATCTTGTTGAACGCTCCTTAAAAATGGGCGAATATTTTCAAGAAAAGCTCAAGGAAATCAAAAACCCGATTATAAAAGACATTCGCGGTAAAGGTCTGCTTATAGGTGTTGAATTGACTGAAGAAGCTCGACCATACTGTGAAGCTTTGATGAAAAAAGGACTTCTCTGCAAAGACACCCACGCAGCCGTTATCCGCTTTGCTCCACCACTAATTATTACAAAAGAAGAAATTGATTGGGCAATGGAAAAAATAAAATCAGTTTTAGCCTAAATACAATGACTATGATGGGAGATACGGCCAGAAACAGGCAAATCCCTTCTAAAAGATATATTTTAACGAAGTCAAGCAACATATCCAAATCAAGCAAAGAGGTATGAATGTGACCGCAAACAAAAAAGCATACAGGACAATGGAAAAAGCTGCCGTCATAATCAGCTTTGCCCGTATTAAATCTGAAACGCTGGCAGGGATAAGGGAGAGGGATTTCATGGTATCGTCCTGACCCTCCCTGCAAATCATGTAGCTTCCCATAAGCGCAATGATAGCCAGGCAGCATAACGTCCAAAATCACAAGGCAATATCCGCTTCCAATCCCTCCTGTCTGATTATTTTTCTACTTCCAATACTCTAATCTTTTTAGCAGGCGAATCAAGTACCCATTATTTAATGCATCTATGAATTTGTCCTCGAATATTATACTTTCATCTAAATACAGCAGAAGGGAAACAATTACATCAAAGTCTTGTGTTTCAACATCAACATCAAAGATATTTTCAAGTTTAATTTGATTGTTTTCTAAAACATCAAGCCATTCGTAATCGTATTGAAATTCATCTGCAATAGCCTTACATAAATTGTCACATTCATAAGATACGATAAGATTTTTACCATCTTTTTCATCATCATACACATAACATTCTTCTGAATAAGGGTCCCCATAATACATATACAAGTGACCGTGATCTTCCAACTTGGGGATGTGTTTTAATATTTTACCATATTTACTTTTCATAGAAACCTGCCTTTCTTGATAAAAATGGACTCTTATATGTAAAACCCAAAAACAGTTAACCCGCTTTTACGCGTTTGCAATCGGTATCTTTAACTTGCTTCCACGTACCGATAAAATCACGTTTTTCAGGTTTCGATTTTTGATCCTAAGATTCCTCCTCAAAATTTCTTATTATAGGTTTTTTCGGGAACAATCCCTAAAACAACCAGAACTATTATATTATAAGCTTTTCAGAAAGCTTTTCAGACATTTATCAAAATCTTGACACCTAACTTATCGCTTCACTTAAGTAGGCTATTTGTATTTTTAATAGGTTAAAAAACTAAAATCTGTTGTTTTATAAATCAGAAATCAATAATTATTTTTCTGCACTTCCTACATGCATAGGCAACAGGATATTCTGTTTGTTTTGGAAGAATAGTTACATAAGGCGGCAGCCCGATTGCATTATGCTTATTAAATTCTTTTTCAGTATATAGCTTTGGTATTGACTCGCCGTCAGGCAAAAAGTATACTCCTCCGCGACTCCTAACAATTCCCTTTTCCATTTCTTCACTGCAATACGGACATCTCATTCATCGCACCTCACAAATTCTAAGCCGTTTATTCAAACCAATGGACGCTAATCCACTCCGGGTAATAATTCCCATAGTAACCGGGTCCGCCTCTTAAACCACGCAAAATCTCTACCGCCTTTTCCGGCGCATTTATCGGCTGTAAGTAAAGCGACCCTTGATCGTAGCGCTCCAACCGCAGAAAGATAATTTCTTCCCCAGAGGGCGACGGGTTGGGAAAATAGTCGGCTGTATCGGCAGGTCCTGCTGTAACAGGTACGGCATTGCCATCATTGTTCAGCTTATAAATCCGCTGGCCGGGAGCCAAAGTCCCCGGCAAGATTTCCGATTGGTATAAGGTCTCTGCTTCAGGGCCGCGGCAAAAGAGTAGTTCATTAGTTTTATTTGAAAGCCATATGGGTTGGGTATCCGCATAGCCCTTTTGACTGTGATCAGTAATCTTGCCGCTGATAAGATCAACTATTTCCATCTGCTTGTTGAGCATAGCGTCCCGGCCTCCGCCGGCAATATAGGCCAGTTTTGTGTTATCCGGAGAAAATGCCAGCCATTGGAGATACATTAGACCACTGCTCAAGTTAAGCGATTGGCCGGTTTTAACATCTAGCACGCCCGTTTCAACGCTATCGGCTGTGATGGATCCGGAATTTACTCTAAGATGATAGGCAAGGTAACGACCGTCCGGTGACCATTTTAGACTAATAAAGGCCCAGTTATAAATGCCCTCAGGATCCATGGGCGCCTCATCCTTTAGAGTATAAAGCACAGTCTGCTCGCCGGTAAGGTTTACTTGCACTAGCGTAGGCGCTTGCTCCGCAGTGCGAGGGAAAGAAATAGTTATGCTTTTCCCGCTCGGATGCCAAGCCAAAGACGGAATCGTAGTGGAGTCTTCTTCCAGCAAGGTATTGACCTTGATTCCTTCCACTGTAATATCGGCATATCTAACAACGCCCGCCGGAATGTAGCCATCGGTACCGTCTTTCATAACAGTATATGCTATCCTGTTATCATTGGGAGACCATAACGGGTCACCGCAAATAGGCTCCGCATCCACCTGACTTGCAGCCTTTCCATCAGCCCGCACTACCCATAAATAAGCGGGCGCACCTTCGCTACTTGCATATTTATAGGAAAGCCATTCACCGTCGGTTGACCAGCCTATTAATTCCACATACCCTGAGTCTGTAAGCTGCTTTAGCGGAACATCCCGTTTCCGTCCGTCAAGCAGCCACAAATTGCCTTTATCGGTATATGCTACTACAGCATTAAACGCCTCATTACTTATCCGTTCCGGCGGGGTGTGGCGCTCGCCTGTAATAATCTGCACCTGATAAGCGCTATTATCCCAGACCACAGTGACTCCTAGATTTTCCGCTACGAAGCGAAGCGGTACATAGAATACGCCGCTGATCAATCGAGGAGGTACCGGGACGGAAACTGGCTCGCCATTTTTGCGCACTTCTCCCGTAGAAGGCCGAAAGAAAATTGTGCGTCCGTTTTTTTGAATCCAAGTTGTCCCCTCAACCTCATTCCACTGAAAGCTGGCATTAAGATATGCAGCAAGCTCTTCTAATGACACTAAAATCGATTCATTGTCCCAGCAAAGGGGTGATGTCTGTGTCATAAGCTGACCGTCCACCATAAGCGTCGGTATCTTGACATCAGCTCTTACAGGCAGTGCCGCCGACATCAATACCATAAGCCCTGCCAGCAAAGCAGCAAAGCTGCGCAATTTAGTTATTTTCATAGCAAATACACCTTCTCCTCTTAATTATAATTATAACTTATTTACACAGAAATGCACTTAATATATTTAGACTCAATTCATGATTAAAAGTTCCGCATATTAAAATTATTTTATATAATGTCCATTAAGCAAATTTCAAGTACTCTTGCTGCATCTTTTGATAGAGAGGATAGGCCCAAATGATACTCAATTTATTAGCGGTAAAACTTTAACGCTTTTTCACTTAAATACGTCTAACTTGAAATGCAGATTATGCTCATAATCTCACAGTCAATCCTAAATTTATTGTTGCTTATACTCCACCACTACTTGTGTCAATGGTAGTAGTAATATCTTCTCCGTTACCGTTATATAAGATTGTGTTGTCTAAAAAGATATGGTCATCAAAAGTTTTATTATCAATTTGAATATATTCAAAAAATATATCACCAGGATTTACAAGGTCTATTTCGTATGGAATGTTATCGAGGGTAAAAGATATTTTTTCAATTTCGTGATTTGGATTTTTACCACCTACCAGAAGATACTTATTTCCCTTGCTCTCTACAACTCCGTTTACAAAATTTGCACCAGTATAAGACATGCCCTGATATCGAAATCGATTAAACACACCCATTTTCATTCTTACGACAGCAATATTATCTCCTGTCACTACAAAATAATAGAAATCTTTGTTGTTTAATCCAATGCTTGTGAATCTTTCTGTATTCACACCAAACTTATCTTCAATGATATGTCGCAATTCAATTGTATCATGCTTTATAGGGTAATAACGCATATACCCCACTACTATTAAAAGCAACGAAACAATTAGAATCCATATAAATTTTGTTTTCTCCTTCATAGCCATATCCTCCTCGTATAATATGTTTTAGACTCCCAGTTTTCTGGGTAGTTTAAGCTCTTTTGCTTATTGTTCTTCTATTTCTTTGGAAAGGTTGTTTATGATATTCTAAAAATACTCCAAACTCTAATTAAAAATTCCCCTACAGGAATAAAAAATGCATCTTGTGCTATTGCCATATGACATACCTCCTATTGTTTTCTTATAATAGGCTTTGTAAATTTCGCGAATTTACAGCAAGTTATTTAATTGCTTTGAGACTGAGATAATAATTTCATTTTTGTGTTGTGCAATTATTCTATTGAAATAACGTATAGTTTCAGCATTTGCGAAACGATGGTCAACAACGTTTATTCCGTCGGTACCCTTTGCAATGAATACTAAATACTTAGGTGATATAGGAAAGAACATACCATTTGAATTTTTTGCTTCGACAACAGAAACATGTTCAAATGCAGGATTATCAGATGTAATAAATGCTCCTGCTCCATCGTATGCTTCAAATAGAATCATTTGGCATCCAGATAATGCAGCATTAACAGTATTATGATAAAACCCACCAGTTTTTTTGAAAAACATCTTATATAATTCTGAGTACCATATTCCTGTCATAAGTTCATCCGCATACCCTTTTCCTTCCTCAATTTCTTCATCAGATGGCATCTCATTTTCTTTCGATTGACACATTGAGGTAAATACTGGATATAATATATTGTTCTTTATCTTTGTATAAACACCCATAGCATCAAACATAGGATTTCTACAGAGCATAATAAAAAAAGCTGTAAATATGTTATTAGCTACATCCACGGGAATAATTCTTTCGCTTTTGCCAATTTCAACCGGAGTTCCAGAATGAACAGATTCGACAAAGCTATTACTAATATTCTCCCAATTTTTCTCTAAATAATCATCAAAAGAATCTTCAAGAATATAGCAATTCAAACCTTCAATCTGATTCTAAATAGCCGATTTTCTTGCCAGATTTCCATCATCATAATAAAAATTCCATTTATCAATTTCGAAAAAGTGCTTTGCAATACTCTTTTTAGTCTTTATTATACTATAACCTAATTTTCCATAAACCGGTTGCTGAAATCCTGTTCTTAGCAAATCAAAAATCATATTCACAAATTCATTTTTTACTTTAGGACAACTTTTGCATATATATGAATAACTGAAATTTATTGTATAAAGGTGCGGTTTCCAGAGAACTGAATTTTTATTTGCGCCTTCACCAACTGTAGAATTATTAAAAACATATACACAATTAAACTTTTTATCTGGCTCTTTTGAATTTTCTACTGTTGTTTCCCACGCCTTCATGTATACTCGCGGAACGTAATGTTGACGTTTAGTAGGCATACTAAATCACTCCTTCCCATAACATCTATTCCACTGTCCGAAAAAGCCCGGAAATACGCCACTTTCTGGCACTTATTTATCTTTTCTTGACATCAATACAACTGACTCAACTGTTGTTTCTTTGTCCCAACTAATTTCATTCACTTCACTACCATTAAAGAAGACTGGAAATCTAAATTTTATGTTCTTTAAGATACGACCATCTTCTAATTCTTCTGGATAAATTTCAATCTTCTCAATAAAACTCTTTATAAATTCCTGTTTCTCAAAATCTGTAAATTTTCCATATAACTGATCGAACATTTTTAAAATGTTGTAAATACCATCAGCATTAAGTTTATCTAACTTAATATTATGAATTCTTGTTTTAACTTCTTCCATCTCTATTTCAAAAGAATCTATTTCTTCATAAAGTCGGTCTAGACGATCCTGCATATCATCATATTTTCTATCAAACAAAGAATCTATAATATCTAATGAATCCATTTGTTGTTCTAATTTTGCTTTCGCCCTATTTGCTTGACGATGTGATTTTTTAAGACATTCCAACTCTACTTCCAATTCAACAGTATCAATTTTAGAATTTATTTTTTCTTTTATAGCATCTGCAAATTTCTCATTTTGTACCAATTTAGTGATAAGCTCTGCAACAGCCTCATCTATTTTAGCTTGAGCCCACTGTTTACTATAATCGCATTTATGACCACTTACACTCTTTCTATGTTTACAAGCATAATAAAAGTAATCTCTATAATAAGTACCATCCTTTTTCTTCTTTCGATTTACATTACCATACATGGGAGCCCCACAATTTGGACATTTAAGTATTCCAGACAAAATATTTGCGTGGTCTAAGCTGTACTTTTTGCTATGCTTAAAACCATTAATTTTACGCTTCTCTTGTACTGCCTGCCATAATTCCTCTGATACTATTCCTTCATGAATTCCATCATATATGGGATATTTACTTTGTTTGACAATATGAAATTTATTTCGTTTACCTTGAATTTTCTCATTTTTTCTTCTACCATAAGCCAGTTTTCCACAATAAACAGGATTATCTAAAACAGCCTTTACAAAAGAAGCAGAAAAGGCATCAAGCGTATTATTTTGACGTTTTTTCTTTTTAAACCCATTATTATTGAGATAAGATGCTACTGCATTTATCCCCATATTTGTAGTAGCAAATTTTTCATAAATAACTTCTATGCTATTTCACTCGCCAGTTTCTGGTCGTCCACATTAAACCTTGTATAGTCAAATACAAAGCCTTTTTCCGTAATCTGCTTTAATAGTTCAGAACAAATAATTAAGTTTCTGCTATAGTTTCTTATATGGTTACTCTATAGCCCCCTAACCAACTTGGAGAAAATCTTTGTATATGATAGTATAAAAACAGGGGGTTAACTTAAATGACAAGAAAACAATACACAGAAGAAT
>JALHJR010000041.1:0-17004 GCA_022840405.1 Tepidanaerobacter acetatoxydans
GGAGATACTGTAATATTGCCGGAAGGGTATCATCCGATTGCAGCTGCTCCTGGGTTTCAGGTGTATTACCTTTGGGTAATGGCAGGCGAACATGGGAGAAAACTTTTACCTAGGGAAGACTCCAAACTTTCATGGCTGAACAATGTAGGTCCTTTAATAAAATAAAATATTATAATGTAATTACGTAAAATTTTGTCCTACGTACTAAGTGTTTTAAAATCTCATGCATCAGTGCAGTAAATTTTATTGACATCCATGCTATTGACTTTTTATGGGCTTATACAATATAATATCAAAAGAGTAGGAGAAAGTTTGGGGAAATTATGTTTGAAAAGCTAGAAAGACTTCAAAGAGAATATGCAAGAGAATATGTAATAAGAGTTTTGCGCCATAACATTATAAATATGAATCTCAAACCAGGACAATTAGTTAGTGAAAATGAAATTGCAGAAAAATTAGGAGTTAGCCGTACCCCAGTCAGAGAAGCTTTTATAGAGCTTTCCAGATCATCGTTGGTTGAGATATATCCTCAAAAGGGAACTTGTATTTCACCTATTGATATGGATATTGTTGAGGAATCTCGCTTTATGAGATGTGTTATGGAAAAAGCTGTTGTCCAATTGTGTTGCGATGTCCTTTCAAAATCTGATATTGTTATTTTGGAAGAGAATCTTCGGCTACAAGATTCCTGTGTTGAGGATAAAGATTATAAACGTTTGCTGTCATTAGATAATAGCTTCCACGAACTATTGTTCAGATCATGTCAAAAGGAAATGACCTTTAATCTGATTAAAAGCGCATTGGCTCAGTTTGACAGGGTACGCATTTTGAATTTCGCAGAAATGGATATGCAAATAACTGTCGATGAACATAAGAAAATATTGCGGGCTATAAAGAACAAAGATAAAGAAGTGGCGTCAGACCTTATGGAAAAGCACCTTACCAGGATTATTTTTGATATGTCTTACCTTATGGAAAAGCATCCAGAATATTTCAAGAGAACTTCGATCCAAGCTGAATACTTAGCTGAGAGAACATAAGAAATATACATTATTTTTATTACCTATTGGCAATGAGAGGATTAAGCTATCTAAAATAATACACAAAAAAAGTAAAGTATTGAAAATCACAGAAATATCTGTTATAATAAATACAAATAAATATTTAAGTTTTTACACCAGCGTGTTACTGTTTTGCAGGCATGAGCTGGGAAAGGATTTTGTTTTTCCTTTCTCAGCTCTTTTATTTTTCTAACAAATATAGCAGCCTAATAAACGTTATTTATGCAGCATTTTTTGATTAAAAAAATAATGGGAGGTGAAAGTTATACGAAAATAATGTAAGGCGAAAGGGTATAAGGATTTAGAAGAATCGAAATCGACTTTAGAAAAAATGTAAGGGGGTTAAAAAGTGAAAAATTATATAGGTAATCTTCAAAAATTGGGGAAAGCTTTAATGGCTCCGGTGGCGGTATTGCCGGCAGCAGCACTTTTGATGAGACTTGGCGCTCCTGATGTGCTAAATATTCCTATAGTTATGGCTGCAGGTGATGCAATATTTGGAAACTTATCATTAATCTTTGCTCTGGGTGTTTCAATGGGTCTTGCCGGTGGTGCAGGAGCAGCCGCGTTGGCCGGCGGTGTAGGTTATCATGTATTAATTAAAGTATTGTATACTATGAATCCTGATATTAATATGGGAGTTTTGGCGGGGATAATTACAGGTGTAGTGGCTGCTTCTCTATATAACAAGTATAAAGATATTAGACTGCCGGATTTTTTAGGGTTTTTTGGAGGGAAGCGTTTTATTCCTATCGTGACTTCCTTTACAATGCTCATACTTGGAATCATATTCGGGTTCATCTGGCCGCCAATTCAAGCCGTAATATATGCTGCAGGCGAATGGACCATACAAGCAGGGGCTCTCGGGGTAGGAGTGTTTGGCTTTTTAAACCGCTTGTTAATACCTACCGGCTTACACCATGTTATAAATAATGTGGTGTGGTTTATCTTCGGAGAATTTACCAATGCTGCAGGGGAAGTAGTTACCGGTGATTTGCATCGATTCTTCGCAGGTGACCCAAGTGCGGGAATTTTTATGACAGGGTTCTTCCCGGTAATGATGTTTGGATTGCCTGCCGCATGTTTTGCTATGCTGCACGAAGCTAAAGATTCGGAACGAAAGGCTGTAAGCGGAGTACTGGTCAGTGCCGCATTGACATCTTTTCTTACAGGTATTACCGAGCCTATTGAATTTGCCTTTATGTTTTTAGCACCTGTTCTTTATGTGATACATGCTCTGCTTACGGGAATATCAATGGCATTAACGTATATGTTGGGATTAAGGCATGGTTTTGGATTTTCTGCAGGATTTATCGACTATGCATTGAACTTTAAGCTGGCTACACAGCCAATATTGTTGTTGGTTATTGGCATTGCTTACGGTGCACTGTATTATGTAATATTTAGATATTTCATAAGAAAATATGATCTTCCCACTCCAGGGCGTATTGAAGGCGAAACTAGTGAAATTCCCAGGGGAGAGATAAAAATCAGCGAGAGAGCCGAAAGAATTTTGGCAGGTCTTGGAGGCCCGGATAATATAGAAAATATGGATGCTTGCATAACACGTATAAGACTTACGGTTTGCGACATCTCTAAAGTGAATGAATCTGCAATCAAAAGAGCTGGAGCTACAGGAGTAATGAAGCTTGGAGGAGGTAACCTTCAGGTTGTTGTGGGTACTGAAGCAGAACTGATAGTTGAGGAAATTAAAAAAGTATTATAAGATATGCTTACAGCTTGTAATAAAATATTATAAAATACCTTAAAAAGTAAATTAAAAGGGGTTGCCTTAAATGCCAACCCCTTTTGTCAGACAGTATTTGAATATATATTAAATGGGGTATTTTCAGTGCGACAGTTTTGCGTTATAAAAGTTTTTAATAATAATGTTGTACTGGCTCTGGATAAAACAGACAAAGAAGAAGCAATACTTGTAGGTAAAGGGTTGGGATTTAATGCTAAGACCGGAAACTTGCTTGAAGGTAATAAAGCAGAAAAAATATTTTATTTTATCGATAAAGATAAGGTAAAACAGCTTAATCGTTTCAATGAAGATATAATAGGAATTACTGAAGAAATTATATCAATGGTGTCGCGTGAATTGAAAGAGCCATTAAATGAACATATTCATGTAGCTCTGGCAGATCATATCGGTTTTACTCTGGAGCGGTTGGAAACCGGGCTTGAAATAACAAATCCTTTTCTGGAAGAGATTAAAGGCCTTTATCCGAAAGAATATGACTTAGCATGTAAGTCCGCTGTGATGATTGAAGAAAAATTTGCGGTTGATATTCCAGATGGGGAAAAGGGTTTTATTGCTATGCATATTCATTCGGCTAAAATAGACAGAGAACTGGCAAAGACTGTTAAAAGCACATCAATGATCAATAAAATGGTAGAGATTATAGAACAAGAGCTGCGGCTAAAACTCGATCGTCAGGATACTAACTATGCAAGGCTTATAATTCATTTGCGATTTGCACTTGATCGCATTGACAGCGAAATGACTATCAAAAACCCACTACTTGCCAGAATAAAGGAAGAGTTTAGTGAGAGCTATAAAATTGCAACAGAAATTGCCGAATATATTAAAGAAAGAATCGGAAAGGAACCGCCTGAAAATGAGTTGGGATATCTTGCTTTGCATATCCAAAGAATCAAAGATTCATTGGCTGAGCATCATATAAAGTAGAAATTTAAGTTATATTTATATAAGAGGAGGATTTACGGGTGTTCGGGAACATATTCAATAACAAAAACAATAATGTTAATAATTATGTAATTATCAAAGCTCCTATAAGTGGAAAAATCATGGATTTATCCGAAGTAAAAGATGAGGTTTTTGCAAGCAAGATGCTCGGTGATGGCATGGCAATAGACCCTTCGGAGGGCAGCCTTATAGCTCCCTTTGACGGAATTATAAAACAGATATTTCCTACGGGTCATGCGGTTGTTTTAGAATCAAAGGAAGGTCTTACTTTATTAATCCATATTGGTCTTGATACGGTAAATTTAAAAGGAGAAGGCTTTAAAATTTTGGCAAAAGAGGGTCAGAATGTAAAAACTAAAGATCCCATTATAAAATTCGATATAGATTTTATACGAAATAAACAGTACTACTTACAGACGCCGATACTTCTACCTGAAGGAAATAGTATAAAATCTATTGAACCGACCAAAGAAAAATACGTAAATGCGGGCGAAGATGTATTGATGAAAGTAAGTCTAAACAAGTAAAAAGGCTTGGAAAGGTGAATATAAAGAGAATTTCCGACTGGGACCCAAAGTTTATGACTCTTGCTAAGCTGAAAAATATTTTGGTGGTGAATGTCGTGGGGGCTTTCAGGCTGCGCATTGAATTTGATGACAGGACAGGTATGGTCTATGATACCAGCAGGATTATAGCAAAGTATAATATTAGTATTTTAGCATTGGAAGTTTTACCAAATCTAATGTACTTTGAGCTGGAATGTGAAAATGAAGAAATAAAAAAGAAGATAATGCTTGATCTTGCACCAATTCCCAACATAAAAAAGGTTGAAGAGGTAAGATGTACTACCTTGGATGTTCCCAGAGATGATCCTTTTAATATCATATTAGGCGAGAGCCGAGCTTTAAAAAAAGCAATATTTAGGGCAAAGCTGGCAGCAGACAGCAATAGCACTATTTTGCTTTTGGGTGAAAGCGGAACAGGCAAGGAGCTTTTTGCAAAGGCCATACATCTTTCAAGTCCAAGAAGTAAATTACAATTTTACCCTGTAAATTGTGCCGCACTGCCTGATACTCTTTTGGAAAGTGAGTTGTTCGGATACGAAGACGGAGCTTTTAGCGGAGCCAAAAAAGGCGGTAAAGCAGGGCTGCTTGAGGTTGCAGATAAAAGTACGGTATTTTTGGATGAAGTAGGAGATCTTTCCTTAAGTACGCAGGCAAAACTGCTCAGGGCTATTCAAGAGATGAAAATACGCCGGATAGGCAGTTATGAAGAAAAACCCATTGATGTAAGAATTATTGCCGCAACTAACCGCGACTTGGAAAAGATGGTTCAAAAAGGTGAATTTAGAGAAGACCTTTACTATCGTCTTAATGTCGTACCTATTGCCATACCATCTTTAAAAGAACGCAGAGCCGACATTCCGCTGCTTGCAGAATATTTTCTTTCAACATATGTAAAATCGACCGGCAAACCACCTAAAACGCTTACAGCAAGAGCAATGGCTTTTTTAGTAAATTATGATTGGCCCGGAAATGTGAGAGAGCTGCAAAATATGATTGAAAGGGCCGTAAATTTGACCCCCGGCAGAATCATAGATATAGATAATCTGCATTTTGAAGTAGATAATGAGCTCATCTTGCCGGATGCAGAGGATAAACCGTTAAAGGTCATGGTAGAACAGCTAGAGTCTAAAATGATTACCGAAGCTTTGTTAAAACACACTTCAATAAGGAAAGCATCTCAGGCATTGGGTCTGTCGCATCCGGCGCTGATTAAAAAGATGAAAAAATACAATATAAATAAAGAGGAGCTAGATGATAAACCTCCCCGGTAGCAAAAGTTACCAGGGAGGTTTATGTTCAAAAGAATTACTTAAAAAACTTTATATAAGTATCCGGTTAATAGAAAATAGTGACTTTATTTGATTAATTCCGATATTAAAAAAACTTTATATTTTTAAACCATTTATTCAAAGCGATAATAGCAATAAATTTAATAACTAAGCCACATTATTGGTAACATTAGTTACCGATTTAGACCTTAAATATTGCTTTTTGGCAACTATAGTTACCAAAAAGCAATATTTTTTTATAATAATTTCACAGAGGTGCGGCTGTATTAGACTGTGCAGTTATGGCATGATTTTTGCAATACTCTATATAAGAATAAATTCTTAAGGGGGCTGCAAAATGTCTGAAGGGCAGTTTAGAGGGTTATCTTTCGGCATACCTAGAGAAATAATGAGTGGCGAGCGGCGTGTAGCTGCAATTCCTGATACGGTAAAAAAACTTGTTGGTGGTGGAGCTGAAGTTTTTTTTGAAAAAGGTGCGGGAATTGGTTCATATTTTTCTGATGATGAATACAGGAAAGTAGGGGCAACAATTATTGATGATATTCAAAAACTATATAATGAATCGGATATTATTTTAAAGGTCAAGGAACCCTTATTTAATGAAGAATTGGGAAAACATGAAGTTGATATGATGCACGAAGGTCAGGTTTTGATAACATTTCTCCATCCTGCAGCACCTGCTAATCATGAAATGGTAAAAAAGCTCATAAAGAAAAAGGTAACCAGCCTGACGCTAGATGGCATCCCTAGAATTTCTCGGGCTCAATCAATGGATGCCTTAACTTCTATGAGTACTGTAGCAGGATATAAAAGTGTTTTGATGGCAGCAGACCGCCTGCCGAAGTTTATCCCTATGATGGGGACAGCGGTTGGGATGATTCAGCCGTCATCAGTTATGGTAATTGGCGCAGGTGTGGCCGGGCTGCAGGCTATAGCTACAGCAAAGCGGTTAGGGGCAGTAGTCTACGCTGCGGATATTCGTGCTGATGCAGCAGAACATGCAAAGAGTTTAGGCGCAAAAACAGTTGAAACCGGTGTGCCGGCTGATGTAGCAACAGGAAAGGGTGGCTATGCGCAATCACTGCCGAAAGAATGGCTTTTAAAGGAAAGAGAAGCTATAAAAGAGGCGGTAATAAAATCTGATATCTTAATATTAACAGCATTAGTTCCTGGAAGATTAGCTCCGGTCTTAGTTACAGAAGAAATGGTAAAACAGATGAAACCAGGTTCTGCTATTGTAGATGTTGCCATCGACCAGGGGGGCAACTGTGAACTTACAAAGGGCGGCGAATTAATAGTCCAATATGGTGTGAGCATAGACGGCACCAAGAATATTCCCGGCATGGTGCCCATAAGCTCGACATGGATGTTTGCTCATAATATTTTTAATTATGTCATATCCTTTATTAACAACGGCAGTTTGGAAATAGATACCAATGACGAGATTATAGCCTCAAGCCTTGTCACAAAGGACGGCAAGCTTTATCATGCCGGAGCTCGTGAGGCTATTGGCTTGGACTAAAGGAGTGAAAAGAGTGAAAGAAGTGTTTCTCGTAATTATTTTTGTTGTTGCATCCTTGTTGGGATACAAGGTTATAAAAGAGGTTCCATCTTTACTCCATACCCCTCTGATGTCAGGTACTAATGCCATATCCGGTGTGACTATATTGGGTTCACTGGTTTCTACGGCTTATGCCGTATCATCAGGCAGTCAATTTTTAGGTTTTATTGCAATAGTTTTGGCGACGATTAACTTAGTTGGAGGTTTTGTGGTCACAGATCGAATGTTAAAAATGTTTAAGAGCTAATGTGAGGTGCAGCAATGATAGGGACTTATGAAATAGTTTCCATTGTTTTATCGATTCTGATCCTTGCAGGAATTAAATTGATGAGTTCGCCCAAAACAGCTGTGCTGGGCAACCGAATAGGGGCCATGGCAATGCTGGCGGCTGTCATTATGGTTTTGACCTATAATGGGATTATTGATGTGCCTTTGTTGTGGCTTGCTATCTTTGTCGGCGGGGTAACAGGGTACATCATGGCTATGAGAGTTAAAATGATTCAAATGCCGCAAATGGTAGCACTGTTAAATGGTCTTGGCGGCGGAGCTTCAGCTTTGGTGGCCTTGGTGGAAATCTTTGAGAGATATAAGCAAATGACTTTATTCGGTCGGTTTACCGGCCAATTGGCTCTGGCGGTAGGGGCAGTGACGTTCAGCGGCAGCCTGATTGCCGCAGCCAAGCTTGATCGAAGGATATCCCAGAGGCCGATTATTTTAAAAAACCACGGTCATATTTCAAATACTGTTTTGTTGCTGATTATTTTATTAATCATAACCGCTTCTGCTGCTAATATATCTAGCATGGGATTTATCGCAATTATAACCGCATTTTTGGCACTGGCCTATGGTGTGTTGTTTGCTATTAGAGTCGGCGGAGCCGATATGCCGATAACTATTTCACTGCTCAACTCTTTTTCCGGACTGGCAGGAGCTATTTGCGGCTTTACCATAGAAGACCCACTGCTGGTAGCCGTAGGGGCTATTGTCGGGGCTTCAGGGCTTATACTGACCCAGATTATGTGTGGTGCGATGAATCGGTCATTGGTCGATATACTTAGCGGATCACAATTAAACTCCGGAATTAATAAAAAAGAAGCCACTGCTCAAGAAAGGGTCATAGATGTAGAAAAACCCCCTGCGACGGCTAAGAAATCACCTGCAGAGATACTAAAAACCGCCGAAAAAGTGGTCATAGTTCCCGGCTACGGTATGGCCATAGCCCAAGCTCAAAGCCAGGTAAAAGCCTTGTATGATACACTGGAGTCCCGAGGCAAGGAAGTAAAGTTTGCTATACACCCGGTGGCAGGACGCATGCCCGGCCATATGAATGTGCTTTTGGCAGAAGTGGATGTGCCTTACGAAAAATTATGCGAGATGGATGCTATAAACCCGGAATTTGCCGAAACAGATGTAGTGCTTGTGGTCGGAGCGTGTGATGTAATAAATCCTGCAGCCAACACTGCCGAGGGCACCCCTATATATGGAATGCCGGTGCTGGAAGTAGATAAGGCAAAAAGTGTTATCGTATGCAACTTAGATACAAAGCCGGGCTATTCAGGAGTGGACAATTCACTATATGAATTACCTCATGCGCATCTGTTATTAGGTAATGCTGCAGATACCGTTAAAGAGCTGGTTGAGAGCATAAAGTAATAAATATGTCTATACCATCGTAATTTCCGAAATATTAGGTAGAAAATATTAAGAAAACGAGCTGCTGCACTTCAGCGAACAGAATAGTTCGCAGTGCATCAGCTCGTTTTATATTATTATGACTTTATTCTAAAATGTAGGATTATAAAAAAGTGAAACAAAACTACAAAAAAATTTATAAATAATGAAGGAATAATGCAAAACGTGTCGAATAATATATTATGAGAGGTGAAATTATGGCAGGAGAAATAGAAAAGATTAAAGCGATATATAACAATTTAACCCCTTCCGAGAAAAAGATAGCCACATATATTTTAGAACATCCTCTGGAAATTTCGGATTTACCAATAGCAGAGCTTGCAGCTAAATGCAACACTAGCGAGGCTAGCGTTATAAGGTTTTGCCGGACGTTGGGGTGCAAGGGTTATCAGGATCTGAAAATAAAAGTTTCAGCAGATATAGCTTTTAAAACCAGGAAAATACAGGGTGTAGTTAATATAGACGATGATTTAGATTCTATTATTACCAAGATTTCAAAAAATAACATGCAAGCAATTGAAAGCACAATGGATGTACTCGGTCGGGATGAAGTAAACAAAGCAGTTGAGGCTATCATGAGAGCTGAAAGACTTGATATTTACGGTATTGGTGCTTCAGCTATAGTAGCTCAAGATGCTTTGCATAAGTTTATGAGGATAAATAAAGCGTGTACTGCTTATTTGGATAACCATATGCAACTTACATCAGCAGCAAATCTTACAAGCGAAGATGTAGCCATAGGAATATCATATTCAGGTCAAACTATTGATACCGTAGAAGCCCTAAGACTTGCAAAAGAAGCAAAAGCCACAACAATTTGTATTACAAAATTCGGAAACTCACCTATCACCGAAGTTTCCGATATAAAACTATTCGTCACATCAAGCGAAGCTTTGTTTAGAAGCGGAGCTATGGCATCGCGAATGGCTCAACTCAATGTTATTGATATTATTTTTTCTGCTGTAGCTTGTAAAAAATACGATGATATAAGTAAATACCTGGAAAATACAAGCAAAGCCGTATCTTTTAGAAAATATTAGTTTTTTTAAACAGAACTAAAGTAAACTGAAGAAAGAGGCTGTTACTTTTTGCCTTAAGTTAAACGAAAGGGATGTTAAATAATGAGCGAAGTCAAGAGAGTAGTCAGTATTGGTGCTCATTCATTAGATGCTGAGCTTTTGGGAGGACCGCTGATAATCAAATATGTTAAAAATGGAGCAAAATGCACTCTGCTCCACGTTACTCAGGGGAGATTAGAAGACCCTCAAGCCACGGAAGAAGAAAAACAGGCTTATCTTAAGGACCTTTTGAAGCAAAATCGGAGAGCTGCCGAAAAATTGGGAGCAGATTATCTTTGGTTAGGTTATGTATCCAATAATATGCCTGGTATTGAAGAATTTGCCAAAAGATTGGAGAAATACTTTGTTGATGAAAAAGTCGACCTAGTTATCACTCATTGGAGAGGCTCAATGCACAGAAGGCATATTGAAACATATGATGCAGTCACATTAGCTGTGAAGAATATGAGGGAAAAAGGAAGCCGGATAAGACTGGTATACGGAGAAACCTTTGAGGATTTAGTCGGGTTTATTCCGCAGGCATATTTTCAACTGGATGATGATGAGAAAGAACAATGGTTCAGTGCTCTTAATGAATATGATGTATTCAAAGGTAAAGTGAATGATTTTCCTTATATATCTTACTATACCAATAATGGAAGGATACGGCAAATAGAGTCCAACTCTTCAAAATTTACTGTCTGCTATATGTATGCCAGCCTTATTGAGAATAAATTATGGTGATTTAATTGCAAAAGTAAAAATTAACATTTATGAATCTGATGGTTTCGCAATAGAAATATATATTGATAAATATTATGCGGAAAGAAAGGAGACTCAGAGTGGGGAAACTTTATATAAGGGTCGATGACAGACTTATTCACGGACAGACAGTAGTTGCATGGTGCCCAACTTTAGGGATACAGGAAATAATTGCCGTAGATGATGAGAGCGTTAAGAATCCGATGCTTAAATCCATAATGACCATGGGAGTTCCATCAAAGTACAAAACTAATATTGTTTCAACTCAAGAGGCAAAAGAACTATTAAGAAAAGATTCCGATAGAAATAAGCTGCTTATCGTCAAACAGCCTTCAAAGCTGAAAGAATTAGAAGAGAGTGTTTTATGTTGTGAGCAAATTATACTGGGTAATTTGGCAAAACGCGCGGACACAATTTATAAAGTAAGTGGAGCTACCGGGATATTCTACTTAAGCGAAAGTGATGTAACCTTACTAGACTCCATTGCAGCAAAGAACATCAAAATTACATTCCAGCAGCTGCCCAGCACTACAGAAACCAGTTGGTCCTCATTTAGGCAGTCAATAAAGTAAATATATACAAGGAGGAAAACAATGAGTACATTACAAATTATTTTGATTTCCCTTTTTATCTACCTCGGATCTATAGGTTCTATTATAGGCAATACATTGGGCTGGTACACCCTCGGCAGGCCATTGGTTGCTTCCTTTGTCGTCGGAGTTATATTAGGTGATGTTAATACGGCGATGATCGTAGGTATACCATTGCAGATTATGTATATGGGCAATGTAACACCTGGCGGGGCGGTTGCGTGGGATTTGTCTTATGCAACATACATTGGCACAGCAGCCGCAATTGTTTTTGGAAAAGGAATGGATGCAACGGAAGTTATTGGGCTAGCTGTTGTCTTTGCCGGAATAGGCGGTCTTGTCGGACAGATTATGTGGAACATCTCATATGCTGCATGCCTTCCGCTTAACAGAATTGCATATAAGTATGCAGAAGCTGGCGAAACAAGAAAAATGTTTATTCCTAATCTTGTGCTGGGACAGCTTATCGGTTTTGCAGTTCGTTTCATTCCTGCTGTGCTGCTTTTGACTTCTATGACGGCTGCTTCTGAGCAAGCTGATTTTGTTTCTATAATTCCAGCTTGGTTAACCACAGGCCTTTCTGTATTTGGAGGAATGATGGCGGCACTTGGAATGGGAATCATTCTATCTTTTTTATTGAAAGAGAAATATCATATTGCCATTTACTTGGCCGGTTTTATTCTTGTAACGTATTTTAATTTAAATACTATGGCTGTAACAGTGGTAGCCTTAATTGTAACAATACTTTATTATTATTCATCGTCTAAGAAAGTTGAGGTGGAGTAAGAAATGGAAAAGAAAATCAGTGAGAAGACCTTAAAAAAGTCATTTTTAAACTGGTTCTTTTGGAATGGATGTTCGCAGCAGGCAGAAAGCATGCTAGGGATGGCTTTTGGTCAGTCCATGGCTCCGGTTATTGAGGAACTATATGATACAAAGGAAGAAAGAAGCGAGGCTCTCAAGAGACACATTACACTTTATAACTCTGAATCCCAGGTTGGTTCAATAGTTAATGGTATAGTATGCGGACTGGAAGAGGCCAATGCCAATAAAGCATGCACACCTGAACTTATTAGCAGTGTGAAAGTAGCTCTTATTGGCCCTACATCAGCCATAGGAGATTCTCTATGGGTTGCTACGATAATTCCTATTCTTCTTACTATAGCGCTTTCAATATCTCAGGCGTCTGCAAATCTTTCTTGGATTGGCTCACTGCTTTACATGATTGTCTATCCGGTGGGAACGTTTTTTCTAAGCTGGTATTTGTTTAAATTAGGATATAAGTCAGGAATTGAGGGTATGCAGACATTTATGGCCGACGGAACTCTTGACAAACTCACCAATGCCATGACTGTTCTTGGATTAATTGTTGTAGGAGCTCTTACGGCCTCTTTTGTAAATATGCCCCTGCCTATTCAAATCGTAAGAGATATTTATGATGCTACAACCAATACCGTTATACCTGATCAGGTTATATTCAATGCAGACAATATAGTAAACAGTATTTTCCCTAAGCTTTTGCCATTATCTCTAACGCTTGTGGTATATTATCTTTATTCTAAGAAAAAATGGTCTCCGCTTAAACTGATGGGATTGATTCTTGCCTTAGCAGCTGTTCTTACTGCATTAGGCTACTGGACAGGCTTTTATGCATAAGATATATCGAAAAATATTTATTGACAATAAATGAAATCGAATCAACCTTTGAAAAATACAGAAGGAGAAGAAGAAATGGTTAATATCATTATTATAGGCCACGGAGGATATGCCGAAGGAATAAGAAAAAACCTTAGTATGCTTTCTGGAGTGCCTAAGTATATGCACTTTCTTGACCTTGACCCTGAAAGCGATTTAGATACTTTGGAAACCAATCTTGATGAACTTTTGGAAAAGATTGGAGATGAAGAGATACTTTTCTCTTGTGACCTTTTCGGCGCATCTCCTTTTAGAGTGGCAGCCATGAAGTGCATGGCCAATCCCGGAAGATACATGCTGGTAGCCGGCATCAATACCATGGCTTATATAGAATTAGCTATGCCTTCGGAGCTTGATTTGAAAGAATTGGCAAAAAGAAGTGTAGAGACTACAAAGGATTCTGTAAAAATGTTTCCGGAAGAATGAAAGGACTAAAGTTACAGCAAGGAGGATTCAATGAAAATTATTAATTATGAACAAAAATATGAGCAAGATGTTATAACTCTTTGGAACAAAGTATTGAAAGCAGACACCCTGACTGCATTAAAATTCAGAAAGCAGGTAATTTTTGATGATAATTTTGATTCCAACTTGTGTTATGCAGCATTGGAAGATGAACAAGTTATTGGATTTCTGCTGGCAATGAAACGGAAATTCCCGTACCTTGAAAGGGGCCTGGAACCCACCAGGGGCTGGATAAATGTCATGTTTGTTGATGAAAATTATCAAGGGAGAGGTGTTGGAGAAAAACTTCTCACAAAAGCCGAGAATGCTCTTAAGGAACTAGGTTGTAAGACAATTACCTTAGGGGCATACAGTCCGAGCTATTTCTTTCCGGGCCTAGATGAGGAAAACTATCCATCTTCTATATCCTTTTTTAAAAAACATGGCTATAAAAGTGGGGAGATGAATTTTTCCATGAAGAAAGACCTTCATGGTTATACTATCAGCGAAGAGACCATGGAGAAGTACAGAGAAGCTCAAGAACAAGGATTTTCCATTATTAATTTTGATTACAGTTATGCGCTTGACTTACTTGAATTTACAAAAAAAGAGTTTGGCGGAGGATGGAAAAGGAATGCGCTTATAAGCATGCAGAACAACCTTGCAGAAGACTGCATTCTTCTGGTCTTGGATAAAGATAAAAATATTTGCGGTTTCTGTATGAGAATGATCGACGGAAATCCAATGAGATTTGGACCGATCGGAATAAGTGAAAAGGTTAGAAACTATGGTTTGGGAGGAATCTTGTTTGACTTCATGCAGGCGGAGATGACGAAAAGAGGAATCTATCATCTTTATTTTGTCTCCACGGATGTCCCGGGAAGACGATTTTATGAACGGCATGGTGTTCAGGTATTCAGAACATTTATAGATTATGATAAAGTAATATGAAATAAAAGAAATCTTAAGGCAATGCTTGCGATGCGCTGACTTGATAACCATAGAAGTGATCAATAGATATTCTGGTGAACTTAAAATAATATTAAAAGATTTGCCGGCCGATAAAAGAGGCAATGTAGTAGGCAAGATTCCAAAAAATGAGTACATTTTAGCTGCCGAAATAAAACCGGGTTAAAATTTAGACTTAGAAAGGAACTCAAGTAATGAATCTTTCAGAACTTATTACTGAAGAAAGAAATCTTGATACATTAGATATAGATATATTAGATACCAAAACCATGCTAAAAAAAATAAATGATCAGGATAAAACAGTACCTTTTGCAGTAGAAAAAGAAATACCACATATAGCAGAAGCTGTTGAAAGGATAGCACAACGGTTAAAAAAAGGCGGAAGGTTGATTTATATAGGTGCAGGAACAAGTGGAAGACTGGGGATTTTAGACGCTTCTGAATGTCCCCCCACTTACGGGGTATCTCCTGAAATTGTACAGGGTATAATTGCCGGCGGCGATACAGCTATACGCCGTGCGGCTGAAGGGGCAGAGGATGATTTTGAAGCAGGAGAAACAGATCTAAAGGCAAAGAATCTTACCTCAAAGGATACAGTAGTAGGTTTGGCAGCCAGCGGCAGAACCCCATATGTTTTAGGTGCTTTGAAATTCTCAAACAATAAAGGGGCACTAACTATAGGTGTATGTTGTACTAATAATAGTCCCATGCAGCAATACTCAGATATAATGATAACACCGATTGTAGGACCTGAAGCGGTTATGGGTTCTACCCGCATGAAAGCAGGAACAGCCCAGAAACTTGTGCTCAACATGATTTCTACTGGTGTTATGATTAAATTAGGTAAGGTTTACAGCAACCTTATGGTGGATGTCCGGGCAACCAATGAAAAGCTGGTGGAAAGGGCAAAACGAATTGTAAAGATTGCTACAGGTGCTTCAGACATTGAAGTAGAAAAAACTTTAAATGAAACAGATTATGATGTGAAATTGGCCATTATTATGCTTTTAACCCAAAGTGATAAGTATACGGCCCACAAACTGCTAAAGGACAATGACGGTCATATAAGGCAGGCGTTGGGTGGTTTAGCTAAATAAGAGGGCGCCTTAGATTAATTCTTATATCTTAAACAAAATGATTATTTGATTATGTATTAGTTAACTATTCAAAAACCTGTCATTGTACTATATACTGCTGCCATGCGACAAGCAGAAAGATCCTTAACTACGTTTGGGATGACAGGCAGTTCTCGGGATAAAAAGTTTTTAACCTATAACAGCTACCCGGATAGTAGAAAAAAAGAAATACAGGAGCAAAAAATAAAAGTTAGGGACAAACCTTGACTTTTATTTTTTTATAAGTTATTATGTATCTAGTGTATTAATACTACTAGTACACTACATACAAAATGCCGTTGGAGGTGAAAAATTGATTGATATAGATACAACCAGCAGCACGCCTATTTATGTGCAAATTGTAAACAGTATAAAAGAAGGAATCTTGAAGGGCTTGTTTGAACCTGGGGAAAAGCTGCCGTCGGTTAGGGATATGGCTAAGATGATGACTTTAAACCCAAATACTGTTCAAAAGGCATATAAGGAATTAGAGAGGGAGAAAGTGGTGGTTACGATTCAAGGCAGAGGAACATTTATTTCTGAAGAATATAAGCCCAGAAAGGACGAGCACAAGCTGAATGAAGTAAAGGAGATATTCAAAAAAGGAATAGTAGAGGCATTTTATATGGGATTTAATAAGGAAGAATTGATTAAACTTATTAGAAATTTAATAGATGAGATGGAGGGATTTGATAGCAATGATAGAAATAAAGGGTTTGAATAAATATTTAGGTAAAGAGAAGATATTAGATGATATAAACATTCATGTCAATAAAGGCTCCATATACGGACTTATAGGACCCAACGGGGCAGGTAAAACGACCCTGATAAAAAACATAGTAGATATATATAAACCGGAAAAAGGTGAAGTGCTAATCTCTGGCGAGAACATCAAAGATAATGCTAATATAAAGTCCAGACTTGGCTATGTATCGGATTATCAGTATTTTTATCCTTCTTTTAAAATCGGTGAGATAGTCGAGTTTTATAAAGATGCTTACCCGTTTTGGAATGATAAAAGATATATTCAATTAATGAAACTTTTCAAACTCGACGGCAATAAAAAAATCAAATATTTATCAAAGGGCATGAAAACGCAGCTTGCCATACTCTTAAACTTATCTACAATGCCTAATGTACTTATATTAGACGAACCCACATCGGGTTTAGATCCTGTTGTTAAGCAAAAGGTTTTAAACTTAATTGTCGACGAAGTAAGCGCAAATGAAACTACTGTTTTGATTTCAAGCCATAATTTGGGGCAATTGGAACAAATTTGCGACCATATCGGCATTATCCATGAAGGTAAGATGTTGTTGGAAGATAGTGTTGAAAACCTTAAAAGTAATGTGAGAAAGATTCAAGTTGCATTTAAAGGTGAGTTTCCGGAAGAGATAAAGAGCAATGAACATATACTAAAAATAGAAACCATCGGCAAAATACATCAAATAGTAGTGAAGGATAATCTTGATGCGGTAATAGATGCGAT
>JALHJR010000092.1:0-2865 GCA_022840405.1 Tepidanaerobacter acetatoxydans
ACCAAGGAATAGCAATTAATATTCGTTTATTGTGGCGTGGAAACACGTGGGAATTCTGAGCACAGCGAAGAATCTTATTTAATCCTTACAAAGATCCTTATTCTTCACTGTGTTTGGGATGACAAGTTACTTTCAGCCTCTGAATAGTTACCTTTTAAGTAAGGATGGGCATGTGCTTATCAAAGTCGTTTGTCTGCAGTTATCTTTGCTGAGGGAGCTTTCTGCGATAAAACCGATTTATATATTTGAACAATGATTTTTTACAGGACACTCGTTACAAAGAGGTTTTTTATTTTTACAGTAGTCCTTTCCTAGGCGCACTATTAAAGCATGATATTCATTGAAAAGATTCACATCAGAGGGAAGGTTACTCATAAAAAAATCCTGCATCTGGCTATATTCTGCATCATCAGGTAAGAATCCCAGACGAGAAAAGATTCTTCGCGTATAGGCATCAACGACGAAGATGGGTTTTTCAGCCGCATATAAGATAATTGAGTCGGCAGTTTCCGGTCCTATGCCTTTAATGCCAAGGAGTTCTGCACGCATGTTGGGGATATTCTTTTCAAACAGGGCATAAATATCCCCGCCATAGTTTTGCTTAATATAACGACAAAAGCTTTTCAACTTAAGGGCTTTTTGATTATAATACATAGTGGATTTTATAAGAGCGGCAAGTTTATCTTTATCTACTGCAAGTATGGCGTCTAATGACAGAAGGTCTTCTGTCTTGAGGTTATAAATAGCCTTTTCGACGTTTTTCCAGGAAATACTCTGAGTTAAAATAGCCCCGACAATGATTTCAAAATCGTCATCAGCAGGCCACCAGTGCTGTGGACCGAAAGCTTCAAGCAATTTGTCATATATTTTTACTAAGGTTTCTTTTGACAAAAAATCTGACCTCCCTGCTAAAAAGTTATAACAAGGCCGCCCACGCCTGTGTAAGCTCCAACAGTGGGGCCTGTTGGATAAACCAGGACTTGTAAAGGATTATATCTATTTATAAGTTCGGCCTTCAAAAATTCTGCATCCTGAAGATTTTGGGCATGTGTAATGTAAATGGTTGTGTTTGAAAAATCATGCTTTCCCCTTTCGCCGATTAAGGAAATAAGGCGTTCCAAAGCCCTTTTGTTGCCACGGACCTTTTCCAAAGGTACAACCTCACCTTCGATACCCTCGCATATGAGTTTAATGTTCATTATACTAGCAACGGCTCCCTGAAACCGAGTTATGCGGCCGCCCTTTACGATATTCTCAAGGGTTTGCAGGTATATAAATATGGTCATATTTCGGCGAAACTCTGAAAGAGCATCGACAATCTCATCCATGCAGTGTCCCGAGTCCCTAAGCTCCACTGCCTTCATAATTTGCAGGGCATGGCCAGGTGATGCGGCAAGTGAATCAAAAACCGTAACTGGGACAGATGTCATGGTTTTTGCTACGTTTGCCGACTGAAAAGTCCCGCTGAGCTTTGAGGAAATAGTAATACATAAAATTTCATCTCCAGGTGAAGCCGTCTCCTCAAAGGCCTTTAAAAAAGCTGCCGGAGAAGGTTGAGCTGTCTTAGGCAGCGTGCTGGATGCTGTCATTTTACTATAAAATTTTTCCGGAGTAATATCTATTTTTTCCTTATATTCTTCGTCTGAAAACCTGATAGTTAAAGGAACAATAGAGATATTATGGCGTTTAAGAAATTCATCTGGCAAGTCGCAGGAGCTGTCGGTAACAATGTGTATCAATATTTTTCCTCCTTGAAACATAGTCTTCCGCCTTAAGATATGCACCTTCTTAAGATGTGTTAATTTACTAATAGTAAATATCTAATTTTTCTGCAATACTTTCAAAGACTTTGCCGGCGGTGTCATGAATTACCACTTCAGCTCGTTCATCAAAGGGAGTGGGTTCCCGATTGATTATGATGAATTTTTCGCAGTAAAGCGGAAGTTCTGCCACAGGATAAACCTGCAAACTGCTGCCTGCAATTATCAAAAGATCGCATTTTTGCACTTGGTCCAGAGCCCTATAAAAATCTCCGCTCATAGGGTCGCCAAAAAGCACTACATCAGGGCGTATAAGGCCACCACATGTACATCGAGGGGGATTTATCCCTTTGGAAAATTGATTAACCAGTTCATCAAATTCGTATTTGCTGGCACAATTTACACAGTGAGCTGTGCGGAGATGCCCATGAACCTCAAAAAGATTTTTTGAGCCTGCCTTGTAGTGGAGATTATCGATGTTTTGAGTGATGATGCCATGAAGATAGCCCGCCTTTTCCATGGCAGCTATTACACGGTGTGTTACATTGGGTTCGGCATCCGCATATTTAGACCATTGAGTGATATTAAATTCGAAGAATTCCTTCGGATTTGTCAGCATATACGATATACTGGCCATTTCGGCCGGATTGACTTTCTCCCAAAGCCCAGTGCCCTTACTGCGATAATCAGGGATACCACTTTCAGTGCTAATTCCGGCACCGGTTAGAGCCATTGCGTATCGAGCGGATTGTAAAAGTTGAACTATCCTGTCAATCATTAAAATCACCTCTTTACTACTGACTATAGTTCACTACTATATTATAGCGAAATTTGCTATCTTTTTCTACTTTATTATATTAATCTGGCTGTCTGCTGACGTTATGACAGATTAAAAAGGCAAAAAATGGTTATAAGGTAGAAATCTTTTTTAAAATTTATGGTAGCATATAGCGTGTCTGACAATAATCAGGGAATAGAGTATTGATATTTTTAGGTCAAAATCAACTTTGATTCTAATGCAAAAACCCTGTTTTCTCAAATTGATGGTCAACATATAGCGTTTTTATTAAATCTAAAACAATATATTGACATTTCTGGGCTAAAA
>JALHJR010000042.1:0-16246 GCA_022840405.1 Tepidanaerobacter acetatoxydans
CGGCACATCTACAAGCGGCCTTTTTATGAAGAAAAGAGGAAGGGTGGGGGATTCTCCTTTATCAGGCTCGGGTTTCTATGTAGACAGCAGGATAGGAGGCGCTACTGCTACTGGACTGGGGGAGGATATAATGAAAGGGTGCATCTCTTATGAAATAGTCAGGTTGATGAAGGATGGTTATTCCCCTCAAGAGGCAGCAGATAAGGCCGTCTTCGAACTTACTAACCTGCTTATAAGCAGAAGGCAAAAGGCGGGAGATATATCTGTAGTTTGCCTCAACAATAAAGGAGAGTTTGGGGTTGCTACAAATATTAAAGAGTTTTCCTTTGTGGTAGCTACCGAAAAATTGCCTCCAACTGTTTACATGTGCTCAGTTGAAAACAATAAAACGATTTATCAAGTGGCTAGCGAAGAATGGATGAATAATTACATGAAGACAAGAACAGCTCCTTTGAAATTGAAATAATAATTGATACAATAGATATAGAAAGATGGTGGATATATGGAAGGTATGGAATTATTAAATTTTCAAATGATAAGCAATGTCGGAGATGCGAAATCATTTCTGTTTAAGGCTTTAAAAGCTGCTAGGGAAGAAGACTTTAAAGCAGCAGAGAAGCTTATTGAAAGTGCAGACGAAAGCTTATTAAAAGCCCATGAAATACATGCAAAATTGCTGCAGCAGGAAACTCAAGAGCCAATCGAGTTATCGCTTTTATTGATGCATGCCGAAGACCAAATGATGTCGACAGAATTGCTAAGAGATATTACAAACGAAATGTTATTAGTTCATAAAAAGTATCTGGGAGATGATAAAAAATAAGGGAAGACTTTAATTCCCTTATTTTTTTACCGGATTTAAGAATTACTTAAATTTAGATTTACTGTCTTTCATTACGGTATTTTAACTTAGTTGAGTAAACCTGACAGTTACTAATCATAAATTATGTTGTACAAAAAGGAGGAAATCAATGGAGATTTTAATGAAACCTATCGGCTATATCCGATCGCCTTATAAAGACAAGACTGCTGCTGCCAAACAAAGTACACTCTCACAAGGAACAACAGCTGTTATTGAGATATTGGATGAATATGTGGAAGGCATAGCTGATATTAAGGAAGGGGAATACGGCGTCGTCTTGTTCTACTTTCACAAATCCGAAGGCTATAAACTAACGACACTGTCCCGCAAAAGCAATAAAATTATGGGCGTGTTTTCTACAAGATCTCCCAACCGTCCAAACGGTATCGGAATGTCCATTGTCCGATTTATTAAAAAAGAAAATAATCGGCTGATTTTTGAAGGAGTAGATATGCTGGATGGCACCCCCGTGCTTGATATTAAGCCCTATAACAGAGAACTATGTCCTTCGTTTGATTAGCAGTATGTGGCTGCAGAACTAAATCAGAAAGTTATTGACAGGTTTACGTAAGTAATGAAAAGGGAATTAGGTGAAAGCCCCATAGACTAATTAAGTATTGACTTAATCAAAAAACCGCGCTACAATTTTAATTAGGTATTTACTTAATTAAAATGGGAAGGCGGTAGCTTATGGATGTATTAGTTGTACTAAAGGCTTTAAGTGATGAGACAAGACTTAAAATTATTAACATTTTGCTGGAACACAACTATTGTGTGAGAACTTTGGCTGAGGAGCTGGGGATTTCGGAAGCGGCTGTATCTCAGCATTTAAAAGTGCTAAAAGAGGCAGGCTTGCTTGAAGGCGAAAGGCGAGGCTATTATATGCACTATGATGTAAATCGAGATGTTCTGCATAAGCTTGTATCAAAAATTGAAGAATTAGCGGACATCCGGCGCAAGCCCTGCAATTTTAAAGAAAAAGAAGACTGCAATCACAATGAAAAACAACAATGCCACATGCAAAAAACCGGGCGGGAGTGCTCCGAGGAGGTTCGGTTTTTCTGTCACGGCAGCAGTAAAAAAGAAGGCGGAAAACAAGATGCCAATCATAACTGTCACGAATCTTAAAAAGATGTTTGGAGAAGTTTGCGCAGTGAATGATATTTCCTTTAAGATAGATGAAGGAGAAATATTTGGCTTTCTAGGACCCAACGGAGCAGGCAAGACTACAACCATCAACATGATGATCGGACTTGCAAGACCCACCGACGGTGATATTATAATTTATGGCATTGATGCCGTAAAAGACGTTAAAAAGGTTCAGGGGATTATAGGAGTGGTTCCTGACGAGAATAATTTATATGATGAGATGGACGGCTTTGACAATCTTTGTTTTTGTGCCTCTTTATATGGAATAAGGAAAAACGAAAGGGAAAAAAGGGCGCGAGAACTACTAGAAGAGTTTAATCTAGCTGGTGCGGGAAAACGTCCATTTAAAGCATATTCCAAAGGAATGCGGCGCAAGCTTACAATCGCTGCAGGGATTATACATGATCCTAAAATTCTGTTCTTGGATGAGCCGACTACAGGCATAGATGTGGAAAGCGCGCGGCAGATAAGAAGGCTCATAGTGGACTTAAAAGAGCAGGGTAAGACAATATTTCTTACCACCCACTATATTGAAGAGGCTCAGCGTGTATGCGACAGGGTTGCCTTTATTGCAAATGGAAGGATTGTAAAAGTGGGCACTGTGAAAGAGCTTTTGGAAAATGCGCAGCATGAATACAAAATAAAACTTGTGCTCGATAAAAGTATTGAAGATATAAAGGATGAAATTGAAAGCAGCTTAGAGAACTGCAAGCTCAAAATACAAGAAGAAAACTCCTGCATTATTATTTCAAAAGAGCGCACAGCCCTATATCCTGTCCTTCGGATTTTAGACAGCAAGGGAATATCGGTTTATGAAGCAATAGAGATAAAGCCATCTCTTGAAGATGTATTTGTCAGCGTAACGGGAATCGAAGTTCCTATGCTAAAAAAAGAAAAAGCGAGGGCGGGAAAATAAAATGAGAGCATGGATTGCATTTTGGAATATTTTAAAAAAAGATGTTAGAAACTATTATTTAAAACCGCCTAACATCAGCTGGGGAATTATCTTTCCTGTTTCTTGGACGCTAATGCAGCTTCTCCGCTCGCCCGAACATGTGGAAATAATAGAACTTCTGCCGGGACTAATGGCAATGAGCGTGCTGTTTGGAACAACATCAATGCTGGCTGTTACGATTACGTTTGAGAAAAAAGGACGCTCTTTTGACAGGCTGCTCCTCGCTCCAATAAGCCTTAACATGATGGTTTTTGCAAAATTATCCGGTGCAGTAATATTTGGGACAGTTAATGCCTTTGTGCCGGCTATCTTTGCAGCTTTCTTTACAGATTTGAGCAGAATAAACTGGGCAGCAGTGCTTGCTGCGATTTTTCTCATTGCGGCTACTTCTGCCTTAATAGGCCTATTTATTGCTGTATCAGCAAAAGAAGTTTTCGAAGCGCAGACCTTTTCCAACTTTTTCAGGTTTCCCATGTTGTTTTTATGCGGGCTGTTTATACCAATTAGCCAACTGCCTGCCCCTCTAAGACTTATCTCCTTTTGCCTGCCACTGACATATGGAACCGACATGCTCAAGGGCGTCATCATAGGGTCTTTTGCTTTTAATATCTTCCTCGATATCCTAGCCCTACTGACCTTTATCCTGCTGCTATTTCACCTCTGCCACAAAAATATAGAAAGAAAGTGGATTTTATGAGCGGTAGTTTTCCTCAACTGCATAGAATTTAAAAAAACAAAGAAAGTTTACTTTGAAGTAGAAGCTGTAACACTCGCAAGCGAAAAGAGCCTATCTAAGGATTGGCTAGGACCTGAGGAGGATGAAGCGTTAGGGTATTTGCAAAACTACTGACGAATCGCATGTGAAATGTTGCACTAGCTTAAAAATTCCTAGTAACACTTATCATTATATCTTGAGGTTAATGTCTGTATAATGGGATTAAGTTCCGTGGCTTTAACGGAAACCTTATTTAACCCACCTGCTTTCAGCAGGTGGTAGTTGAGTTAGAGCATACCTAATGGGACAAGATGAAGCTCAGTCTGCTGGTTGAAGATATTTTAATATGGATGAACACCGATACTGGCAGTGGAATAAAGAGCAGAAAAATACTTGACTTTAATATTTGTCTGAGGACAACTTTACAGAAAAAAATCGGACTTGACCAGAAGGAATTTTACAGGAAATATAGAATATATATAATGTCGACAGATGACAATAAACAATAATACTAAAATATGATGTTTTTCAGGAGTTGTTAACAATGCAAGAACCAAATTATATAAAGCAGAGTTTAAGTGATATAGTAGTAGATTATTTAAAAAGCAAAATATTAACTGGTGAATATAAAGAAGGAGATCGAATAAATGAAGTTAAGGTGGCAAAAGATTTGAATATTAGTAGGGCTCCAGTGAGGGAGGGAATTAAAGAACTTGAAAGTCATGGCCTAGTTAAACTTGTACCAAGAAGAGGAAATTATGTAACACAAATGACAACGAAAGATATAAAAGAAATATATGATATAAGGCTTTCGCTGGAAAATAGCATTATTGAAATATTAATCAATGAAAAAAAATTAAGCGAAAAAGATTTTAAAAAGCTTACTGATATTGTAGATGAAATGATGCAAATAGCAAGAAGCAATGAAAATATTCACCAAAAGACCATAAAAATTAATGAAAAAGATGTGGAATTTCATCAAATATTATGGAAGAAAGCTGATAGCCCAAGAAGGATGAAAATCCTTTCAGATCTGCATATACAGCTTCAATTTGCTATGTTTATAGATACAAAAATGACGGGAAATCTAGAAAATACAGGCGAAACTCACTATGATATCATTAAATATTTAAGGGAAGGTAATGTAGAAAAATGTAA
Source organism: Tepidanaerobacter acetatoxydans (assembly GCA_022840405.1). GTDB lineage: Bacteria > Bacillota > Thermosediminibacteria > Thermosediminibacterales > Tepidanaerobacteraceae > Tepidanaerobacter > Tepidanaerobacter acetatoxydans_A. Next base: position 4,840 of record JALHJR010000042.1, read on the forward strand.
ACAAGCACTTAAGAATCATATCGAACTTTATAGTAAAGATTCATAACCAAGAGAAGTTTACTTCAGTTGATTGGGTTAAATAAAAAATATTTAAAAAAAAAGAGGAATTTTAGATAGAATGTCGAAATAGTATTTAAGACTGTCGACAGACGACAAACGACAAGTTAAACAAAAAAATTCTATTGTAATAAAGGGAGGTAATCAAAAATGAAATTTAAGGATATTGGATTTGGCACAAAAGTTATTCATGCAGGGCAGAAACCTTGCCCAGTCACGGGTGCTCATGTGAGCCCTATTTACCAAACATCAACATATGTTTTAAAAAATGTTGAAGAAGCAATTCGATTAAATCAAAATCAAGATCTAGGCTTTACTTATACCAGGTTTGGCAGTCCTACAGCAGCAGAACTAGAAAACAAAATGGCGATACTAGAGAATGGCGAAGCTGGATTAGCCGTAGGTTCAGGTATGGCCGCTATATCCACTGCCCTGTTAACTATATTGAAAAAGGGTGATCATGTAATAGCTGGAGATGTAATTTATGGATGCACTTTCGCCTTAATAAAAAATGTTTTAACTGAGTATGGCGTTGAAGTAACTTTGGTCGATACCTCAAAATTAGAGAATATTGAAGAATCTGTTAAATCTAACACAAAAGCTATTTATATTGAAACCCCAGCAAACCCTACTTTGAGAATAACAGACATAAAGGGAGCAGCGGAAATTGCTCATAAAAATGGTGCAAAAGTAGTAGTGGATAGTACTTTTGCATCGCCATATTTACAAAACCCTTTAGATCTTGGAGCTGATGTTGTTGTTCATAGTGCGACAAAATATTTATGTGGTCATGGAAATGTTGTGGCTGGAATAATTATTGGTGAGAAGGAATTCATCAAAAAAGCTAGAATGCCACATTTGCAGTGCTTTGGAGCTGTCATATCACCCTTTGATGCATGGCTTTTAATGCAGGGGATGAAAACTTTGGAATTAAGGATGGAGCGTCATTGTGCCAATGCCCAAAAAGTTGCTGAGTTTTTAGATAAACACCCTCAAGTTGAAAAGGTATACTATCCCGGACTTCCAACCCATCCCAATCACGAAATTGCTAAAAGACAAATGAAAGGGTTTGGAGGTATGATGAGTTTTGATGTCAAAGGTGGCTTTGAAGCTGGAAAGACTCTTATGAACAGTGTGGAAGTAATTAGCCTAGCAACCAGCCTTGGCAATATAGATTCATTAATACAGCACTCTCCTTCCATGAGTCATTTTGATATGTCAAAAGAAGAGCGGATGAAAGTTGGTATTAATGATGGCCAGGTGCGCTTATCAGTGGGTGTTGAAAATGTAGAAGATATAATAGCTGATCTAGACCAAGCTTTAAATAGAGTTGCAGAAAAAGTTAAACATGGCTAGATAGTTGAAGTATAACAAACCATTTGTAAATGACATGTGGAGAAGACAAATTTATTCTACTGATTATTTTAAATAATACAAGTATCTAGTAAGATAAATCTGGTGTTGGTACGCAAAGCCAAGTTTGGCAATTCTTGCTGGCATAAGTCCAGATTAAGCAAAGACTAACCATCAGCCTAACACCTATACTACATGTAAAAGGGTAACTGGCTACATGAAGCCGGTAGATGGGAGTTATCAAGGCTGAAACGTAAGCGAAGATCTTGACGAAACGACTAACATTGCGAGAGTCAAAAGTGTTCATACGGTGGAAGACAAGAAATTTACCATTAGATAAGGGCAAGAACAAAACTCCCCAGGTCTGAGGTCTTGGCATAATAGTAAAAAGAACTGCAAGAACTTTAGGGAACCGAATTATTCCTAGAAGGTAATTTACTAGCCAGCCCAACCTATAGTAATTAGAAGATGGGAAAAAACCGGCTACATGGGAAGATGTTGGTAATAATACGCAGAGGAGATGGGACAAATGTGCTGTCTATTAAGGCAGAAAAGGTTGAATCTGCCAAGATGCAATTTGATATGGAAACGAAACTGAACCTCATAGCTAAACGAGCAACAGAAGATAAGAACTTCAAATTTACAAGCCTTGCTTATCTTCTAAATGAAACATCACATAAAGAATGTTTTTGCATGTTAAACAAAAATATAGGGACATGGAATAAACGATGTTACGTATAAAGAATATGAAATGTAGCTAAAAACCAATGTACGGAAACTAGTAAAAAAGATGGAAGTAGGAAGATACTAGTGCAACCCTTACTATAGAAAGAGCCTACATACCCAAAATAGGTATAATTATCCAAATACTTAGTAATATTACCCACATCGCGTAATTGACTGATTGGTTAACGAGCCCGCTACTTTTGGTTTTCTTGGATTTTCAAACTACTTTGTAAAATACGCAAGGGCAAATTCAAAGTATGTAAGCAAACAAACCAAAAGAAATTTAATGCCAAACTCAAAGAAATGAATAAGTGGCTTAAGGTAATTAGAAATAAAATAAAGCTAAAAAATGGTGAAAAATTCTAGCGGCTAAATTAAGAGGGCACTATGAATAATGGTATCAGTGGAAACCATGCAAGCATAACTAAATTTCACAAACGTAGCTGTCGATTGATATGCAAATGGATAAACAGGCGTAGCCAAAAGAAGAGCATGAATTGAAAACAGTTTCCCCTACCATAGTCAGAAATCAGACACATATTTTAGTAGAAAGGTTTTTAGTGAGTATTAGTCAAGAGCCGGACGAGGGAAAACCTTACGTCCAGTCCTGTGAGGGGCATAGTAGGTCTTTTGCATCGATAGATAGTAGGTTATTGATGAAAGGATGAGGTTTAGACATGTCTACTCGACAATTTATAAAAAGACAAGTAGAAGAGTTAAATGAGGAGGTAATAAACCTAAGAAGAGATTTTCATACCTATCCTGAACTTGGTTTTAAAGAATTCAGGACATCGAAAATAGTATACAATTACTTAAAAGATCTTGGCCTTGAAGTAAGCAATATGGCTAAGACCGGAGTAGTAGGACTTTTAAGAGGGAAAGAGGCTGGAAAAACAGTAATGCTAAGAGCAGATATGGATGCAATACATGTTCAAGAGGAAAATGAGATTCCTTACAAATCAAAAAACGATGGTGTAATGCATGCATGTGCCCATGACGGGCACACTGCTATGCTTTTAGTAGCGGCCAAAATATTGACGAAGTATAAAGATAAGATTAAAGGAAACATAAAGTTTGTATTTCAGCCTAATGAAGAAGATGCTGGAGCAAAGTATATGGTGGAGGAAGGTGTCCTTGAAAATCCCAAGGTAGATGCTGCACTGGGGATACACTTATGGTCACCAATTGAAAGTGGCAAGGTTGGCATATCTGGTGGCCCTGTAATGGCCGCACATCAGAACTTCAAACTGGAAATTATAGGAAAAGGTGGGCATAGTGGTTCGCCCCATACTTCCATAGACCCGATAATTACCGCTGCCAATATTATTCAAACTATACAGACAATACAAACTAGAGAAATAGATGTGCTAAAACCAACTTTGATTATGTTTGGCGAAATAAACGGTGGCTCTGCTCCAAACGTAATTCCGAGTAAGGTTGAACTTGAAGGTTCTATAAGATACTTGTATGAAGGTGGAGATCAAAGCCCTGAACAGCCGGAAAAACGCTTTGAGCGAATGGTAGAAGATATATGCTCTGCATATAGAGCTGGCTACACCTTGAATTTTATACCAAGCAATGGTCCTTTGATAAATGATGATAAACTTGCCGACAAGGTTGCTGCTATAGCAGAAGATGTCGTTGGTAAAAACAATATAATACCCTATGTATGTATGGCCGGTGAGGACTTTTCTGAATTTGCCTCTAGGGTTCCTAGTGTGTTTTATTTTGTCGGAACAGGCAACAAGGACAAAGGTACAGATTTTCCTCATCATCATCCACGCTTCAATATTGATGAGGATACATTGGCTTTAGGGGTAGAAATGCATGTTAGGACAGCATTATCTTTACTTTAACAATATAAAATCTTTAAGGAGGTTTTTATAAATGATGCCCTTTACAAAGGAAGAATATATGGAAAGACTAACGAAAGTAAAGTATAAAATGGAAGAGAAGGGAATAGAAGTATTGCTTGTTACAGATCCTGCCAACATATGTTATCTATCTGGTCATAATGCTTGGTCTTTTTACGTTCATCAGATGCTGGTTGTAGCTTTAGATGATCCCATGCCAAGATTTATCGGACGCTACATGGATGCCTTTTGCGGAGTAGTTGGAACAACTTATTTAACTGAGGATCATGTGCACGCATACAGTGATGATCATGTGCAAAGTACAGAAAAACATCCTATGGACTATATGGCAACTGTGTTAAAGGATTTAGGATATGGCAATAAAAATATTGGGGTAGAAATGGATGCGTATTATTTTACTGCAAAGGCTTTAGAACAACTCAAAAAAGGTTTGCCTAATGCCAAGTTCATCGATGCAAATTTATTGGTAAGTTGGGTTAAAATCATAAAATCCGATGTAGAGATTGAACTTATGAAACGTGCAGGAAAAATCGTAGAAAAAACAATGCAGGCGGCAATAGATGCAATGGAACCTGGTGTGCGTCAGTGTGATGTTGTTGCTAAAATATACGAAGCTCAAATAAAGGGTACTGAAGAATTTGGCGGAGATTATGCTGCCATTGTTCCATTAATGCCTTCAGGAGAATTAGCTGGGGCACCTCATCTTACGTGGACCGATAGAAAACTAAAAGAAAATGAAGTAATAGCCCTAGAGATCGCCGGCTGTCATCAACGTTATCACTCCCCAATGGCTAGGACAATATCCATAGGAGAGCCTTCAGATAAAGTTAAAGAAGTGGCTAAAATAACTGTAGAAGGCCTAAATGCTGCACTGGATAAAGTAAAACCAGGAGTTACTTGTGAAGAAATAGAAATGGCATGGCGCAATGTACTAGCGAAATATGGATATGAGAAAGAATCAAGAATAGGTTACTCTACAGGGTTAAACTATCCACCAGATTGGGGAGAGCACACAGCTAGCTTAAGGCCTGGGGACAAAACAGTATTACAAACTAATATGACTTTCCACTGCATACCAGGCATGTATTTCGATGATTTTGGTGTTTCTATTAGTGAGGCCTTTAGAGTTACGGAAAATGGCTGTGAAACCTTTGCTAATTTTCCAAGAAAACTAATCATAAAATAACATATGTGCAAGTGGTGGGGCTAGTATTTTCCCCACCACAAATAAAATAGGGGGTGAAGATTTGGATTTCCTGAAAAAAGTAAACCGTTGGATGCGCTGTATAGAGGAAATTATTATTAGTTATGGAGTTATACTGATAGCGGTGGTATTGATAGCCAATGTCATTGCTAGAACAGTCTTTTTAAACAGCTTAAAACCCGCTGAGGAGATAGGCCAATTACTAATGATAATGGTTACATTTATAGGAGTCAGCTATGCGGCAAGACTAGGTCGTCATATACAAATGACTGCAATATTTGATCTGGTCCCTGTAAATATAAAGAGGATAATTTTATATATTACATCTATAGTTACATCGGTCTTTCTGTTTCTATTAGGCTTCTTAGGGATTCAATATGTACAGAGAGTCATGATGTCAGGTAGAATAACACCTGCTTTGGAAATGCCAATGTGGATTATGTATGCTTTTGTACCATTAGGTTTCTTTATGGCTGGCTTACAATATTTGATTATTCTACTATTAAATATCATTGAAACCGATACGTTATATATTGGCAGCGAAAAACCCTTTGATGATACAGAATTACCTCAGCTTTAAAGTATTGAAATAAGGAGGGGGAGAAAGCAATATGGTAGCACTTTTATTAGGTTTAATGTTTGCCTTTTTATTATTAGGCTTTCCGATGTTATTGTCTATGATCGTAGCCCCACTAGTTGTATTAGTAAACTATTTTCCAAATGTTGATCCTTTATTAATAACTCAACAGCTAATAGCCGGGGTTTCTGCCTATGCATTATTGGCGGTTCCCATGTTTATCTTTGCAGCAGACATCATGTGTACAGGTCAGACTGCCGATAGATTACTAGATATGGTAGATAGTTTTGTAGGGCATATTAGTGGAGGATTAGCTATAACAGCGGCTACTACATGTACACTTTTTGGCGCTATTTCCGGCTCGACCCAAGCAACCTTTGTTGCTATAGGAAAACCCATGAGTAAAAAGATGGAAGAAGCCGGTTATGGAATTTCTCATAGTTTAGCACTTTTGATGAGTTCGGCTAACATCGCCCTTTTAATACCACCAAGTATTACGATGATTATGTATGCTGTAGTGACAGGAACATCGGTTGGGGAATTGTTTATAGCTGGAGTAGGTCCTGGGATTCTAATATTGGTTCTATTTTCCGTATATGAATTTTTTGTTGCAAAATACAGGGGTATTCCTACTAAACCCAAAGCAACATGGAAACAAAAACTTGAAGCTATAAAAAAGGCACTATTACCTTTAGGATTTCCAGTTTTGATACTTGGAGGTATCTATTCAGGTGTGTTTAGTCCTACAGAGGCTGCAGCGTGTTCAGTGCTTTATGCCATCATACTAGAAGTTTTTATCTTTAAATCCATTACCTTTCGAGATATTCCCAAAATAGCCTTATCAACAGGACTTGTAACAGCTACTGTATTTATATTAGTTGCAGGTGGACAGGCTTTCTCATGGGTTATCACCTTCGCTAAAATTCCTCAAATTTTGACTCAAGGGGTTCTAGGTGTAGATCCTTCAGCCCTTCAAGTTTTGGCTACAATAAGTGTATTTTTCTTTATCTCATGTATGTTTGTGGATTCGATTCCTGTAATTTTAATCTTAACCCCTATATTTTTTCCTGTAGCCGTAAAGGCGGGGATTGATCCTGTTCACTTAGGAATTATTGCTACATTGCAGTCGGCTATTGGTGCTGTGACACCACCCTTTGGCTGCAATATCTTTACAGCATGTGCCATATTTGAGAAGGATTTTATTACTGTTATTAAAGGTCTTTTACCATATATCCTCTTATTCATATTGGCGTCAGTGCTTATAGTTTTATATCCAGGAATAACACTGATATTGCGTGATGTAGTTTATGGTTTGTAAATCTAAATAAATTATAGGGGGAAAGAAAATGATTAAGAGATTGGCAGTATTGGCGTTGATAGCATTGATAGGTCTAATGGCCTTAGGATGTGGCAGTGAAAGTAACCAAAGTTATAACAATGGTCCAAAGGTTTGGAAGTTTGCTCATGAGGAGGTCAATGGCAGCGTTCAAGATGAATACGCTGCAAAAGTAAAGGAAATTATTGAGGAAAAATCCAATGGAGAAATAACTGTAGAAGTTTATCCTGTAGGACAATTAGGTGACGGTACAAACCAGGTTGAATTATTACAAAATGGTGCTATAGAATTGGCAATAAATAACCCTGGTGCAGTTGGAACTATAGTACCTGAGAGTAACATTTTTTCCCTTCATTTCCTATTACCTAGTGATATGGAAAAGACGCGTGAGGTGTTAAATACCAGCAAAGCCATAGATAAGTTAAATGATATTTACTATGCAAACAATATGAAGGTTTTAGACTGGTTCCCCGAAGGATATATGATGTGGACAGGAAACAAAGCCATTAGAACACCAGAAGATTTTAGAGGCTTTAAAATACGTACCATGGCATCACCGATAATTACTGCTTGTTATGAAGCTTATGGAGCAAATCCAACCCCAGTACCATATATGGAAGTATATAGTAGCTTGCAGTTAAAAATGATTGACGGTCAGGTTAATCCATTATTTGCCATAGAAGAAATGAAGTTCTATGAAGTTCAAGATTATCTAATGTTATCAAAGCAGGATATTTTTGTAGGAACCTTTGTTGCTAATAGAAACTTTTGGAACAATCTTTCTAAAGAGGAACAGGCATTAATTGGAGAAGCTGCAGTAGAAGCAAATGCCTATATATTTGATGTACAAGAAAAGCTTAATAGTGATAGCCTAGAAACAATTATAGATAAAAGCAATATAGAAATAATTGAACTTACCGATGAGGAAAGAGAGGCATTTAGAGAGGTTAGCAAACCTGTTTATGAAAAATACAAGAAAGAATACGGCAGTCAGGCGGAAGAAATTCTTAATTTACTACAAAAGGACATTGACGCAATACTGTAAAAACTAATATAGCCTTCTTATAAGAAGGCTATATGCTAAATATATTCTGGGTTAGTTCTTAATATTTAATCTATTTAAAAGGAGGGCAAAAATTGCAAAACTTTATTTATGGAGAGCGAGGGAAAATAGGCCTAATATACCCTTCTACAGGATGGGTTATGGAGCCCGAGTTCTACGCCATGGCGCCATCAGGTGTTGCAACATATACCACACGATTTAATTTTGGCAACTGTAACTTGGAAGGTTTATCCAGCATAAGAGATGTAGCCATAGAAGCTACAAAACTAATATCCCATATACCCATTGATGTTATAGCCTTTGGTTGCACTAGTGGAAGTTTTGCCTTTGGAAAGGATTACAATGACCAGTTGATCGAAGATATGGAGAGGGCTTCAGGAGGCCTTCCTTGTATAACTACTGCTTCAGCAGTAGTAGATGCACTAGAAGCCTTAAAAGTTAAAAATGTCGCAGTTGTAACACCTTATGTAGACGAAGTCAATGAACAGGCAAAAAAATTTCTCAATGGCTATGGTTATATTGTAGTGGATATGATAGGTATGGGCTTTGATCATGATAAGGATATAGACAATCAAAGCTTAGAAACAGTCTACAGATTTTCTAAAAAAGTAAATACCCTGGATGCCGATGCATTACTCCTCCTGTGTACTGGTCTTAGAACAGTGCCTATAATAGATATGCTTGAAAGAGATGTAGGAAAACCAGTAGTTTCAGCGATTCAGGCTACCTTTTGGAAATGCTTACAAATGATGAAGATAGGAGAAAAAATAAAAGGCTATGGAGAATTGCTATCAGAATACTAAAGGAAAAGCAAATTGGATAAACAAAATGTCAAATTTGAAACTGTTGGTGTGTTGTTTTCATTGATTTCTGGCACTTCCTATGGTACATATTCCATATTTGCAAAACTTGCCTATGGTGCGGGTTTAAATGAGACATCCCTCATCTTTTTCCGTTGTGCAGGAACAACTTTGTTGTTATATACAATTATAAAGTTTAATAAGAGTAAAGGGAAAAAATATGTTGAGATGACCAATACTCACAAAGTAAAAATTTTGCTCTTGGGTGCTGTGATATATGCAGCAATGACGGGTTGCTACTTGGCTTCCTTCATAAAAATACCGGCATCCATTGCCAGTATGATTTATTATCTATATCCTGCCTTTGTTACAATTCTTTCTATTTTACTTAAAATAGAAAGGTTCGATCTAACCAAAGGTTTAGCTTTAATATTGGCTGGTTCAGGTATGATGTTACTATTAAACACCTCCTTTGGTCAAATAGATCCAATTGGAATTATTTATGCCCTGGCTGCTGCTATTACCTATACTATCTACATACTTCTAGGAAATAACCTAATGAAATCTTCAGATCCCATGGTTGCTTCCATGTATCTTATGGCTGGTGTAGCTATTACCTATGGTATATTGGGGCTTACAAATGGGGAACTAACATTTAACATAAGTGCAAAAGCAACAATGTATATCATTTTAATAATATTTGTATCCACAATTTTAGGTCTAGTGCTTTTTTGGCAAGGAACCAAAATAATAGGGCCTTCCAAGGCAAGTATTATAAGCATGGTTGAGCCTCTTGTAACTATTATCCTTGCGTGCATAGTGTTTAAAGAAGCTATTACAGGTTTTCAGGGTTTTGGAGGAGTGTTAATATTAGTTAGTGTCTTTGTGCTAAACTGGAAGCCCAGTATAAAACAGAGATCAGAGAAAAAGGTGAAAGGGAGGTTCTTAATTAGGTAAAAATACAACAAAAAAGAGGGCATGGAATAGAAGTAAAAATGCAAATAAAAGATTTAAATGCTGAACTGATAAGATTAAAAAGAGCTTTTCTTTTACATTCTAAACTTGGTTTTAAAGAATCCAGAACATCGAAAATAATATAGAATTACTTAAAATATCTTGGTCTTGAAGTAAGCAATATAGAGGTATTTGTGAGCTCTTATTGATTTAGGCAAGGTTAGTAAAGTCTCAGGTCCGATAATGGCTTCTAGCCATGTTTTATAATAACTATAGAAGGGGAAGTGGCATGTAGGAGCATATCATAATTCATTTGATTAAATAGAGAGAATTAAATGCGTTATTACCAACCGCTGTTTCATTTTGTGGATTAGAAGCAAGTTCTTCTCCTAAATATTATAATATGTAGAATTAGAAGGTTCAATAAAGCGTTTGTACGATGGAGTAAATAACGTTATAAACGAATAATAAAGAAATTATGTGATGCATATAGAGCAAAATATAAACTAGAAGCTCAACTACCACCTGCTTTTAGCAGGTGGTAGTTGAGCTTTAAAGCTGCCTTCAAGCTCCGCATGTTTCTCATCAGATAGAATATAGCTTTTCAAATTACTATTTGCATCCTCCCTCTATAATCTTTAGTTTTATTTAAATATCTCACTTATTCTTAGATTTTCATATATCAAGAGCAAGCCTCATGTATAGTATCTAGCGCTAATATAGTTGGGATTTTGTAAAAAGGGGTAACTTTAATACAACTACGTCCTTTTTGTTTTTTTACGGCCCTGATGATTCCACTTTTCTCATGGGGCGTACCCTCCCATATCTCACAGGATCTATGTCCTAAATTCCTTCGTTCGGCCTTACACGAGGTGGATGTCAGCTTTGCTCCTTAACTGGGTCATTGCCCTTATGGTGAAATATTTTACCTGACAATTCCGGCTCTTGTTGTCAATGTTCAAATCATCAATAAGATGAGATATCTAAGCTTTGACACTTGTAATTTTACTGCTATCGTAGAAGCAAGTCTGTCAAGGGTCGGCTCTGCCGAGACGTAGTCCTTGCCCTTGATAGGAGAGCTGCTACGATGTATAATTTTTGCTAAAGTGTTACATGGTTAAGCTGCTTCCTGCAATGCAGGTCTTTTTATATCATTCATCATTTTTATGGGATCATATTTTACACCGGTTTTTAGTATTACAAAGAAAACTCTTATTAGTTTACAGCACAGTACTATCAGTGATTGTTTCTTTTTAAGGGGATTTTCTTTTCTGGTTGTGTAATATTTATGGAGCTCTTGAAATTCTTTGTTTTTGGCCACCATTGGCATTATGGCGTTGAATAGTATGCTTCTTAGTCGCTTCCGGCCACGTTTGGTTATTGTTGTTTGGCCTTTATGTTTGCCGGAGCTGTTTTCTTTTAGGTTTAGGCCGGCTAGTTTTTGTATCTGTTTTGGGTGGTCA
>JALHJR010000093.1:0-2825 GCA_022840405.1 Tepidanaerobacter acetatoxydans
AGATTGAACCTAAGATTTTTGAATCCGGATATTTTTATCTGTCACAGCAGATAAACGATTTAAGAGACCGCATGGATGCAAAATTTGACAGAGTAGATGCAAAGTTTGAGTCCATGAAAAAAGAAATGGATTCAAGGTTTGATAAAGTAGATGCAAAGTTTGAAGCAGTCCATAAAGAAATCAAAGATTTATCCGATAAAACTGATGCTAGGTTTGGGGCCAACCGTAAGGAAACCGATGCTAGGTTTGATATGGTCCATAAGGAAATCAAAGATTTATCCGATAAAACCGATGCAAGATTTGATAAAGTAGATGCAAGGTTTGATAAAGTAGATGCAAGGTTTGATAAAGCTGACGAGAGATTTGACAAAATAGAAGATAAATTTGATGCTTTAAATAAATGGGCAGTTGGTTCTGTAATAGCGGTATTAGTCGGAACTATTAGCGTGATTGCAACTTTACTGTTAAAATAACTTCAAAGGCGGGACGGCTCCCGCCTTATATTAATAATAAGCACTTAATAGAAGGAGGATTACTTGTGAAGAGAATTTTATCTTTTGTTGTAATAATGGGGATGGTGTTAAGTTTAATCCCTTTTGGCTATAATACTGCTAAAGCCGAAGGTATAGAAGATATTCAGGTTATTTGGGTGGATTATAACGATGTTGGGGATTTTTGCAATGGGATAGCTGTTGTAGAAACAGAAAATGAGCAGGGAAGTCGCAAGTATGGTGCTATAGATAAAACCGGAAAGTTTGTAAAACAGTATAAATACACTTATGTTGGTGATTTTATTGACGGCGTGGCTGTAGTTAATGGTGGCTATGGTGATTTTGGAACATACAGCGTTATTGATGAAACCGGATACCTTAAACAATATCACCGCAAAGTGGAATAATACTGTCGCTTTGCATCGAGCTATTGGAGGCCTCTGGCACTATACAAAGCTTTTCAATCATCTTTTTTGAGTTTGAGCACCATTTCAGCGTGCTCTTTTTTTAATGAGGAAAACACAAGTAACTAATTATGAGAATAAGAAGGGGTAATATATTATGAAAAATGAAAATATATTGCCGATACCGCAAATTATGATTATAATGGGTTTGGTCATAGCTGAAGCTTATTTGGTTTATAGCTATGTGGCTGAAAAAAACATAGAAGGAGCGTTAATGATGGATATGCAGGGGTCAGGAGCAATAGCAATTTTTATAGCTTTAATTGGTGTGGTAGGCGGTATATGGGCGCAATTTGTACAGTTCAAGAGGGATTCCGGAAAAGTAGGTGAGGTAAAGTCTGATACAAGTGAAATGAAACCGGATGTAAAAAATATTAATGAAAATGTTAAAAAGGTAAGAGATGAGGTAGTGGAAAAGATAGTGCCCAATCTTGGCAAGTTGGAAGGAATAACTACCTTAGTAGATGCCTATAAAGTAGAGCAGGCAATAAAAGAGAGGCAGTCACCAAACCTTACCGACCAAGATATATTAGTAGGTTCTATAAAATTAATATATGATGAAAATAGTAAATTAATGGATAATTACAGAAGGGCATTGCAAAAAATAAAGCAGCTTGAAGGAGAAAAAATGAAATTGGAAAAAGAATTACACGAGTATAAATCAAAAGAACAAGATATAAATCATGATCAGGAAAGATGATACAAGGCAGCTTTACATCGAGCCTATCGGCACCATGTAAAGCTTTAATTATATCTTTGTAAGCTGAGCACCTTCGGATTTTCTCCGTTGTACTGCGGCTATGCCTCCGCTTCACTTCAAAAATGCGAAAGTGCTCTCATATGAAAGCAGTAGACCGCCTCACGGATTTAAGAAATTATAAATGCCGCCGCGCCTTAGTCAAGGGGTAAAGCTTATGCCGCTGTGAGCATAAACGGCCTTCTCCCCAAAGGGGCCCCTCCATTTATCCCTCCCAGCGCCCCTTGACACGTCACATCGAATTTTTTTTGTAACTAAGTCGTGAGGCGGTTTTGAAAAAACAGAAAAATGGAGGGTTTTTATGGAAAATTGCGGTTATTCATGGTATAATAATTTTGAGGAGGAGAGGTGATGAGTATGTCGGAAAAAGAAATTGCAGCTGGTAATGATGAACAGCGGCCAAACGAAACTCATGAGCCTAAGATTGAGCCCAAGATTTTTGAATCCGGATATTTTTATCTGTCACAGCAGATAAACGATTTAAGAGACCGCATGGATGCAAAATTTGACAGAGTAGATGCAAAGTTTGAAGCAGTCCATAAGGAAATCAAAGATTTATCCGATAAAACCGATGCAAAGTTTGAAAAAATAGAGGATAAATTTGATGCTTTAAATAAATGGGCAGTTGGTTCTGTGATAGCTGTATTAATCGGAACTATTAGTGTAATTGTAACTTTACTGTTAAAATAGCCTTAAAGGCGGGAGCCGTCCCGCCTTATATCAATAATAAACACTTAATAGAAGGAGGATTACTTGTGAAGAAAACAGCAGTTCTTATTATTTTGGCATCTATGCTGCTTGTAAGCGTTCCTGCTTTGGCCGAAGATGCCGAAGATTATATCTTTCATTGTGATTGTGTGGATATTGATGTAAGAACAGGCGAGATGGAAGTAAGTTTTGAAATGGTTCGGACAAAAAAGCAGCTTTCTGTAAAACCGTTTGCAGACAGGGGAAATACCATGCTTCCGCTTAGAGATGTAGCTGAGGGGCTTGGAGCAACCGCTGCCTATAATAATAAAACAAAGGAGATTGTTATAACCGAAGACTGGAATCCCGAAGGAAAAACCATAATACTTAAAGAAGGCTCTGATACTGCAGTAGTAGACGGCCAAG
>JALHJR010000094.1:0-2806 GCA_022840405.1 Tepidanaerobacter acetatoxydans
AAACTCAGTATGACTGACAATGAAACATAAACATCACTTTTGGTATGGATAGCATCAGAAACAAGAATATCGCTATTGAGTTTTTTGCCCTCTCGTGTTTCATAAATTATGACAAAAATATTTATTGCCATAGTGATAATCATCACCACAAAACTATAAACGTCAACTTGAGGTATAATCGGGCTGGTTAATTTAGCTATTCCACTTTTTATAATATTAATACTGACTATGAACAGCAGGAAACTTATTCCTATTGCAGTAAAGGTTTCGAATTTTTTATGTCCATAAGGATGGGATTCGTCAGCAGGTCTTGAAGCCAAGGCGGTTCCGACCAAGCCAACTATGTTTGAACTGCCATCTGAGAAAGAATGAAAACCGTCAGCTACCATGCTGGCTGATGATATAGTATAACCAACGATAAGTTTCATTATAGAAACTGCGAAATTAAGAGCAAGAATAATCCAAAGCACCTTATTGATTTCCCTAATCCTATTGGAATTTTCTTTGATACCCATAACTATTGCCTCCATTACTATACTATGCTACTATGCTATGACTAAAAAAACAATTTTGATACAAAAGTAATTTGGATATAAAAAAACTGTGGGATTGGTCCCACGAGCCCCAGAAACTTTTTACAATAAAAGTTTTTCTTATATTGAAGTATCCATTCTCACTAAAATGATAACACACTTTAATTATTTTAGTCAAGCAAAAAATAAATATAAATTAAATCAATTATAAAAAATAATTACAATTAAAACAAGGAGTGTTTTATATGAAATATAAGGCAATTATTTTTGACCTTGACGGTACTTTACTGGATACGCTGGAGGATTTGGCAAATTCCATGAACCAAGTGCTTAAAAGTCAGGGGTTACCTATTCATGAAACAGAAAAATATAAGCAGTTTGTCGGAAGCGGGATGTACAACCTTGCATTGAGAGCTCTCCCTTTAGATAAGAGGGACGAATCTTTTATAAAACACTGCCAAAATTTAATGCAAGAGGAATATAAAAAAAGATGGGCTGATACTACAAAACCGTATGAAGGTATTCCCGAGCTGCTTGACAGGCTTACAACCTTAGGCTGCAAAAAAGCAGTGCTTTCAAACAAACCCCATGAATTTACACAATTAATTGTAAAAAAACTACTTGAACGTTGGAGCTTTGATGCGGTATTTGGAGAACGGCCGGGTATTCCGAGAAAGCCCAACCCGGCGGGAGCCCTGGAGATAGCAAAACTTTTAGATATTCCTCCCAAAGAGTTCATATACTTGGGTGACAGTGGTATTGACATGAATACTGCAAAATCTGCAGGCATGTATGCAGTTGGAGTGCTTTGGGGTTTTAGAGATGCAGATGAACTATTGGAAAATGGTGCTGATTTAATAATAAAAACACCGATTGAACTTTTTAGCGTTATAGAATAATTTTTATTCAAATAGTAATATTCCCAGCTCTTTATAAGTAGCTGCGTCTACCTTTCCGGACGGGTAAAGCCCTTTAGCTTTTTGAAAGGCCAGAACGGCTTTTTGGGTTTCATGTTCATAGATTCCGTCATAAGCACCGTTGTAAAAGCCATAACCGGCAAGACGCTTTTGCACTTCCAGCACATCAGAACCCCTAGAGCCCTGTGATAAAGTATTTAAACCGAAGGTAAAAGGTCCATCTACACCACCGACCATAAATACTTTTGTACCGATTTTGACCCATTCGTAGACCTGTTCAACATGCGTATTATACATTCGGATACAACCGCTGGATTCAAAAGTGCCTATGCTCCAAGGCTTATTAGTACCATGTATTCCGTATATTCCCCAAGGAACGCTTAACCTCATCCAACGCGAACCAAACTCTCCGCTCCAGATATCTTTTTGAGTTATGGTAAAGACGCCTATAGGTGTCGGCGTGTTAAATTTCCCTACTGCTACTGGGAATTGTTTAAAAGGTTTGCCGTCATCCAAAACAATGAGCTGCCGTTCTAAAGTAAATATAACCAGACTAACTTCACCTTTAGGTTTTTCCGGTTCCAGATGTGCGACAGGTTGTTCAAATAGCTCAGCAATTTTATCAAGTGTCCTTGAACCTAAAATGCCATCGACTTCTAAGCCCATATCTTGCTGAAAGGCTTTAACGGCTTTTGAAGTAATATTATCGTACACGCCGCTTATGGGGTCATTATAGTACCCTATATTTTTTAATTGAGTTTGTATTTCCCTTACATCTTGGCCATACATAGGTGGATTCTGTAACTTTAAGTATCGGCTGCTGCCACATGAGCAAAAAGGAGCTGCATTTATACAGATTGGAAAAATAAGTATGGCTATGACAAAAGGTATAAACTTTGCTGTTTTCATATCATCGCCTCATGATAGTATTTTTTGCAGGTTTATTTATTTTGATTCATAGTAAAATAAAGTCTGACAGCATAAAAGCAAAAAAACCGAAAGAGGTTGGCTTGACTATTTTAGTAAAATATAAGATTTCAGTAATATATTAAATAATTTGTCGAATTTAATTCATATCATCAAATATCACATAATGAAAAGAATGAAACTTTTACTTAATAAAAATTTAAAAAGGAAGTCAAAATTGAAAATAGGAGATAAAATTGCTGCAGTAATAGTTGCCTTTTGTGCTTGTGCAATAGATTGAGGCTTTAAATAGAGATATTTTAGAAGTTGAGGATATAGATAGAAATATCCTGAGTTAATTGCTTTGTTCCAAGGCCCAGACTATATAATGGTTTGATGGCATGCAAAAAATAATTTTACCCCATAAAAAAACAATAAAATGGGCAATTC
>JALHJR010000006.1:0-105490 GCA_022840405.1 Tepidanaerobacter acetatoxydans
GCTCCGTCTGCTATGGATTTTTCTTTATCCGGTATAATTAGCTCCGGGTCTATTTCCATATTTATCCCTAAGCCGCTGCAAACCGGGCAAGCTCCATAAGGACTGTTGAAAGAAAACATTCGAGGTGTAAGTTCCTCCAGACTTATATTACACTCTGCACATGCAAAATTCTGAGAAAATAGTATTTCTTGCCCGCCGATAATATCCGCAATCACCAAACCTTCGGATTGAGCCAGTGCTATTTCAATAGAATCTGCCAGCCGAGATTCAATTCCGGGTTTTATAATAAGTCTATCTATAATAATTTCGATATTATGTTTCTTGTTTTTTTCCAGCTTGATTTCCTCACTGGTTTCTCTCATTTGACCATCGACTCTTATCCGCACAAAACCATTTTTTTTGATTTTTTCCAGCAGTTTCTGGAATTCACCTTTCCTTCCGCGCACCACCGGAGCCAAAATTTGAATCCTTGTTCCCTCAGGTGACTCCATTATTGCATCAACCATTTGGTCAACTGTTTGTTGAGATATCTCCTTTCCGCACTTAGGACAATGCGGTTTTCCTATACGAGCATAAAGCAGTCTTAAGTAATCATAAATTTCAGTAACAGTTCCAACTGTTGAACGAGGATTTTTACTTGTAGTCTTCTGGTCTATGGATATGGCAGGTGAAAGCCCCTCGATGTAATCGACATCGGGTTTATCCATTTGCCCCAAAAACTGTCGGGCATAGGCAGAAAGTGATTCAACATAGCGTCTTTGCCCTTCGGCATATATGGTGTCAAAGGCCAAGGTAGATTTCCCCGACCCGGAAAGGCCTGTAATTACTACTAATTTATCTCTCGGGATTGTAATATCTATGTTTTTTAAGTTATGTTCTCGAGCACCTTTAACTATAATCTTATCCATTTATTCATATCACACTCACTGTACTGTGTTTATTTAGTCTTAATTACGCTAAACGCTTCAGCCTTTATCTCAAAAATAAGATCCCTAAGTTCGGCAGCTTTTTCAAATTCAAGTTTTTTTGCCGCGTCATTCATCTGTCTTTCAAGATTTTCAACAAAGATTTTAAGTTCTTTTTTACTCATTTCTGTTATGTCTTTTTCAGGTAGGTAATCAGTTTTTTCCTCGGCAACTTTGGTAGCCTCTATTAAATCCCTTACCGATTTTTTAACCGTTGCAGGTACTATACCATGCTTTTTATTATAATCTAATTGAATTTTGCGCCTGCGGTTGGTTTCACTAATCGCCCTAGCCATAGATTGGGTTATGGTATCCGCATACATAATAACCCTCCCGTCCACATTACGTGCAGCGCGGCCTATGGTTTGAATGAGAGAGGTTTCTGAACGCAAGAACCCCTCTTTATCTGCGTCAAGAATAGCCACAAGGGATACCTCCGGCAAGTCCAGACCTTCCCTTAGCAGATTAATGCCTACAAGGCAGTCAAATTTGCCGAGCCTTAAATCTCGAATTATCTGAAGCCGTTCCAATGTATGAATCTCCGAATGTAAGTATCTGACGCGAATACCTGCTTCCTTTAGATAGTCGGTAAGGTCTTCCGCCATTCTCTTGGTAAGGGTAGTGACTAAAACCCTTTGGTTCTTTTCTGCTCGGAGCTTGATTTCCCATATCAAATCATCGATTTGCCCTTTGACCGGACGAACTTCCACTTCCGGATCCACCAAGCCAGTGGGACGTATGATTTGTTCTACAACTTGAGCACTTTTTTCAAGTTCATATGATGCCGGTGTAGCTGATAAAAAAATTAGCTGATTTACACGTTCTTCGAATTCTTCAAAGACCAGTGGGCGATTATCAAAGGCTGAAGGAAGCCTAAAGCCGTGCTCTATCAGCGACTCTTTCCTAGAACGGTCTCCGGCCCACATAGCATGAATCTGAGGCAACGTCACGTGGGACTCGTCGATTATTATTAAATAATCTTTCGGAAAATAATCAAGCAGTGTAAACGGTGCCTCACCGGCCTTCCTGCCGGAAAGATGCCTTGAGTAATTTTCAATACCCTTACAATAGCCCATTTCTCGAAGCATTTCTATATCATATTTGGTCCTTTGCTCCAGCCTGGCTGCCTCCAATACTTTACCTTGGTCTTTCAGTTCCGCTAATCGCTGCTCAAGCTCCATTTCAATCGATTTTATAGCAGCTTCTATCTTATCTTTTGGTGTGGCATAGTGGGAAGCTGGGAATATCGATACGTGATTTCGTTCACCTATTATTTCACCGGTTAAAGTATCGAATTCAAGGATGCGATCAATAATATCTCCAAAAAATTCTACTCGAACAGCCTTTTCGGTAAAAGAAGCCGGGAATATCTCCAATATATCTCCGCGAAGCCGAAAAGTTCCCCTGTGAAAGTCTATCTCATTGCGATTAAATTGTATCTCCACAAGCTTTCGAACCACATCGTCCCTATCTGCTTCCATATCCGGACGAAGTGATACAACCTGGTTTTCATAATCTATTGGTGACCCTAGACTGTAAATGCATGACACGCTGGCCACTATGACTACATCACGGCGTTCAAAAAGTGCAGCCGTTGCAGAGTGCCGCAATTTATCAATCTCATCGTTTATTGAAGCATCTTTTTCTATATAAGTATCCGTTTGAGCAATATACGCCTCTGGTTGGTAATAATCATAGTAACTTACAAAATATTCTACCGCATTGTTGGGGAAAAACTCCTTAAGCTCACTGTAGAGCTGCCCAGCTAAAGTCTTATTATGAGCTATTACCAGCGTCGGTCTTTGCACCTGCTGTATAAGATGGGCTATAGTAAAAGTCTTGCCGGTACCTGTTGCACCTAGCAGCGTTTGAAATTTGTAGCCCTTATTTATTCCTTCAGTTAATCTTTGTATTGCTTGCGGCTGATCACCGCGCGGAATATACTCTGAAACAACCTCAAATTTCCCCATTTTTACACCTTCCAAATGAAATTGAGAAAATCTATTTCTTGCAAGGCTTTTATTTAACCTACCTTGTAATATAATTTCATGTGCAAGATGTATTATATCATATAATAAAAAGTGATGAAAGATAAAAACGAAACTTTGTTCGCTATTTTAAATAAAAAAAACCGGGCTTTTTATTTCCCGGCTCAGTTCATATATATAATCTTATTTCTTCGGCGAGTAAAAAAGCCGCTTGATTTAGTGCCATAAGTATCTCCATCTTGAGATTGGGTATCTATGTTTACTATTTTCAACATGATATCCCGCTTTTCTTCTTCTGATGCAGTAGTATAGGCTTTAAGCAGCATATCTCTCTCGCGATTAAGATATTCTTCTCTAGTCATCGAATTTCCTCCTTTTTATGTATTTTGCATAGAAACTAGTAAATATATGAGTGCAATTATAATTGAGAGCGTTATTTCTTTCACAAGCATTATATCATATATGCAAATTTCTATCAAGTATATATAGTTTGAAATGTCATCTATTTTCTAAAAACTCTTTTGTTTTATTCATTTTCCTATGCTATAGTATATTTTCTCCCATTTCTGTTGAATTATTCAATAAGTAGTAAAAAGAATTAAAACGAAACTAAACAATTAACCACAAATTATTTTTATCTTAAAATACTTGATACTCTTATATTATAGACATATAATAAGATTGAGGTGATAAAAATTGACTGCAAATGTTGCAAATAATATTATAAAAATCGGCGTTATTGCCGGTACTCCGGTGGATACTCAAATGGGCGTTGATTTCATATTAAAAAAGGGTTTTGAAGCTATAGGGCGTCCAACAGCTGCAGACCCCGAAGAACAAAATCTACTTCAGTTTTTAAGCCCTGATACTTTAACAAAAAAAGTATTAAGGATTATTCAAGATTTCGAAAACCAGAACATATTTCGAACTATGATTTACTGCAATTCTCTATCAGCCGCCATAGATATTGGATATATACGAAATACGCAGACCAGATCCTTGGTAATAACGCCGTTGGATATTTACAAAAATCTTGCGGCAAGATACAAAAAAATAGCCCTATGGGCTGCTAATGGTCAATGCCTTTCAGCAATCGAACATATATTTTATGAGCAAAATCCTTCAATTGATATTATTGGAATTTCCATGCTGCCTATAGTCAAAGCTATTGAAGAAGGTCAATCAGCAGCATCGATTATTGAGCAATATGATCTTGTTTCCCTATGTGTTGAAAGATTTGCCGCCAACGGTTTGATTCTGGGCTGCACTCATCTGCCTTATTTGCAATCAGAACTTTCTAAAAAAATCAGCATTCCTATTATTGACCCTGCAGAAGAAATGTTGAAAATATTAGTTTCGGATTCTTAGTTTTGTCGCTTTTCTAATCAATTAGCTTTAAAATTCTCGTTTTTTGCTTATGCGTTCTAATCTCTCTTTTTAAAAAACTTTTTTATCCTTTTCATTATACTATCATCATCCATAACTACATAGGACCCTGAAAAAACCTTGGGGACAAAGATTGCTCCTGTGTTATTTAAACCGTTCGGAAATGCACTTATTTCAACATCTTTTATCTTTCCTTCAGAGGTCTTTACTGTCATCCATATGAATGTGGGATATTCTGATAGCACTTCTTGCAGTTTTCCAGGTTCATCCAGGTCTTGCCCGTTTATTGACATGATTATATCACCGGAATTTAGACCCGATTTTTCCGCAGGTGAGTTTTTTATTACGTCAAGAATCATCTCACCTTGTTTGGGAGGAACAAATAGGGGCTTATTCGCCTGTTCGCTTTTCTTTCCGGTGATTATTAGTAATTCATGCCCGACGGGTGCAAAGATTGCCGCCATATAGGCAAAGGTCAAATACCTTGATGCCAAAACCGACAATAGCAAAAGTATAACACTAAAGGCAAATAAATTTACCGCTGAAGATTTACATCTGTCCTTTGGTGTCTTTGTAAGAGCTATATCTCCATACCCTAATGCCGCTACTACCGGCAGCATCAAGTATATAGCCTGAGGATTTTCCAACACATGTGCAGGTGGTCTTATCAGCGGCCACCAATCCGGCATTTGAATTACATCCATTGACGGGAAATCCCCTACAAGAATCGTTAATAGCATAATGGGGACAGGCCAAAACTCCTGCAATGAAAATCCTCCTACGATACCATATCTGTCATCTTTAACAAACACCGGTGTTGCATTTATATGTCCTGCAAAATATATTAAGAGACTTTCTACAAAATGCAGCACTGCTACAAGCCCCATAAGGCCGGCCACATCTATTTGTAAAAGTCCTGTTACCAATGAAAATAATGCTACTAAGCCACCTGCATATGAAAAACACATTAGGTGCGGATGGACAAGGGCAAGAATTAAAGCTAACGGCCATACATATACTAAACCGGCTTCGGTAATACTTATGCCAAGCAGCATAACTATAAAGCTGCCAATGATTCCACCAAAGAATCCATAAAATATTGCATAGAGTAATTTATTGTGCGGATTAATTTTTGCAGTTCCAAACAGGGTTTTTTCTAAAGTCGCAGTTTTATTATATTGTTTCCACACAATGAAAATTACCAGCCAGAAAAATGGATTTAAAACGGCCGATGGAATACCTTGCAATATTAGGATTATAATTTTCCCAAGAGGAAGCACATTCATCTCTCCTGTCTTTGCATGTAAGTCGGAGATTTAACTATATCAAGAGCCTTTAATAATTGAGAATCTTTTTTTCTGGGAATGTCAAAAGGACTTATATCCTTGCTAAGTTCAACCTTAATATCAGGCTCTACACCTATGCCGTCAATGCTTCGTCCACTCGGCAAATAATATCGGGCAATAGTCAATTTCATTCCTGTTCCGTCTTGAAAAGGTTCAATTTCCTGAACGGAACCTTTGCCAAAAGTTTTTGTGCCTACAAGTACACCTGCTTTGTGGTCTTGAATAGCTCCAGCTACTATTTCCGAAGCGCTGGCACTGTTTTCATTTATAAGCACTACAAGCGGTAATGAAATTCTGTTATTATCAGAATAATATTCTTCCAGTTTATTTTTATTCCTGTCTTCGGTATAAACTATTATTCCTTTTCCAAGTATTTCATCGGCTATCCTCACTGATTCATAAAGAGAACCACCGGGATTATTTCGCAAATCCAGTATTAAACCTTTTATGCCTTGTTTTTGTAGGCTGTCTACCGCAGCTTTAAATTCATCATAAGTCTGTGAATCAAAAGAGGTAATTTTTATATAGCCTACATCATCGTCAATAATTTCATGTTTTATTGTTGTAACTCGAATATCATCCCGCATCAATTCAAATTCCAACAAATCTTCGTTATCCTGTCTTTTTATATATACAACAACCTTTGTGCCCTTTTCACCTCTTAGAAGTTTTACCGCTTCATCAAGGCTTTTTCCGGCAAGCTCGATATCATCGACTTTAACTATTATGTCTTTTGGAAGAATTCCGGCTTTCTGGGCAGGAGTTCCTTCAATAGGGGATACCACTATAATATCGCCGGTACTCTCATCAGCACTGAGCACCATTCCTACACCGCTGAAGGAGCCATTAATAGACGCAATAAAATCTTGAAATTCCGTTTCATTCATATAAACTGAATATGGATCACCAAGAGATTCCACCACTCCCTTAATAGCTCCCTCAATTAATTTTTCAGTTTCCACATCCTTTACGTATTTGTCTTCTATGAGTTTTATCACATCGACAACCGGCTTTAAGTGCTGTAAATCTGTTTGTCCATCAACTACAGCAGCAACATTTTTATCATCGCCTTTACTTATTGCATAGAATGGTTTGCTTACCACCGCAGCTCCAGCAAAAAACGAAAGCAGCGATATTGCTATACACAATACCGCTACTTTAAACATATGTTTTACATTCTTGTTTTGCATATGTATCCCCACCCGGTAAAGTTTTTAGTCTTTACCATTATATCATTTATTTTAGCCAATTCCAAGGGTTGACTACTTCTCCATCTTTGATTACGCCAAAATGAAGGTGTGGTCCCGTAGACCATCCGGTACTGCCAACCAAGCCAATTTTATCACCCTTGAGTACTTTTTTGCCTTCTGCTACGAGCAGTTTCGAAAGATGTGAATACTGCGTAGAAATACCTCCACCATGGCTAACAATGATTGTATTGCCATAACCGCCATAAGAACCTGAAAAAATTACCTCACCGTCATCTGCTGCCAGCACATCAGCTCCCATAGAAGCACCTATATCTATGCCTTCATGGAACCGCCGTGTTTTAAAGATAGGATGCGTCCTCCACCCAAACTCTGAAGTAATATATGTTGTACTTGGCGTCGGCCAAAGGAATTCCCCTGTTCCAAAAAAGCCTTTTTGGTTCTTCATTTCCCATTCAAGAATTTGTCGGCGCAGATTCTCCGAATCTTTTTGCAGCTTATCCTCCTGACGCTCATACTCTTTTTTCTGTTTTTCCAGCTCTGCCATGAGTCTTTGGCGATCTCCGCGATATGAAACTATGCTAGCTCGACGAGCATCTATATCATCGCGCTGCTGAGCTATAATCCTTTGTTGTTCTTCCAATTCTGCTTTTTTCTTTGCTACTTCTTCCTGTCTTGCTTTAAATTCCATAAGGAGATTTTTATCAGACTCAATAATACGTTTAACTAAATCAAGTCTTGTCAAGAAATCCGAAAAACTGGAAGACGCCAAAATTACCTCTATGTAATCTACCGGCCCAGTTTTGTAAAGAGTTCGCATGCGGACATTCAGATCATCTTTTTGTTCTTCTACCTGTCGTTCGGCTTGTTTAAGCTCTTCTATAGTATTTACTAATTTCGTCTGATTTTCTCTGAGCTTGGCTTCTGTTTCAGCCAGTTCTTTTTGCGCCAAGTTCAATTTTTCTTCAAGCTCTGCTAATTCTTTACTTATATCCTTCTTGTTCGCTTCAACTTTATTTATATTGTCTCTTAAATTTTTTATTTGATTGCTTATATCTTGCTGCTGCTTTTTTAAATCATTTATACCGCCTAATGCCGCCGGAGCAGTTGCCGTTAAAATAATAGCTAGCAGCAAGATGCTTGTAATTACTTTGTGTTTTTTCCAACTCATCACCTTTTTCCACTCCTTATATAATGCTAAACATTTAAAAATCTCTTTATGGAAAAGCTACTGCCAAATGCCCCGATGAACATACCAATACCTAAAAATCCAAAGGCGTAGTTATAAAACTGTTCTATTGGCAGCAAAGAAATCATAGGAATATTTAGCTTCACCGTTACATAAAGATATTTGTAAGCTATTCCCAAAATTGCTACAGCCAGCGAAGAACCGATTAATCCTAATACCATACCTTCTATCAAAAACGGCCAGCGTACAAACCAGTCAGTGGCACCAATATATTTCATGATATTTATCTCCCGCCGCCGTGCAAAAACCGTAAGCCTGATGGTGTTAGAGATAATGAAAATCGAAACTGCGGCAAAAACTACCATTATCGCCAAGCCAATTATCCGAACCCAATAAATTATGTTGAACAGTTTTTCAACAATGCCTTTGCCGTATTTGACTTCATCAACACCGGAAAATTTTTCAATTTTTTCAGCAACCAAAGCCACTTCATGAGGGTCGTTTACCTTAATCCGGAAGGAATTGGGAAGTGGATTTTCAATACCCTCCAATAAATCTTCTCCTACTTGCTCCTTGAATTCTTCTAGAGCCATTTCCTTTGAAATAAATTCTACTTCTTTTATCCCAGAAATAGCAGCAAAATCCTTTTTTAGTTGAGATATCCTTTCTTGTCCCAAGGAGTCTTCAAGGTAAGCCGTAATCTCTACTTGCGATTCTACATCTTTTAAAACATGATCAAAATTTACTGAAAGTAATAGAAAAGAGCCTAGAATGATGAGTGCAGATGCTACTGCTCCAATGGATGCTAGACTCATCCATCTGTTTCTTACAAGACTGGTGAAGGATTCTTTGAAAAAATATTTGATGGTTCTAAGTTTCATTACTGTATACCCCTCTCTCCTCGTCTCTTACTAGACTGCCTTTTTCGAGTTGAATTACTCTTTTTTTCATAGAATCTACCAATTCTCGAGCATGTGAAGCAACAACCAATGTAGTTCCCCGCTTATTGATATCATCAAACAAATTCATGATATCCCAAGAGGTATCAGGGTCAAGGTTACCGGTAGGTTCATCGGCTACGAGGACATCGGGATTATTTACCAGAGCACGAGCAAGTGCTACTCGTTGTTGTTCTCCTCCAGAAAGTTCCGAAGGCTTTGCCTTGGCTTTATGGGCCAAGCCTACTCTTTCAAGAACATATGGCACTCTTTTCCTTATATCTCTGCCAGAAGCCTCCACAACTTCCATTGCAAAAGCTATATTCTCATAAACTGTTTTTTCCGGCAGCAACCTAAAATCTTGAAAAACAATACCAATACGCCGTCTTAGGTAAGGTATTTCTTTCGGCCTTAATCTGGTAATGTTTTTTCCGGCGAAAAATATCTGCCCCCTTGTCGGAAGTTCTTCTCTGAATAAAAGCTTAATCAATGTCGATTTTCCTGCCCCGCTGGGTCCGACAATAAATACAAACTCTCCCTTTAATATCTTTAGACTAATATCTTTAAGGGCGACTTGACCGCCCGGATAAATCTTAGTAACCCCATACATTTCAATCAAACTGCTCACTCCAAATTCCATTTAGTTACATATATTTTTAACTTCGACATCAATACCGAAAATCCTTCATTAAATACATTTAAAAATATGTAATTTCCTAAACTTCGTCGACATTATCAAATATATCATTAAATATTATCATTCTCAACATTTATATATCATTTTCAGACAAGTTAGGGCGTCATAAGAGGTTTAAACAATCAATTTTTCTCTTTTTTCATAAAAAACGATATACTTCCCACATAACGGAAAAAATGAATTGTGTTATAAAATTAAGAATTAAGGGGTTGACATTTTACAAATTTATGCATATAGTATTAAAAAGAATTACAGCTTTACAGACAATGACAGAGAAGATAAGCTTCGACACTGTAAATACAGAAAGCTGGGTTTGATGAGAGCCGGTGTTACAAGACGAAGTGTATATTCGCTCTAGAGTCTTTGCCCTAAAAGGAAACGAGTAGGGGCAAAGGGTTGTCCTCCCTTACAAAGGACTATAGTTTAGCATATCGCAGACTAGAAATGAGTCATCCTGGATATTTTTTATATTCGGGATAAGAGTGGTACCGTGAGCAAAGCTCCACCTCTAAAATGAGGCGGAGCTTTTTTATGTGAGTAATTGATATTTGCCTAATTTAAAATTATTTTGGAGGTTGTGTATCTTATGGAAACTAAGACAAGAGAAAATTGGTCCTCAAAAGCCGGTTTTATTCTGGCTGCTGCAGGTTCGGCCATAGGTTTGGGTAATATATGGAAATTTCCTTATAGTGTGGGTACTAACGGCGGCGGAGCATATGTTGCAGTATACCTTTTGTTTTTAGTGCTTATCGGAACTCCCCTTATGCTGGCTGCCATCACTCTTGGCAGGAAGACACAGCTTTCGGTTTTCGGTGCATATAAAAGCATAGATAGGCGTTGGTCATTTGTGGGCTTTCTCGCTGTAATTTGCGGTTTTGTCATACTGGCCTTTTATTCTTCCGTTGGCGGTTGGATTTTGTATTACTTTAAAAACGCTGTTATGGGAAATCTTAATACGAAAGATCCCCAGGTTCTTGCCAGTATTTTTTCCAATATGATGAACTCTCCTGCAACCTTAATAGTTTATCAGTTAATCTTTATGGCACTTACTATGCTTATAGTAATAAACGGCATTAAAAAAGGAATTGAAGTCACTTCTAAGGTAATGATGCCCGGTCTCTTTATACTTCTTATAATTATAGCTATTAGGAGTGTAACATTGGAGGGAAGTATGGAGGGAATTAAATTCTTACTGGTTCCTGACTTTTCTAAGATCACTCTAGAAGTAGCTAAAAACGCTATGGCACAAGTGTTCTTCTCTCTCAGCATAGGTATGGGTGTCATGATAACCTATGGAAGTTATTTAGATAAGGAAGTTAATCTGTTAAGCACAGCGGTGTCGATCCCCGCTTTAGACACCTTGGCTGCGTTGGTAGCCGGATTTGCCACTATCCCGGCGGTATTTGCCTTAGGCTTTGAAGTGGGAGAAGGGCCTGGACTTATGTTTATTACACTGCCGGCAGTTTTTGCATCGATGCCTTTAGGGCAAATCTTTTGTATCGCTTTTTTTCTGATGGTTACTTTTGCGGCATTAACTTCTTCAATGTCTATGCTGGAAATCAGCGTTTCTTATTTTGTAGACGAACTGCAAAAGGATAGGAAAAAATCTACATTGGCAGTAGGGATTGTAATATTTCTAATGGGAATACCCGCTTCCCTTTCCCTGGTTCAAGGTAGCAGTTTCTATATAGGAAGTCTAAGCTTTTTCGATATATATGACAAGCTGTCTTCCAATATACTTCTAACTACCGGTGCATTTTTGCTTTCCATTTTCGTAGCTTGGATACTCACCACCAAAGAAGCTGTAAAAGAAATAGAACTTTCGGGAATCCGATTTAAACTAGCCCCCGTCTGGAGCTTCTTAGTAAAGTATGTGGTTCCAGTAGGCGTATTTATTATATTATTTAATTCCTATAAGGATTTTATAATTGCTCTGCTTAATTGACGACACAAAAGAATAAAGCCTAAAAATTGGGATAAAAAGGTTGAAACAGATCTTAGTATTCATCTGCGATTATCTATTCTTTCTCTTACTTGTGCGGGAATCATGTCGCCGACAGTACCTGTGGCAAGGCAAATATAGGTATCTGCGGCGCCGTAATATACTAAAATTTCATCATCTACGTCAAGAATTTCTTTATCTTCGGCTGCAACGGCACCGCAAGTAAACACCACATTCGGCACCCAACACTTATCTTTTTCCCCTACCTCACACTTGGTTTCAGGCGATAGTGTGGGGTTGGGCGACCTGTATAGAAGTCGGCCGGGGTCTTTTAGGTCAGCCAGCATCACTCCCAGACGATACACCATATCCTTATCCACACCGTGGTATATAAGCAGCCAACCATAACGTGTTTTTATAGGTTGTGCACCGGCTCCTATTTTCAGAGAGTCCCACATCATGCCGGATCGCGGTCCCATTATTATCTTATGACCGTCACGAGGCCATGGAAAGGACAGTTTCGGGGAATATGCAATCCATATGCTTGGTTCAATACGATGATATATGACATACTTACCATTGATTTTTTCAGGAAACAATATGGCATCCTTATCCCATAGACCAGGAAAAGCCAGCCCTCTCCTTTTCCAGCAATTATATTTTCTGTTGAGAAAATCCTCTATGGTAATTGATGCCGCTGCTATTTGAGCTACCACACCGTCATATGCGGTATAAAGCATGAAAATTTCATCATCAATTATGACGGTTCTTGGATCTTCGCAACCTTTTTTCTCTTCTTCCATCTCCGGAGAAAATATAGGTTCTTTTAGTCTTTCAATTATTCTATAACCATCAGAAATAGCAAGACCAATTCGCGAAATCTCATCTTCACCAAATGCTCTATATAGCAAGTATACCTTATCTTTTATCCTTAGTGACGCCGTATTGAGCACAAAACGATTTTCCCACCAGTGCTCATTTATAGGCTTAAGTATCGGCACTTCGCTATAACGCTTTAAAACCTCTGCCTTAGGCCAATAATCTAATTCTTGAATTATTACTTGTTCCTGATGTTGTTTTACTCCTAATAACGCCTTTGCTAAATCTATGCTTTCACGGCCTTGGCTTATATATTGAAATACTTGCTGTAAGATTTCTTCAGAATCATATCCCATTTCCTTATATATTTCTTCAAGCAAATCGTGATTGAACCAATCCCTTTCCACATGTAGGAAAAGCGGTGTAGGTATGCCATCTCCGCCTTTAAAGCTGAAACTGGCCCAAGTCCATGCGGAACATGGTATAAACGTCCCATCGTTTAATACCATGCTGAGGCCATACCCTTTGACCATAATATCAATGTTTTTTGCATCTGTTTCATTATTCTCCTGGCGAAGATTATCCGCAATTACTTGTAATTTTGAAACCAACACCCTATGATGCCAGTTTTCAAAAATATGATGTGCAGAAAATACAGCCTTTCCATAATGGCCTAGAATAGAATTAACAAATTTTCTACCCACTTCCTTCCGTTCCCTTGTATAGGTCTTCCATAGGTCAGAAAAATGCTCGGCTTCAACTATACTCTTTGCTATGCGTGTAAAATACCACAACTTAGGATAGTCGCCACCCATTCCCTTACCTAAGTTCATAACAGGTATATATGCTGTCAAACGATTTAAATCAGATATTTCACGCAGTTCACTGGAACCGTAAAAATCATTACGATTTACCAACATTGGAAGTATTTCTACCTCTTCAAAACTATCGGGTCTTAAATTGTCCTTAAGCCAATAAAATATACGATCAAAATAATCCTTGTCCTCAGTAAACGAAGCCAATGTGAGAATCTTTCGTTCATTCATATTGTCAAGGAGTTCTCTCAAGTTTCTAAAGCCCATTCTTAAAATTAAATTCCCTGGAGGATATTCATATAATAATTTCCTCAGTATTTCCCATTTTACCGCTATGACTTTGCTATGTGGAATAATATTAAATATACTTTTTACTACGTCATCGGTACCTTCCAAGCTGTATAAATTTCCCGGGCACAAGCTATCGATAGTGTTTTCCAAATCTGCCATGAAATCGGTTAAGCACCGGCAAATATCTTCAGAAGACGCATTATTACGGATATTTAAAGTTTCTAGAAAGGATGTAAAGGCATTATTATATTTTTTCTGAAGTCTTTTAAAAACTTTACTGGTAATAGCTTCGCTACTATTCTTTCCTTTAAGTTTTTTAGGCAACACAATTGGAACTCCTGGAATAAACTCGAGGTAATCCAGTGGAGTAAGCACCGGGCTTGTTTCCTCTAACTTTTGACGCCAATTATCCGAAAATTGAGATTTGTTATTCATGAAAGCATTTATGGTATTTTTATAAATTACTTCAGTCTGAGCTAAAACAACAGTATCGATATTTACATTCAAATCACTTAAACCTTTGTTTGCGTTCATGATTTCTAATATCAGTGCTGCCAGCATTCCTTTATATATAGCTATCAGAGCTTCCAAAAGGTCTTCCTGCGGTATTTCCGAATTAAAATTATAAGCAACTATAAACTCGTAAACTGCCTGTGACCAGATTTCTGGTGAGTAAATTACATTGTCTTTCGATATCGTCATGAATTCAATATAACTAAGCACCTTTTTACTTAGTATTTTTTGCAATAGATTACCATAACGACAAGTTCCTTTAATAAAAGAGTCTAAAAGTTCCTCATGGTTATAAACAATTTTTAGCGGTACATCCTTAAATCCACTGCCGTACATATCAGGAGTTTTAATAATTTGAAAATCTTCCAACCAAATATCCTCGTCCCGTATTATACATTCAAACAATGATTTAAGCACTTCTTTTTCAGAAATATATCTTTTGTCAGGGGGGATTGAGGAAATTTTTGTCCAAAGATTTACCTCACATATCCTTTTACCCCATTTTAATGCTGTTGTAATAAGCCATGGGTTAATACCATATCCGCCTAGATATTCTCTGTTTTGATCGAATTCAGTGCATAACTCTTCAACGAGATCGTGCGTAATAGCGACAACTCCGCTGAAAGGATCGCTAAATTTAGTTTTATAAAGAGCTGTCATAAGCGGTAAAACTAATATCTTGTCAATAACATTTTCAAGCGTATATCGTCTAAAGCAGGCAACCGATATATCATAATCTCCAAAGATAGGATCTGCCACACAATCCACCCAATCGTGCTTTAGCTCTTGCTCTCTTTGACTTTTTAAGTCTGTTTCCAGAAGTATCACATCTGACTTAAAAATACGAGAAATCTCCAAAATGAACCTTACACCAAAACCTCGGCCATTGACACCCGACGGCAATGAAAAACCTGCTATTTCGTTTCCAAATCTTTCCTTGATATTTTTTATCGTTTCGACGTCTGTTGGACCACCGACACAAACAATCAGCTTTTGACCTTTTGTTCTTAAACTGTTCTTGGCAACTGTTATAATATTTCCCAGGGCATTTTTTTCATTATGAAAAGGGATACCTATTATAATGTCAATATTTTTCACTGATTTAAGTTCTGCTCTTGCCCGGTCAACGGTTTCTTTAAAAAGTATTTCAATGTGCCCCAACAAAGCCCCTCCTATACTGCTGGAATTAATATCCTTTGTTTTTTTTCTTTGATGTTCTGTAAAACTTGGTGTGCCATTAAAAATGAGATGACAGCCTCTGCACCTTGATTCAAGTTAACTCCATGTGGAACAAGAGCATCATGACAGCCTTGGGTTTTCTCATTGTATAAGGGAAGGTTATTGAGATTTTTTCCCCAGTACCAATCATATGCTAGTTGAGCCATTTCTATATATTCTCTTTCACCCGTAACCACAAACGCCTGTAGACAAGCAAGAGCTATAGATGCCGCATCTACCGGTTGTTGGTCATAAGGCGGTATTTGACTTTTTTTAATCCACCACCCCTGATTACCAACAATATTCAGATATCCTTTCTTAAATAAAGAATCTGTAAGGAAATTCAGTGTAATCTTAGCTACTTTTAAAGCCTTTACATCTTTGCTCACTACATAAAAGCCAAATAATGCATGGGGTAGCAGTGCATTGCAGTACGTAAGTCTATCCTCAAACCAATGCCAATCTTTACAACGATTTGCATCGTAAAGTTTTATGAGTTTATATGCAATATACTTTGCATATGGCAAGAGGCTTATCCTTTCTAATGAATCTATAAGTTTCGCCATGCCTAACAATGTATAAGACATGGCTCTTGGAGAATTGGTGTCTATGGCTTTTGGCAGCACCTTTTTTAACATCTTACAGGCAGTGCCCTTTGTTTCGGGTATATCGCAGTCTGCTGCAAAACTTGCTGCAAGTATACCTCGACCTATACTATCTTCTGAATTAATTGATGTATAATATTTTCCGTGAACTTTTAAATTTTGCCATGTGCCGTCCGGCATTTGAGCTTCTTGTAAAAAACTTATAAAAGTTCTTATGAGTCTTTCGCGCTCCAGTTCCTCCATCCCTATTGCCACTACCAGTGCCCGAGCATTATCATCTACCGTATAACCGCTTTCGGCTAATGGATTTGATATGTCAGAAAACTGAATAATCCCTGTTGAGTCGGTCATGTGTTTAAAATGCTTATACATTTTAAAACACCTTCCTTTCAACCTCTGTCTGCATGATATTTTCTATTATACTTACATATCTTTTGCCTACTTGAGGCCATGTCATAGTTTTACCCAATTTACCGGCCTTTTCTTCCAGATTTTCTTTTAATTGATGGTCGGATAAGATTTTATCTATCAATGATGCCAATTCTTCCGGATTTGCATCATTGGCTATAAGGCCTCTACCGCCCGCAAGAACTTCCAGAGCATAATCATAGGGAGTGGAAACTATAGCCCTCCCACAGCCTACAGCATAGGAAAGGGTTCCGCTTACAGCCTGATTGCGATGCGGATAAGGGGTGAGATAAACATCGGCCATATAGAGTACTTCTCCCAGTTCTTTAATGCTGAGGTATTTATTGATAAATCTTATGTTATTATCAACTTCCAAGGTTTGTATTAACTCAACAAGAAAATCTCTATAAGCCTCTCCCATCTTTTTTCTTAGATTTGGGTGTGTTTCTCCCGCTACCAAATAAATAATATCGGGATATTTTTCTTTTAAGAAAGAAATAGCTTTAATTCCCAATTCAATACCTTTACCGGGACCTAAAAAACCGAAAGTAACTACTAAAGGACGATCCTCGACCCCATATATTCTTTTAGTTTCATCTCTTGGTTTTTCTTCAAATATTGGCACTCCATGATGGACCATATAAAGTTTATTAAGAGGTATATTATATACTTTGTTTAGCAGTTCTGAAGAACGGTGGGTCATGCATATAACGGCCATTGATTTTTGTCCCAATGTTGATAGTATTCTTCGCTTATGAAAGTCCGGTGACGGCAGAACTGTATGAGTATTTAGGATAAATGGTTTTTCCAGGTTTTCGATAAAATCCAATACAAAATCACCGTTATTGCCGCCAAAAATTCCATATTCATGCTCTACAAAGACCAAGTCTATCTTTGCAGTATTGACAAATTCGGCTGCAATCACATACTGATCCCTATTATCCTCTTCTAAGTCAAAAACTACTTCCGGCGGATAATTATAATAACCATTTTTGTCACTAATGGCAAGAATTGACACTTGCTCACCACATAGCATGAGATTGTTTCTAAGGTCCCTTGCAAAAGAGGCTATTCCGCACTCTCTCGGAAAGTAGGTGGATAATATAGCAATATTCATTTACATTTCTCCTTAATATATTTATATAATCGTAAATTTATATCATGACTTTGTTTCGATTTTATTAAAAACGCTTCGGTAAAATAGTATATCCATCATATGCCTGTTATACACTAATATTATTGTAAATTTGCAATTATATTATCCATAGTTATTTTTTTGCATATAAAGTATGCCCTGTTTTACTACAGGGCATACTTTTTACAGCTTTACTCTTTCAGCATTCAATTCTTTTATAAACTCGCCAATATCAATAGTAAAAGTTCCTCTGCCTGACCAATCTGTTTTAACATCGGGTCTGTTTAGTGGGACATTTAGTTCTTTTTTGTCAGAAAATATTTTTAGAAAAACATCTTGAACCATGATTCCCGGATCAAGCCAAATATTAGTTTCTATAATGAGTTTAATATCATCCTCCGGATCTATAAACAAAAAATTCATAGGCAAAGCCGGATCTGCCTCAAAAATTCTTCCCATTAAATAATTACTGTCATAATATCTTTTTCTTCCTAAAGCAGCTAGTCTTTTCCCTCCGAGAATCATTCCAAAAAATTCATAAACATCCTCAGAACAGCTTTCTTCAATTATTTTACCATTGTACATAACCTTTAAATTTAAAAAATTATTATCAATAATGGTTAAACCTTTTTGAACATACATCTCAATTGCTACCAGCATTGTAGCATGCCCCCCTCCTAAAAAATTTACCGCTTCATTCCATGATATTCATAAGGCTTATTAGTTGCTACATTTTTATGTAAATATTTATTTCTTTACATGGCAGGAAAAAATTATTATTTCGTAGAATATAGTTCGTGTGCCAAAGTGTATACTTATATTAGACCTTATTATAATATAACGCAAAGGAGATGAAATCTTGAAGAATATTGGCGATTTTAAACAGGAACTTATTAAAATAAATAATCAAGTAAATGAAGAAATGTATGGCCGAGGTTTAGATTGGCAGAAAATAGATATAATTGGAGATAAAATTATTATCTTAGCTCTAAATCGAAGAATTTCAGTGCTAAGGCATATAGATGAAAAAGACGCATTTACCGCAAGATTGATGGATTTGGCATTATTAAATGAATTTAAAATCAGAATTAGAACATATTTTGAAGATAAATTTCAATTAAAGGTACGCACAATCTTAAAAGATTACGACCCTGTAAATCAATTGGCCGGTATGATAATAATTACCGTTGAGCCCGTAGAAGAATTTTTTGAAAAAATTTTTTCAAAAACCACTTGACAAACTTAAATTTATTTGATAGCTTGTATGTAGGTTTTTGTGAAAAATTTAATAATTGACTGGATAAGAAAGATCTTGAAAAAGATGGTTCGAGGCCGTCAAATAAATACCTTTAATGGAACTGTTATGCTATTTTCATTAAGAGACTGGTAGTGTAATTTTCCTTTAAAGAGGTATTTATTTGGCGGCCTCTATTTATGTCCAAGTTAAGTATCGGAAAACAAATTGCAGAGTTTATTTAGCCTTGCAGAAAAAGTTATGCAATCGGTTATCTGTTGTAGTGTGATATTTATTTATAAATAGAATGTTTAGAGTTTTTGCAAGATATATTCTGTAAAAATGTTTTATATTTTTGCAATAAAATAAAATTATAGGGAGGACTTTTGATTTAAATGTCGTATTATAATATATGGAGCTCATCAGTGATGAGTGAATAAATAAAAATGTTGTATCACATCCTATCTATAAACAAGATCGAACCTTCTAATTCTTCGATAGATTTTGGGCTTTGCCAGAACTTTAAATGCTGTATTAAAAAAAGGAGGAACATTAGATGAAAGTAAAGGAGCTAATCAAAGTACTGGACAATATAACAGGAGGGAGGGTAGTCAAGGATTTAAACGACGTATTTACAGGTAAGAACCCGTTCGTTGTTATGAAATCGTCGAATATCCCTGGAAAAGCAGTAATGGAAACTCCGGGTCTTGTTTATGGGAACCCTGAAGCAAAAATTAAAAAAGTTGCCGTAACGATGACACTCACCGAAGGAAATATTGAGCTTGCCGGTGCAACAGGAGTAGATGTCATTGTAGCTCATCACCCAATTGCTGATGCGGCAAATTCAGGCGGAGTAACTCTAAGTTGCTATTTAGACCTTTACAATATTTCCGTGTTTGAACTTCATGAAGCTTTTCACGGTTTACATCCCGGCATATCTTATATTCATGGTCATAAGCCTTTTTATACGGATATAAGATATGGAGGTATCCCTGGAAATATTATGTATGTCGGTAAAGCATTGGATGAAATAAAAACATTAGGCGATATGCTAAATCGCCTAAATAAAATGATGGACATGGATAAAGAGCATCAAGTAATGGGAACAGAAAGAATCCACTTTAACTGCAGTGAAATTAAAGACTCCGCTACTGCTGTTCAGGGAGAAATATTGTTGGGCACAAAAGGCACTCCGGTAAATACAATTTTGCATATTTTCCCACACACCGGATTTACAGCTGAACATCTAGAAAAAGCAAAGAGTGAACATCCTGAAATCGATACTGTCTTAGCTACAATAAGCCGTGTCAAAATGGACAGTGACTTAGTCAATAAAGCTAAAGAACTAGGCTTGAACTTTATTTGTGGCAATTCCCATGCTTTGGAAATCTTTGAAAACGGACTGCCTCTTGCATATGCTTTAAGACATTACCTGCCGGAAGATGTTGAGATTGTGATTTTCCGGGAGAGGATATGTTCCACTCCGCTTAAAGATTTTGGCTCTGCAACGATTAAAGATTATGCCAAGTTTATTACTGAAAACTACCTTATACACGACAAAAAATAAAATTTCTTTGGGGTGATGCTGATGTGGGACTTAGTTATTAAGAATGGCCATATACTAACCATGGATTCTCCTCGTGAGCAGTATAAATCTGTATTGATTAAAAATGGAATTATTTCAGATATTGTTGATAATGAAACAGCCGAAACCCTTGATGCCCGTAAAGTAATAGACGCTACCGGCTTAGTTGTAATGCCGGCACTGATAGATTGCCATACACATTTATGCGAATATGCCACCGAAGGAGTTCATCACATCAGAGGTAAATCCCAAACAATAGCCGCTATATCAAATTACCTCGATTGTTTGAAAAGCGGTATTACCACAATAGGTGATCATCACCTGGGTCACCCGGTCTTATCGGCTCCTTTAGAGGTACTAAAAGATGCAGCTCGGAATACGGTTTTAAATATTAAATTTGCTGCCGGGATGTGCTGTTTAGGTACTAAACCCTTGGCTTATACTTCGTCACTTCGGCCGGGAGGTAATTTGACCCTTGATGATTTAGATAGCGAACACTATGCTAGGCTGGCGGTTGAAAGTGAATTCCCTGGAGAAAATATATTTATAACCGCTACAGTGGCTAATCTGCCATGCCATCTTGTGCCTAATGGCGGAAAACGTATTTTTGACAGTGAAGATATTTTCAAAATTGTTAATATATTTCACTTGCTGGGCAAAAAAATAGGGGCACATATCGAAGGTGCTGATAATATCCAGTTGTTTATAGATGCAGGCGGTGATGTAGTTCACCACGGTCATGGTGCCAATACCAGTCAATTTGATGAAATGGCTCGAAAGAATATTTTTCTTGTTGCTACACCGCATGGTGGAACAAGCAGTTCTCCAAATACACCGGAGGATATCTACAATGCCTTAAACGCCGGGGTAACAACAGCTATAGCCACAGATTCATATTTGCCGGTACATGCCAAAGCTGTTGGCTTAGATGATATAAAAACGGTCGGGCCTAAAGACTTTTTAAAGATTTGCAAACCTACTTTTGAATATTTAAATAAGCACGGTGTTGCAAAGGCTGACTGCCTGAAAATGATAACTATGAATGCTGCTCAAATTATGGGTTTGGAAGCGGAAATAGGTTCAATTACGAAACTCAAAAGAGCTGATATCATCCTTTGTAAAGGATTGCCAGTTTTTGACTTCACAGACACGGAATCTATCATCACAGTTATTAAGGATGGTTTAATAGAGTTTAATAGATGTTAATTAAAGCTTATAAATAAATCATTAATTTCTGGAGGTGATTATTTTCAAAATATTGAACGTACTATAATTAATTATCATATTACTTTCTATCATTACTTTTATTAATTACTAAAAATTTATACAAGGAGGTCTCTTCAATGGCTGTTAAAGAAAATGAGGCAACTAAAGGTAAGGCTCGTCCAATATCGAATATTGAGTATGTGGGTATGTCTCTTATTGCCCTTACCCTTATTATTCTCTTTGTTAAACCCGAAATTATCGGCGGCAGTTTTGATGCAATGTTGAAAAAAGCTGTTGGGCCGGTGGTTGATGTATATCTTACAGGCACCCTTGGTACTGCCATCATATTGAGCGTTATGACCGGCCGTATCTTGGAACGTCTCGGTTTTACCGATGCTTTAATACGCATTTTCACTCCTCTTGCAAAAATTATGAAAATCACCCCGTTAATTATCGTTCCCGCTATTTATAACATACTCGGAGATATAAACGCATCAGGAAGAATAACCGGACCTGCATTAAAGAAAGCAGGAGCTACAAAAGATGAACAGAAAATAGCTGTTGCTACCATGTTTCAATCACAACAATCCTTCTCAACCTTTATGCTGGGCTTAGTAGCTTTTGCATCAAAGGGAATTTGGGCATTTCCTATTGTAATAATCGGAATACTGCTTCCTGTTGTCATAGTACCCTTTATCCTCAGCAAAACCTTATACAGAAACGTTCAGTACAAAGATATCAGCGAAATGCCAAGTTTTACACCTAGCACTCCTCTGTTTACCACTCTAATGAATGGAGCTCGAGAAGGTGCCGAATTAATGTTCTTATTACTAATACCGGCTGTCGTTGTAGTTTTTGCCATAATAGGATTACTTGAATATATGGGAATATGGGCACCTATCGAATCAGCAATGTCTGCATTCCTTAATGCGTTATCCATTGACCCTGCAACCGGTATGCAATCAATCTTGATTGCACCAACGCTTGCAATGAATACACTGGTCGAAACAATTGGAACTATGCCAACACGTTTTGCTATAGGTTCATTTATCCTTGCAGCATCAGGCCTGCCTTTACAGGTACCTTTTGCTCAAATTCCTGCTGTATGGTCACAAAGCTCAGACCTTACCGGTGGCGAAGCCATGCAGGCAGCCATTGTCGGTTTGGCAATCCGTGTATTCAGTGCATTTGCTTTAGCTTGGATATTGACACCAATGGTATAATTCATAATTAGAGTAAAATTCTCAAATTCTGGGATGTGATTACAAAACGGCACTGCATAAGATATTTGCAGTGCCGTTTTTTTTCATTTTAAGATCTATACCTTTTTATTTTACCTGTTTTGTGAAATGATTGCAGCAAGCTCGATAGCTTCGACTTTGTGGGCCGGGGTATTTTTGCTTTTATCCTTTTATTTCTTTTGCGGCTTTTACTATATCTTCTGCCGTCAGGTTATACAGTTTTAACAATTCTTCAGGCTTGCCTGACTGGCCGAATTTATCTTTTATTCCTATTCTTTTTATGGGTGTTGGCTTTTTCTCGGCTAGGACTTCGGCTACCGCACTGCCTAGCCCGCCGATAATGGTATGTTCCTCAGCAGTAATAATCGCACCACATTCTGCAGCCTTTAAAATTATTTCTTCATCAATTGGTTTTAATGTATGAATATTTATTACCATTGCTTTTAAGCCGCTGTTTTCAAGAATTTCTGCAGCCTTTAAAGCTTCTCCAACCATTATCCCCGTAGCTATTATAGCTATATCATTTCCTTCTCTGAGGATTTTGCCCTTACCTATTTCAAACTCAGAATCCTCTTCAAATATAGTTTCTACTGCCAATCTGCCAAAGCGGAGATAAACCGGACCTTCATGAACAGCCGCAGCTCTCACTGCTTTTTTTGCTTCAACAGCATCGGCCGGATTTATTACTGTCATATTCGGCAATGTCCGCATAAGGGCTAAATCTTCGATAGACTGATGTGTAGCTCCATCTTCGCCCACAGTTAGACCGGCATGTGTCGCTGCAATTTTTACATTCAGCTTTGGATAACATATTGAATTTCTAACCTGCTCAAATGCTCTTCCGGTAGCAAATATTGCAAAAGTGCTGGCAAACGGTATTTTGCCGCAAGTTGCAAACCCTGCTGCAGTACCCATTAAATCTTGTTCTGCTATACCTATATTGAAAAATCGCTCCGGATATTTTTTTGCAAAAACGGCTGTCTTAGTAGAACCCGAAAGGTCAGCATCTAAGACTACAATATCTTTTATCTCTTCGCCTATCTCGGCCAAGGCCTCTCCATAGGCTTCTCGAGTTGCAATCTTGGTCATTTGATATCTCTCCTCCACAAATATATTTATATAGACTTCAAAGCCTCTTTTACCTGTTCAGGAGAGGGAGCTTTCCCGTGCCAACCTACCTGATTTTCCATAAAAGGCACACCTTTACCTTTTACAGTTTTCGCGACTATAACAGTCGGTCTGTTTTTTACGGTCTTAGCTTCCTCAACAGCATCAAGAATCTGCTTCATATCATGCCCGTCTATATCGATTACATTCCAACCAAAAGCTTTAAACTTCTCATGTATGTTTTCCGGTGACATTACTTTTTGAATTGGACCATCTATTTGTAAACCGTTATGGTCCACAAAAGCAGTCAAATTATCTAATTTGTAATGTGCTGAAGTCATGGCTGCTTCCCAAATC
The DNA here is from genome assembly GCA_022840405.1 of Tepidanaerobacter acetatoxydans. Classification (GTDB taxonomy): domain Bacteria; phylum Bacillota; class Thermosediminibacteria; order Thermosediminibacterales; family Tepidanaerobacteraceae; genus Tepidanaerobacter; species Tepidanaerobacter acetatoxydans_A. Next base: position 24,194 of record JALHJR010000006.1, read on the forward strand.
TGACCTTCCTCAAGCTCGCCATCACCCATAACTACATATACCCTATAGGATTTTTTATCCAATTTTGCCGCAAGTGCCATACCGTTTGCAGCTGACAAGCCCTGACCTAAAGAGCCTGTAGTCATGTCTAGGCCCGGAGTTAATTTCATGTCGGGATGCCCTTGAAGTATGGAACCCGTTTTTCTGAGGGTTAGTAGTTTTTCTTTGGGGAAAAATCCCTTCTCTGCTAGGACTGCATATAGAAGCGGAGCCGCATGGCCTTTAGATAAGACAAATCTGTCTCTTTCCGGCCAATGAGGATTTTGAGGGTCTACATTCATTATATGAAAATACAGTGCTGTAACAATATCTGCACTTGATAATGACCCGCCGGGATGACCCGAACCCGCTTCAGCAATCATTTCAACAATATGACGGCGAACAATACGTGCTTTAGAGTTAAGTTCATTGATAGTTTCACAAGATATACTCATCTTGAAAATCACTCCTTACAAAATAATCTTTTTTAGTCATTTTTATAGCTAAAACCTTCACCTAAAACTTCATGCACATCATGGACAATTACAAAAGCCCGGGGATCTGTTTGATGAACTATATTTTTTAGCCTAGATACTTCTAAGCGGGTTATCACGCAAAGTAACACATTTTTATCCTGTCTGGTAAATCCGCCTTCTGCTTTAATAAAAGTGAGACCTCGCTCCATTTCTTTAAGTATTTTTTGTGATATTTCTTCTGTTTCGTTTGATATTATGTATACGGCTTTTGCATAGTTAAAACCTTCTTGAATTAAATCAATCACCTTGCTGCTCACAAACAAAGCAATCCATGCATACATGGCAAGTTCCCAATTGAAGGCTATGCCGCTTAAGATTATAACAAAAAAATCTATTATTAGTATACCCTGTCCCACACTTATTGATGGTATAAAGTGATTTAAAATCATAGCTGCCAAATCAGTTCCGCCGGTTGAGCCCCTTACCCTGAAAACAATGCCCAAGCCTATTCCCAAGATTATGCCTCCATATACGGCAGAAAGCATCAAATCTCTGGTTACTACAGGAAAATTAACAGTTAGCTCTGTAAAAACAGAGAACAGAAGACTGCCTACCAGGGTTTTTATACCAACACCCTTGCCCAGGAAAATTATCCCTGATAAGAAAAGTGGGATATTAAACAGCAGCATCATCCAGCCTACCGGCAGCTTAAAGAGATAATATAAGACTGTTGCAAGACCGCTGACTCCGCCTGCGGCTACTTTGTTCGGAATAAGAAACATTGTAAGGCTTAAAGCACCAATAAAAGACCCTAAAACTATTTGTAAGTATTCCAAAAACAGTTCCTTATATTTCATACACTCACTTCTTTATTTTTTGTCAGCCTGCATGCCGTAACTTTTAACAAAAATAATGGTAAAACACTTATTCTCTTTATTCGTGTCGGTTGAGTTAGAAGCCTGTACAGCCACTCCAAACCGGCCTTCTGCATAAATACCGGAGCCCTGTTCACATTACCGGACAGCACATCAAAACTGCCCCCAACACCCATAGCTACTTTAAACTTCAGCTTATCTTTGTTGTGCAGCATGAACATTTCCTGCTTGGGGCATCCCATCGCCACCAATAAAATATCAGGTTTTAAATTATTAATTATACTAACTACTTTCTGAGTATCATCTTCATTGAAATATCCGTGGTATGACCCAACAATTTGTATATTTGGAAACATTGATGTTATTTTTTCTCCCGCTTTTTCTGCTATTCCGGGTTTGCCGCCAAGCAAAAATAACCTCAGCGATTCCTTATCTGCCATACCCAATACTTTCATCATAAAGTCAAAGCCTGTAGTCCTTTCGGCAAGAGGCTTACCTAAAATTTTTGAAGCTATTACAACACCTATGCCGTCAGGAAGGCAAATATCAGCAGCATTAAGCACAGCTTTTAATTCATGGTCTTTTTGGGCGGCCATAATAATTTCTGCATTTGGGGTAACAATTACTTTATTACTATAAGAGTTTAAAAATGCTGCTACTCTCTGACAAGCATCTTCGTAATCGACACAATCAAGTAAAACATCGAGCACATTTATACGCTCTCTATCTTTTACATTCATATATCTTCCTCCAGCAGATTTATCGCCAACTTTGCATTTTTATTGGCCAAAACTGTCAGCTCTTCTTTCTTCTCCTGGAGTTGTTTTTGACTTTGCGGCATATTAGCCAAAGCTTCCTCTAATAAATTGCAGAGTGCGACTAAATCTAAATCCCCTGGCTTCCCTGCCGATGGTTGGTCTATCCTGCTTAGAAAATGCTCCACTTTTGGATCATATACCAACCCTACCAACGGCACCTGCATCATCGCCCCGAAAATCAAGGCGTGAAGCCGCATGCCAAATATGAGATCCATTTTCCCGCACAGCCACAGTATTTCGCGAGGACCAATAGATTCAGGAACAACTGTGGCATTTTCCTTCATCAGTTTAATTATCTCCAAAGACTCATTATAGTCCTTGGGATATTGCATCGGTAAAAATATGATATCTGCGTCATGACTTTTTACTAAGTAATCACAGGCTTTAGCTATTATATCGCGACTTTTATTTAGATTCCATGGTCTTACAGATACACCGATTTTAGGGTGCTGTTCATTAAAACTGATATCCAGCTTTCCGAGCAGTTCATATCCTGCTTTATCATCAATAGGCTCTAGTACAAATGCTGGATCTGCTGTAACTATAATAGGGGGCTTGGAGACACCGAGATTTTCCAGCTCTTTCCGGGATTGTTCATCTCTTACTGTTATGAGATCCACCATGTTTCCCACAAGTTTAATCATGCTCTTATTTATTTCCCTAAAGACCGGGCCTACTCCATTGGCATAAAACATGACCTTTTTATTAAGCTTTTTAGCTAAATACAAAATAAAAAGGTAGTAGGGAATCGACCGATTACTGGTAACATCTTGAAGAAGGCCTCCTCCTCCGCTAATCACCAAATCAGCCCTGGATATTTCTCTTATTATGGCAAATGGACTGGTTCTCTGTACTGCATTTATGCCATAATATTCCCTGGTCTTTAAAGGGTCTGCGGAAAGAGCCGTGATTTCAATATCGCTTTTCAGTTTTTTTAGTGAGTTTACAATAGCCATGAGTATAGCTTCATCTCCGGCATTACCAAAACCGTAATAACCAGAAACCAATACTCTTCGCATCGATATGTCTCCTTTTTTCATAGAGATAAATCCCCCTAATTGTGAGAACTCCCAGCATCTACTAAATGCACTTAAGCTTTCGGACAGCAGATGTAATCTTATAAGATTCTCAGTTTGCACATTAGACTCTTTGGAGAATCTCCATGTAAACCTTATTAGTTTTTTCAATCATAGTTTTTGAAGAAAATTTTTCATTAACCGTCTTTCTGGCCTCTGTGCCAAGCGCTTTTGCTAACTCCTTATCGGATAAAGCCTTGATTATACTCTCAGCTAAATAATTATCACTTCCTGAAGGTACCAAAAAACCATTTACATTATGCTTTATAACTTCAGGTATTCCTCCTGTCGCCGTAGCTACCGCAGGTTTCCCCAGCGCCATGGCTTCAAGCAAAGCTAAACCTAACCCTTCGCTTACGGAAGAAAGCACAAAAACATCAAAATCAGCTATTATGCTTTCGACATTCTGCCTATAACCCATAAAAACCACATGATCATCTATGCCTAATTGGGTGCACAGATTTTTCAAGGATTTTTCCAGCGGTCCGTCGCCTACGATGACAAGTTGGGCTGACGGATATACCTTTAATACATGATAAAAGGCATTGATTGCATATTCATAACCTTTTTCAGGTACCAATCGAGCAACCATACCGATTATAGGCGTATTAGGAGCAATGCCCAGCTCTTTACGCAGGCTCCCTTCAACTCTATCAAATTGTGATAAATCAATCCCATTATATATAATCGTTATCATATCAGCGGGAACTCCGCTTTCTATAAGACTGATTTTCACAGCACGGGATATAGCAATAATGCGATGGGTAAATATCCGTGAAACCAGTCTGGTAGCTGTCCTTTTAAGAAAACCGCCTCCACTGCCGCCCAAGCCGTGACGAGTCATCACCACTTTACATCCTGAAATTTTTCCGGCTATACGGCCGGCAAAGCTTGCATGTGTATGCACAATATCTACCTTTTCCCAGGAAATAATTTGCCTGAGGCATTTTATCTGACTCAAGTTCGCAGAACTTTCTCCGCCTTCTAAGGTATATACCTTTATATCTTTCGCCTTTAACTGCCTTTCGAGTTCACCGCTGCCCGGGCAAGCAACAACTACCTCAAAGCGATTAGTATCTTGACTTGACAAAAGATTAAAAAGGTATCTGCCGGCGCCTCCTATATTAGTATCGGAAAGTACATGAAGGATCTTTATCATGCTGCTTTCTCCCCTGTCATATCATCAGTAAGATTGCCAGAAGCTATGGCTGACATCATTCCAAAATACATCCAAAACGCCATGACAATTCGCGGACTGTACCATACATAATCAAATAACCCATGAAATAAATGCCCAACGAGGCCTGCGACAATCCCCGCCAATACGAATGACATCTTAGAATTACTCTCCACGTAAATTAGCGCTTCCGAAAACCCTCTAAAAGCCATCCAAAGCAGTGCAAAAAGCCCCAAAATTCCCATCTCAAGTCCTACTTCAAGATATAAGTTGTGTGCATGAATGGCTGAAGCTCCTGCTATCATATAATCTCTGTAGACACTGGCAAACGCTGTTGAACCCAAGCCCACGCCATTTAACCAGTAGTTCTTCATCATCCTCAAAGCTGCAATCCATATTGTTATCCTGTATGCATTAGAACTGTCCTCAAGGCTGCCGATGCTTGCAATACGATTAGTAACAACAGATGGTAAAAACATCGGGGCCAAAATAGCCAGTATTAACAATAAAATCAAAAGTTTGGGTTCTTTAATTAATGCAAAAGCCAAAACAGCCACAGCTAAGCCAAGCCAGGCACCTCTGGAAAATGTTAAAACAAGACAAAGTGTTGATATTCCCAAAACTATAGTTAAAAGAAATTTTTGTCTGAATTTGCCGGATGCCCAAAATAGTCCTAAAAGCAGCGGTATTGCAAGGCCTAAATACTCTCCCAGTACGTTGGGATTTTCCAAAGTTGCATATACACGAGTTGCAAGTTCTGGAAACTGTTTTACATCCACCCATGCTTCAGCCGTAGGTACTTTGACAAAAAAATACTGGTAAATACCTAGCAGTGAAATCAGCAGAACCGATATAACCAAAAAAGCAAGCACTGTCTTTATTGTCTTAGAATCGCAAAATAAAACTGAAGCACAATAAAATATCATAAAATATGCCACGTAAAGAGGAAGAGCTTTCAAACTTTCAGCTCGTGCAACGGAAAACGCTGCCGCAATGCCTGCAGATATCATAAACAGTATTGATGGTATAATGGCTGCAGGTAAACTTTTTTTAAACTTGTCATTCTTTAGTAAAACAGATAAAAAAGTTAACCCTATAATACCAACACTATATGTGGTAGGAGCCAGTGGTAATATTAACGTAGTTAAGGCCAAGCCCAACCATGGCCATAAATATATGAGTGCAGGCATCAAAATAAGGCCGCATAATTTAATAAACGTAAGTTTATGGAGATAATAATACAAAACGCCTGCCAAAACTCCAATTACCGCTAAATGCGACTTATCTTGACGCGATAAATCACCTGTTTGGCTATGCTTAACAGGCAAAGTGTTAGAATCTTGTCCATCTAAAAACCATTTACATGATTTGTATGCTATACTGGAGGATAAAAGCGAATTTAAAGATACTTTCACCGATAATATAAAAAATAAAATGATTAGTAAAATTATATGATATATGAGTGCTTTAGGCATATAGCCTTCAAAAACAGCCCTTAGAATTAAAACTGAAGCTGCCGACGGCAATAAAATATGGGCTGCCGTTGCAAGCGGAACTTGAATAAAAAGCTTGACCGCTTTTGACACAGATTTAACGGGAAAACTGTTTTCTATAATATTATTCGAGATGTCCGAAAGTTTTTTTATTGGTTGATTAAGTTTTAAAACAGTGGACATAAATCTACTTTCTTTTATTGCGCTATTTTCCCAGCTTTTATTGGTAAAAAAAGCTCTGAACAAACTACCTCTAAAAGCTTTTGAAATAAGGTCACTTAAAACGCAAATGCCTCTATACAAAACACTGCTTTGGTAGATTGCAGGTCTTAAAAAAAATTTAATTATATTAATAAATAAACTGTTTTGCATCCATATGGCTACATTTTCCATTACAAATCTCCTTATGCTCACCGGAACAACTCACCGATTGATGCTGAAGTAGTTTTGACTATTGTACATTTATACTCATTACAGTTGATGTTACCGAGTAAAGATTGGTTTTCAGCTGCAGGGATGTGCCAACACGAATCTCATTGCTGCCGAGAACTATGGCATTATCTCCAGCAGAACCTGATCCCGTCAGCGTAATAAGCATATCCTTATATACCGGATTAGGATATACCACCACACGACCGTCTGCAGTTTCTACTAATGTTTCTGATGGTTCCACTTCAACATTTGTCACTTTACCTAAAACTGCGTTTGTCTTTGTTTCTTTTACAACATCTCCAACTTTAACCACATTTGCGGTGGCATCTCTTACCTCTTTTACATGCAATACCACTTCGATATTCTTTGTTACTGCTCCTGCCGACTTTTGATGAGCCTTAGTGCCAAACCTTCCTACAACTGCAATAATCAACAATATCACCAACAGGTCTATAATATTTATTAAACCGAAAATCCTGCCTTTGTTATCTATTAAGCTCATTTTTGCCCTCCTCGATTACCTGATGATATACATTTAATACTTCATCGGTCATAGTTTCAATAGAAAAATATCTTGCAACTTTTTGCCTGCCAAAAGCCCCTAATTTCTTTCGCAGTTCAATATCACTCAATAGCTCCTTTATGGATTTAGCTATATTGTCTGCATCAGTTCTCATATCTGAACCTCGGCCGCTAAAATTATGTTTCTTTGCTATTTCAAAGTTATCCGGATTTAAAATCCCCATAAATCCTGCTTCACCCGCTATAATCACAGGTTTTTCCATGGCCATGGCTTCTAAAGCTACCCGCCCCACGCCAACTGCAACATCTGCCATATTCATAATTAGAGGTGTATCTAAGCGAGCACCTGTAACAACCACATTATTCTCAGAGGTTTTTGAATTGTATTCGGCTGCCATTCGAGCTATAGATTCGTATTTATCTCCCTCACCGACAACTATTAATTTAATATTTGGAAAAGTTTTTTCTATCTTAGGCAGGGCTTCTATTAACCTCAAAGCGATTTCTCCTCGTGCACCCATAAGGCGGCTGACATATACAATTTTTAAATCTTCATGCATTAGTCCTAATTGTCTTTCCACCTGAGAAGAATCAATTTTGGGATTAAATTGTTCAAGGTCTATTCCGTTAGGAATTACGAAAATTTTATCTGGGTTTACCTTGAAACCATTTATCAGATGTTTCTTTACATCCTCACTAACGGCAATAACCTTTCGCCCCCATGTGGTAATAAGCCCCATTCCCCAACCTGTAGAATAAATTCCGTGGGACGTAGTTATGTAAGGACAACCGGTCATGAAACTAACCCATTGCGACACCCATGCCGGAATACGAGCATGTGCATGAATTACATTTACTTCATGCTCTTTAACAATATTCGCAAGACCATTTACAGAATATATTAAATTCAATGGCGATTTTCTGTCAAGCGGTAAGGTATAATGCTTAATGCCACTGGTTTCCAGGGCTTTAGTTAATTTTCCGCCATGTGATGCCACAATAACTTCGACCCCTCGTTTTTTCAGTTGTTTGGCAAGAGAAACAACATGAGTTTCAGCTCCGCCGGCATCAAGAGCCATCAAAGCCAATAACACCGTAAGTCTTTCCATTAAAAAAGCCTCTCTCTCCGAGGAATTTGCTAAAAAAAGTATACCATCATACGAAAATAAAGTAAAGTTTATTTGATTATTGTATAGCTTCCTTTAATAAGTAATATCACGTTATTGTTCTCGGCCTTTACGCCCCTTCCATCATCCCGAGGTACAATTAGTAAATGGTTTTGCATCACATTTTCTCCGTTGATTATGTCTTTTCCTTCGGTTATATCGGCAAGGCCTCCATTACCTTCATCCACAACAGTAGCAATTCCGCTTCTTAAAATTATTTCTGTTCCCTTATCTCCAATCAGGCCCTGACCTTGTTCCATATATACTATCTCCCAACCAGACGAACTACCGGGTTTTGAATCAACATATTGTTTTAAATTCGATAAAACCTTATCAACATAACTTTTAGTAACAAGCGGATCACTTTCAGAGCCCGGTTCCGTCACATCGGCTTGAACGCTTAGAGCAAATATGGAAAAAACTACAACTGCCACTATAACCATAAAAAATCTCAATAATTTATTCATGTTTTTTCACGCTCCCAAAATCATATAATTATACATATATCTGTATTTTACATTCTTCCGGTTCGAATTATAGATGCTATCAGCCAAACACCCAGGAAACCGGCGGTTACAAAACCTACAACACCGAGAAGCGGATAGTGTAGAAGAAATGGCTCAACATCTGCCTGGATTATTAAGGAAGAACCGATTATTAAAGATGCCACAATAAGGCTAAAAACCAGGCGATTAACCATTTTATTTAATTCCGAAATTACCTTTGATGTGCCCCTTGTATCAAAATCTATTTTCATACTATCGATTTTTGTGCGTTGATATAAACCATTTAAAAGCTTCGGAATCAGCATTACTGATTTGTTAAATTCTTGCAATGTTGATACCGCAGTTTTCAAAAGATGCTGAGGATTATAGCGTTCGTGAAGCATCTTATTAACAAAGGGTTTGGCTGTTTCAAAAATATTAAAATCCGGATCAAGCTCAAGACCTACACCTTCTATAGTTATAAGACTTTTTAATAAAAGGGTAAAATTCGAAGGTAAAATAATCTTATACTTAGCTACAATAGCAAAAACTTCGCTTAAGAGTTTAGACATGTCAATATTTTTAAGGTCTTTACCGTAATATCGATCCAGTAAATCTTCTACATCCATTTCAATTTCAGAAATGTTCAATTCTTGCTCAACTTGACTTAACTCTAACAACACACTTATAATTTTCTTGGTATCCTTGTTTATAATGCCTATGATAAGGTCTGCAAGTTTATTTTTTGTATATTTATCAATACGACCAACTATGCCAAAATCTATAAATACGATTTTACCGTCAGGCCTTATTATAATATTGCCGGGGTGCGGGTCTGCATGAAAAAAACCATGTATAAATATCTGTTTCATCATGGCTTTAGCACCGTTTACTGCAACTTGTTTCCTATCTAAGTTATTATTGGTTATTTCGTCTAACTCTGTAACTTTGTATCCCTTGATATATTCTATGGTTAATATCTTCTGAGCAGTAGCTTCCCAGAATACCTTGGGAACATATATGGTTTCGTCCCCCTCAAAATTTTGCCTGAATTTATCTATATTAAAACCTTCTCTTGTAAAATCTAATTCCTTATGCATTGCATCGGCAAATTCCTCAATTTTACCAACCGGATCATATATTCGCACTTCCGGTATATGTTTTTCAGCTAGGCGCGCAAGATTAAGCATGATTTCCAAATCGGCAGTTATTATTTTATCTATGCCCGGTCTGCGGACCTTAACCACAACCTCCTGACCATTCTTTAAAACGGCACGATGCACTTGTCCTATAGATGCGGCGGCTAAAGGTTTTTCTTCTATGGATAAAAAAATATGGTCGGTCTTATCCCCCAAATCCTCTTCCATCTGGTTTTTTGCTTCTTTAAAGCTGAAAGGGGCTACATTGTCTTGAAGCTTTTTAAGTTCCTCTATGTAATCCTTTGGAATCAAATCCGGCCTGGTACTTAAAACCTGCCCCAACTTTACAAAGGTAGGCCCTAATTCTTGGAGCATCATAACAACCTTTTGGGCTGTTGTCATTTTACCGGTTGGGTCCACATTTTCTCGCTTAATTCCTTTAGGCAGGATTATACCAGCTTTCTCAACAATATATCCGAATCCGTATTTAATTAACACATTCATTATTTGCCTATATCTTTTGGCGTGATGATAAGTGGAACTTAATTGAATTATAAACAAGAAAAACCCTCCCTGCAATGATAATTATATTTTACCACACTGTGGACTAATTATCTAATCTTGGGAAGGTTTATTGAAACGGTTAATCGCCAATTATTTGCTTTTCCTTTCGTGATTACTGCAATCTACATTTCAATCCCGACTCTTGCAGGCACTCCTATTTTAAAGTAATGTTTTACTTCCCTCATTTCAGTAACTAGATCGGCTTTCTCAATAATCTCCTGCGGTACATCTCTTCCTGTTAAAATTAATTCAACGGTTTCGGGTTTTTCTTCAATAAGTCTTTCTACTTCTTGCACCGTAAGAAGACCTCCGTGCATGGCTGCCATAACCTCATCTAAAATAACAATATCGTAATTTTTGCTTTTTATTACGGCAGCAAGCTGATTGTACTCATCTTTTACATTTTGTTTTAAATCGTCGAATTCTTCTTTCGTAAGATTCCATGTGAATTTTTTTGATTCGGCAAATCTGCGTATTTCAAAATTCGGTTTAAGCAGCTCCGCTGATTTAAGTTCACCGGTATCCATTCCCTTTAAAAACTGAAACATTATTACCTTCATACCTCTGCCGGCAGCTCTAAAAGCTAGTCCCAGTGCCGCTGTTGTCTTTCCTTTTCCATTTCCCGTATACACCTGCACATACCCTTTTTCCAATAGTAACCTCTCCTTTAAAAAATAATAACCCCTTCTTCGAAATAAAAGGGGTTGTATTTGATACGCTTTCCTGTTTTTCCTTCCCTCCGAAGGTAAACTCTGTAAATCTTATGGTAGGTCTCCTGGCTTGCGATTCATCTATTGCCCTACCTTCCCGTTCAATACCTAGCAGGTTTTTAATTAAACCATGTATCAAACAGTGGTATATTAAGGCTCCATCCTCGCTTACAGTAGCGGGGGCTGCAGCGGATTTTCACCGCCTTCCCTTTTAACCTTTCGGACCATAAAATTTTTGTATTTAATTTTTAATTGCACAATCTTATTTTACCTTTATGCACTATTTAAGTCAATGCTCCTGAAATACGGCCTTAAAAAGGCACCACAAGCATCACCGCACATTAAGCGGCTTTCGTGCATCCTCAAATATAATTAAATTGCACTTTACCTTTAGTGATTACAGATTTTGGTTCAATATTATCATCAAAAATTACTATATCAGCATCCTTGCCAACTGAAAGACTGCCCTTCCGATTAGCCACACCTATAATTCTCGCAGGAGTAATAGTCATCATCCTTACGGCATCAGTAACAGGAACATGTGCTATTTCTATCATTGTCTTTACAAGTGTGTCCGTAGTGGCTACGCTACCCGCAAAAGCACTGTGATCCGGAAGCTTTGCTACTCCGTCCTCAACTATTATCTTCTGTCCACTACCTAAGCTTCCCAGTATATACTCACCCTCAGGCATCCCCGCCGCTCGCATGGAATCAGTAATCAGGCATATCTTATCAGGTCCTTTTATCTTATATATTAGCTGGAGTAAACTCTGTGGAAGATGTTTGCCATCAGCAATTATTTCGACTGTCATTTCATCAATTAAATAAGCACTCTCTACTACACCAGCATAGCGATAAGCATTTATCCTTCTAACCATCGACATACCAGAATATAGATGGGTTACATGTGTATACCCATTTTCAAAGGCCTGTTGGACTTCTTGGTAGATGGCGTTACTATGTCCTATAGACAAAAGCACACCTCGGCTTTTAAGTTCCCTACCCATCTTCATTGCACCTTCTAACTCTGGAGCTACAGTCCAGCGAATGATATCCTTTGAATAATCTAATATTTTTATATATTCTTCCCTCTCAGGATTCTTAATGAATTGAGGATCCTGAGCTCCTCTCTGTTCCATTGAAAAATATGGTCCCTCAAGATGAAGCCCTAGAAGCTCGGGTCCATCCTTATTTTCTTTGGCCATTTTAAAATTATCTAGCATCTTAAATAGCTCTTTTAGCGAGCTGGTCAAAGTAGTAGGTACCAGAGAAGTAGTGCCATGCTGCATATGTGCTCTTGCGGCTTCAAGAATAGCCTCTACAGTACCATCCATAAAATCATGCCCGCCGGCACCGTGAGTATGAATATCTATAAAGCCTGGAGCAATATAATTTCCTTTAGCATCAATGATGTCATATTGGATGTCTTTTTGTTCTTGTAATATTAATTCAATCTGCTTAACATTCATCTCATTTTCTAGAACCATTGCTATTTTTTCATCTTCTAATAATAGCCCCCCATTCTTTATCTCGCGAAAAGGTGTTAACAGGTTTCCATTTTTAATTAGAGTTTTCATGTTAGCCTCCATTTTGCTGTAGTTACTGATAATATTTAGTACATCAGTTTAAAAACATACAAAAAGAAACCACAATTTTAGATAGTAATAATTTATATCATTGCAATATTTTTTTACTATATTAGTTTACTATAAATACTTTTCAATCGTCTTATTATCAACCATTGATGATGAATCTTCATCAAGATAAAGAGTCCAATCATTATGCTGCTTTAGCAGTGTTGCGGGTATCTCGTTGGTTAATTCATTTTCCAAAGTAAGTTTTATTGCTTCAGCTTTTACTTTAAAGGGAACAGGAGAAATAATAGTCTTGCACTGCATAATTTGATGCGGAGTCATTGTAATGGCTTGGCTAGGTACATCTTCTATGCTATCAAACCAGCCTTCACGAACTTGTTGTCTTTTACATTTGTCGTCTAAGTTTACAACAATATATGTTTCTTTCGTATCAAAATCTGCCGGTGGATCGTTAAAAGCAATATGGGCATTCTCTCCAATTCCTATTATGCCGAGATCAATCGGCTGCTTTCTTAAAGCATCTGTTAATGCTTGAATATTTTTCTTGATGTTGCCTTCTCCATTTACAAAATAGGCTTTTTTCAAATTTACATGATTCACAAACCTCTCTTTTAGATATCTTCGGAAACTTGCAGGATGTGTTTCAGGTAAATTAATGTACTCATCCAAGTGGAACATCTCAACCTTGCTCCAATCAATATCTTTTTTTCGCAGAGCCTTTATTGTTTCAAATTGTGATGCTCCTGTCGATAACAATATTCTCGCTGAACCTTGTTCAGAAATTGCTTTTTCTAATACAAGTGCCGCCGCATCAGCTGACTTTTCTCCCAACTCTACAGGATTTTTACATACTACGATTTTCATAAAAATCATCCTTTCTATAAATAGAAGTTTCATTGGTAACTAAAGTATAAATCTGCCTTATCCTGTCTACATAATATCTTATACATGTACATGCCACATTTTTTTCAATAGGCATCAAATATATCAAATAAAATGGAATTTATAAAAATATTTACATCAAGTTTGTAATAATAAGCAATTATGAGTTAAAATCAAATTATTGATTCTAATGTAAAAATCCTGTTTTCTCAAATTGATGCTCAACATATAGCGTTTTTATTAAATCTAAAACAATATATTGACATTTCTGGGCTAAAATTCACTTTCTACGGTAGAATCCATTATTATATAACTTCTTTTAGTTAATGTGCTATAATACTGGGCAGCCATAACGACAATTGAGGTACAGCCATAATTATAATTAGCGAAATTATCATTGCCGCATAAAAAGGTATAAAAGCTCTTATGGATTTTTCTATTGGCAATTCAGCTATTGCACAGCCGATAAATAAAGATGTTCCTACGGGCGGAGTGCAAAGACCTATACCTAAATTTAATACCATAATTATTCCGAAATGAATTGGATCGATTCCTACGCTCGTTGCTACTGGCAGTAAAATAGGTGTTAAAAGCAGAATTAATACTCCCATATCCATGACCATACCCAATAGTATCAACACTACATTGATCATAAACATAATTATTACTGGATTGTTAGATATTGATAGAAAAAAATTTGCGACTAGTGTCGGAACTTTCAGGTATGCTAATAAAACACCAAAAGATGAAGAAGTTGCTATAATGGCCATTATCATCGCTAAAGTTTTCGATGATGAAACAAGTACATTTTTAAGCTTTTGTAAGGTCATATTTTTATAAACAAAAATTGTGATAAAGAGTGCATAAACTCCTGCAACTGCAGCTGACTCCGTTGCCGTAAAGATGCCACCAATAATACCGCCAATGATAATAATAACAGTAATAAGCCCTAATATTGCGTCTTTTACGATTGACATGCTTTCCTTCAAAGAAATTACTTTTCCAACGGGGTAGTTTCGTTTTACTGCAATGTAATATGCAGGTATCATTAGAGATATTCCTAATAAAATTCCTGGTATGTATCCTGCTAAAAAGAGCTTACTTATTGAGATTCCCCCAGCAGCTAAAGAATAATAAATCATATTTTGGCTAGGCGGAATAATTACCCCTTGAACTGATGATGTCACCGTAACTGCAACACTATAGTCTTTATCATATCCTTCTTTTTCCATAGCAGGAATCAGCATAGCACCTATAGATGATACATCAGCTGCTGATGAGCCTGATATCCCACCAAAGAACATGCTAGCAATTATATTTACCATCGCCGTGCCACCACGAATTCTGCCGACGATAACATTTGCAAATTGTATCAATTTATTGCTAATCCCACCTTCTTGCATTATTTGTGCCGTTAAAATAAAAAATGGGACAGCTAAGAATGTAAAGCTATTCATGCCACTTACCATTTTCTGAAAAATTATTAATAATGGTATTTTTAGATAAATGGCAGTAATTACTGATGATATTCCAAGAGCAAATGATATTGGAATTTTAATCATCATTAGGACAAATAAAAGCCCAAATAATAGCAACGAGCCAATTACTTCTGGAACCATTATTTATTTACCTCGCTTTCTTTTGGATTAACAAAGATACTGATTAAATGTACTAACGTATATATGAACATAAGTATACCCGATATCAGCATGGCAATATAAAGAATACTCCTGCTTATTTTGGATGCCGGTAAGTATTTAGTTATTGATGTTCTGGCCAGTTCCAACGCATAGTATGTCATTAAAGTCGAAAATGCAAGCATTAGGACATGCCTGATAAAATCTAACACCTTTTTCCCGTTCTCACTGAATATCTCATAAAAAAATTCCAAAGACATGTGGCTGTCATCTTTTACACCTAGTGCCATGGCTAAAAATCCATACCAAATAAGCATAACTAACGTTACTTCTTCAGACCAAGCAATAGGATTGTTAAATACGTATCGTAATACAACTTCCGTAAAAGTTAAAAAGAGCATAAGAGATAATGTAACTGCCAGTATACGTTTAACTATCACACTTGTAAATTCCTGAAACTTTTTGATTATCATACAGTTTATCACCACTTTTAAACTTATATTTGAGAGCAAGCAAAATCGCTAAAACGATTTTGCTTGCAGGTTAACAAACATTTAGTTCTAATCTATTTCGCGGATTGCATTAATTACTTCGCTCAACTCTGGATAATCATTATACAATGGCTCAACAGCATCTTGGAATTCACTGATATCAACTTCATATATAGTGCACCCTGCTTCTTCAACTTTCTTTCTACATTCTTCATTATTTTCAACCATTGCTTTACGCTCAAACTCTTTTGCCTCATCCGCAGCTTCTTTAATGGCTTTTTGATACTCTGCCGGCAATTCATCCCAAACTTTTCTACTCATTATTATCAAAGCTGGAGGTGCTAAATGCTCATCTAATGTATAGTGCTTTGCAACTTCATAATGACCCGATGTATAGTAACTCACAAAATCGTTTTCAGCACCGTCTATAACACCTGTCTGAAGGGAAGTATATACTTCACCATAATTCATTGGTGTAGCTACCGCACCCAATAATTTTACCATTTTTACCATGACTTCAGATTCTTGAACCCTAATTTTTTGTCCTTTTAAATCAGCTACTGATTTAATGGGTTTTTTTGTAGTATAAAAGTTCCTCGATCCTGCTTCAAGGTATCCAAGACCAATCATGTCTTGTTCTTTGAGCTTTTCAAGTATTTCCTGACCGATCTCTCCATCCCATACTTTATATTTATGTGATAAATCTTTATACATATAAGGAAGGGTAAATACTGTCATTTCATCCACTATCTGTGCTATTGGCACAGAATTCACACGGGCTAAATCCAAAACTCCTAGTTGAATTTGTTCAATAGTTTCTGTCTCTTGTCCTAATTGTGCATTGGGGTAAACATCAATTTTTATTTTCCCATCAGTTTTTTCTTCAACTAATTCAGCAAATTTATACATTGCTATAGTAACCGGGTTATTCTCAGGTTGGTTCTCCGCTAAACGTAATACTAAAGGCTCATCTATTTTTTTATCTTCAATGGATTCATTGGTATTAGAATTCTGTTTAGCTTGATTTGAGCAAGCAGTTAAATTGAGGACTAACATCAAGCACAATAGTGCCACTGCAAAAAACTTTGTTTTCTTAAACATGATATAAACCTCCTGTTTCATTTTTTAACTTCTAGATAAAACATTGATTGTAACATCGTCAATCACTCATTATCATAATTTACATAAAATTCTCCTTTCTTTTGTGATATTGTGCCACTGATTCAATTTTTCAAGCTTCGCTTTACAGTAATCGATTACTATAATAAAAAATAAACTTAACTTCTTTGGGTAGAGTCTCTGACTATCAAAGAAGGTTTTAGACGTATTTCAAGATGTTTACCTCTTTTATTGGAAAGGCTTTCAAATAATAGATTTGCTGCTAATTTACCCATCTCATATTGTGGCTGATCAACGGTTGTTAAAGCAGGTTGCACCATTTCTGAGATGAAAATATTATCAAATCCAACTACAGATATATCTTCAGGTACTCTCACTCCATGAGATTTTAAGCCCTGGATAACTCCTATGGCGGTTAGGTCATTAATAGCAAATATAGCTGTAGGTCTGTCATCCAATTGTAAAAACTTTTTTGCCAGTTCAATACCGTTTTTATACTCGTATATTTCGTTATGAAACTCTTTTTCAAGTTCATTTAGCAGTACATATTCTTTATTAAATTTGATGTTATATTTTTTTAGCGCCTTTAAATATCCATCATAAATGCTCTTTCTACTAGGTCTATTTATCGGTGCACCAATCAGAGCAATCTTTTCATGTCCCAGCATTATCAAATGTTCTACTGCCAAAAATCCTCCTTCTTCAAAATCGAAGGTTATCTTGTTACATGGAAATGTTACATCTTGGTCGAATGCAACAATATTTAGATCTTTCTCTATCAATTGCATAAATGTTTTGTTGTTTTGAGATATAGATGAAATTATAATTCCTTTGACTTGCTTTTCGACCATTGACTGCAAATATGCATTTTCTAACTGGGGATTTCTATATGAATCACATAATAATACATTATATCCTTTCTCTCTAGCAACATCTTCTACTCCTAATACTATTGAAGGATAGAACGGATTTGAAATGTTGGGAATTATAACAGCAATATCACTGGTCTGTTTGGTTTTAAGCTGTCTACCAACTAAATTCGGAGTATAATTCAGCTTCCTAGCGGCATCTAGAACTCGCTGCTTCAATTCATCAGATACAGGATAGTCGCTGTTGCTTAAAACTCTTGAAACTGTAGCAGTAGATGTTTTTGCATATTTAGCAATATCGTATATGGTAGCATTTTTTAAGTTCATTTTTAATCTCCTAATGCATAGTAATCGGTTACTCATATTTATATATTGTATTCTATATTTTTTTCAAAAGTCCTTCTTTAAAGATAAAAATATTTTCTAATATTATATTTGATTCTAATGTAAAAACCCTGTTTTCTCAAATTGATGCTCAACATATAGCGTTTTTATTAAATCTAAAACAACATATTGACATTTCTAGGCTAAAATTAACTTTCTACGGTAGAATCATATTTTATTTTTAGATAATCTAAATGCATCAATTACACAATTATTTGGACTTGACTACACACTAGCAAATATTGCTTTACAGACTTAAGCTCCTTCCTTTTTAGGTGCACTACATGCCCAACGTGCATAAAACTGCTTAAGTATATCAATAAATGATAATTAATTCGCATAGCCAAACCTTACTTTATTTTAAAACCTATTTTTCATAGACCTTGGTTTGGCTTAAATATACAGTTTTTATCGGCCTAACGCTTTAAAGATCATGCGCTAAAGGGTTTAATCTTTACAATATCACTTACAAATGCTTCATAAAACCTATTAGGAGCCATAAAGTTTATACTGCCATGTCTTCTGTGCTCATTATAGTATTTCATATAATCTGTTATTATTGAATAAGCTTCCATAAAGCTTTCAAACTCATTTTGGCTATAACATTCGCCTTCTAAAATGGAATGAAATGATTCTATATGAGCATTCATATTTGGGGTTTTTACAGGAATTCTTTCATGTAATACACCTAGAGTTCCCTTACTGCTTCTTCAAAAAGGTTGGAAGTGAATTTCGTATCTTCCGTTGGGAACGTAGTATATTTGGTTAAAGAATATCCTGGGATTGGCCTCCCCCCGGTATTTTTGCAAGGAACAGATACATCAGTTTCTAATTCTTCTAAAGTATTATTTTCTCTTAAAATGTTTTCATAATATGTGGATGAAGATAATCCGACAAAGTCCAGTATAATGGATGCTCTATAACTTCTACTGATCCACTTTTTAGCTATTTCAACTTTGCCGGCTACTGAGGGGTTTTTTTATCCCTCAAATCTCTTAGTACAGCAAGCTCAAGTTCTTTTTCTCCTAAAAGTTTCTTTGGGTGTTATTTTCTTTGCTTATGTCTTCTAATCTTTTTTCTATTTCCTGGATACGTTTTGCTCTGTTTTTAGGTAAAGGATTTATTGAGCCTCTCTTTTGGGTTTTTCGTATCCAAGTATGAATGGTATTGGGTGAAATGTTGTGTCTACGAGCTACTAGGGCTACATTGCCAACTTCCTGGCATTCTTTAATTAACTGCTCTTTAAATTCTTCGCTATATTGTTTTTTTGTCATTTAAATTAACTCCCCTGTTTTTTATATTAGTATATACAAGGGTTTTGTCCAAGTTGGTTAGGGGACTATATAGTTGATTTGGGGAGGGGTAATGATATGAAGCTTTTTCTTACGATCATTTATTTAGCCATATGCATCGGCCTGATTACTTTAGTTTTACTCCAGTCCGGGAAATCTGCCGGCTTGGCTGGGAGTATTGCCGGAGGGGCTGAAAAATTATTTGGCAAGAAAAAAGGAATTAATGATAAGCTAGCTAGATATACGGAGATTTTTGCGTTTGTGTTTTTAGCCATGTCGGTTATAATGATTGTATTTTTGAAATAGCACCGTTTTATCTTAACAATATTGGAGGTAGTTGCACGATGGAAAATCTGGTGATATGGGCTATAATAATGGGAATTGTTGCTTTGATTTTTGTGCTGGTTCTTGCTCTTAGGATAGTTAAGAACCCTGCAGGTAACGAGAAAATGCAGGAAATCTCAAAAGCAATCCAGGAAGGCGCAATGGCTTTTCTTTTGCGGGAGTATAGGGTTTTAATAGTTTTTGTTGCAGCTATGTTTTGCATAATAGGTTTTTTAATTGGCTGGCAGACAGCAGTTGGATTGGATAAGGGTATAAACTTATTAGAGGCAAGTGTTATTGCAGGTCTTTTAATCGGAGCAATGCTTCCATTCTTATTTGCATCCATGACAATGGAAGCTGTGGGCAAAGCGGCATTTCAAATGATAGAGGAAGTCAGACGGCAATTTAAAGAAATTCCGGGCATTATGGAAGAAAAAGCAAAGCCGGATTATGCAAGTTGTGTGGATATAAGTACGGCAGCTGCCATAAGAGAGATGGTTTTACCTGGCCTTATGGCGGTCATAGCGCCACTGCTTGTAGGGTATGTACTTGGAGCTGAAGCACTTGGAGGCCTTGTGGCAGGTGCTCTGCTGACAGGTGTTATGCTTGCTATTCAGATGTCTAACTCCGGCGGCGCTTGGGATAATGCCAAGAAGTTTATTGAGGCAGGGAATTTTGGCGGAAAAGGTACACCTACACATGCCGCTGCAGTTGTTGGTGATACAGTAGGCGATCCGTTTAAATATACAACAGGTCCTTCTATGAATATTTTAGTAAAACTAATGACAATTGTAGCTCTTGTGTTTGCACCACTATTTATTTAATTTTGACTAAAGGAAAAAAATCTGATACTATTTTAAATAAATTAGAAAAAGCTATGGAATCCATAGCTTTTTCTAATTAAATACCTAAATGGAGTGATTTGATGAGTGGAATCACAGCTGTTTTTTCAAAAAATAGTGGCAAGTATTTAAAACCGATGCAAAAAATGTTAAAAACAATTAAATATCGCGGACCGGAAAAACAGCAGATTGTAAGTTTGAAAAAAGCTATTATAGGAAAAAGCAAAGAAGAAAAAGAATCGGAATTAAATTATCAATTCGACGACTTTATAGCCGCTGCCGATGCTGATGAATCTATTGCAAACTGCAATTATTTGCCTGAAGAAATTATTATTAAATCTTACTTAGAAAAAGGTGACAACTTTATAGGAAACCTTAAAGGAGCGTTTGCATTTATTATTTCCGATGGAGAAAATATTTTTGCAGCAAGAGACCCGTTAGGCATTAAACCTCTCTACTACATCAAAACAAAAGATGCTATTATTTTTGCTTCTGAAATTAAGGCGCTGATACAGTATAAGGAAAAAATTAATACATTTCCTCCTGGATATTATTATTCATCTAAAAAAGGTTTTGTAAAATACTATAGCCCAAAAATCCAGCAAATCGAGGAAATTTCACCTACAAAAGCAGCTACTGAAGTGAGAAAGCGAATAGTTGGAGTTATCGAAAAAATTTGTAAATCAAATGAAGATATAGGTGTATTCTTGAGCGGTGGTCTTGATTCAAGCATTATTGCTGCAGCTTGTACATCTGTTTGCCCAAAATTAGATACTTTTTCAGTAGGTGCTAAAGGAAGCGAAGATCTAAGCAAAGCAAAAAGAGTAGCCAAATATTTAAGTTCAAACCACAATGAATATGTTTATTCTTTAAATGAAATGCTTGAGGTTTTGCCAGAGGCCATTTATCATTTAGAGTCGTTCGATATGTATTTGGTAAGAAGCGCGGTGATAAATTATCTACTTGCACGCAGCGCAAAAGCCTCAGGAAAAGAGTTAGTATTGTGTGGTGAAGGAGCTGACGAAATTTTTGCAGGTTATCAATACCTAAAAAAACTTAACATAAATAACATAAATAGCGAGCTGAAAAAGTTGCTGTTTTCGGGTCATGCAAACGGCTTTCAGCGCGTTGATAGGATGTCGGCAGCGTTTTCTATTCAACCATTTTTACCATTTGCAAATCTTAATGTTGCAGAATACGCATTAAGATTGCCTCCTGAAATCAAGCTGCATGATGATGGTCATGGCAAAAAGATCGAAAAGTGGATTCTAAGAAAAGCATTTGAAAATGATTTACCTAAAGATATTGTTTGGAGAAAAAAGCAGAAGTTTTTTGATGGGGCAGGTTCAGGAAACTTACTTGAAAGATATGCAGAGGAAGTAATTAGCGATGAAGAATTTAATAACGGGAAAAAGATAAACGATGGCCTGATACTGCGTTCAAAAGAGGAGCTCTTTTATTACAAAATTTTTAAAAGATTCTTTCCCGAATCTTATGTTCTTGAAACTGTGGGCTTTACCAAAACAGCGTAGATATAGTCTAACTTAGAAAAACTGCCCAAAACATTACAGAACTAACCGGCCAAGACATAAGCCATCAAGCAGTATGGGACATAGTTCAAAAGATGGGAGAAAAAATACAATTAATAACATATGGCGGTCAGAGCATATTTTAAAATCATTTGCTTTGCACTAAAAAGCCCTTTATGTCGCGAAAGCCTATTGATATGGGTAAAAAACCCCTCTGGGTGCAATTTAAAATAGCGAAATAAGCTAATTACAGGGCATTTTCGCCCGATACAATGGTGGCCGGAGGGTGTATAGGGGCCCCATGTCAATAGGACCGTGGAATAAATGCAAGTTTTGCAAAACATAGCTTAAATGTAGATACTTTAGATTATTTTCAATCGAACTTTAGCTGGCACTGGGATAGTAGTCCCACTTTAAAAATAATTAATTAGGTGTGTAATTTTATTAAAAAAACAACGATTTTTTCTCTATTAAAACAATAAAAAAGCCACATTATTATGCAGGATAAAATTTGAAAGAAAAAATGCCAACTTTTACTTGACACTAACCTGTCTTTACTTAAACCTTCCAATTTATCAACTTTTGTAATATACTTATGTTAATAAATAATATGGGAGGTTTACTTATGCCGTTAGTAACTTCAAAGGAAATGTTTAAGAAGGCATATGATGGTAAGTATGCCATAGGTGCTTTTAATGTTAATAATATGGAAATAATTCAGGGCATTGTAGAAGCAGCTCAGGAGGAAAAGGCTCCTCTCATACTGCAGGTATCTGCCGGCGCTAGAAAATATGCAAAACCGGTATATTTGAAAAAATTAGTTGAAGCCGCAGTTGACGATAGCGGTCTTCCAATAGTTCTTCACTTAGACCACGGCGAAAGCTTTGAAATATGTAAATCATGTATTGATGACGGCTTTACATCAGTTATGATTGATGGTTCAAAATATCCTTTTGAGGAAAATATAGAATTAACAAAAAGGGTAGTGGATTATGCGCACGAGAGAGGCGTTGTAGTGGAAGCAGAACTTGGCCGGCTTGCAGGAATTGAGGACGCGGTAAAAGTATCCGAGCAGGATGCCCTTTTCACCGACCCGGATGAAGCAGTTGAGTTTGTAGAGCGAACTGGAGTGGACTCACTTGCTATCGCAATTGGAACCAGTCATGGTGCCTATAAATTCAAAGGTGAGCCCAAACTTGATTTTGAACGGCTGGAAAAGATTTCAAATATGCTGCCGGGCTTTCCTATAGTGCTGCACGGTGCATCTTCTGTACCTGGCGAATTCGTAGAACTTTGTAATAAATATGGCGGCCAGATTCCAGGGGCACAAGGTGTTCCGGAGAGTATGCTTAGAAAAGCTGCAGAAATGGGTGTTTGCAAAATCAATATAGACACCGACTTGCGTCTTGCAATGACCGCATCTGTTAGAAAATATCTTGCAGAAAACCCATCGCATTTTGACCCGCGTCAGTATCTTGGACCAGGCCGGGACGCCATCAAGCAAATGGTCATACATAAAATGAGAAATGTTTTAGGATGCAGCGGAAAAGCTTAAAAACGATTAAACAATTTAATAGTGTTTACGAATATAAAAAAGCTCTGCTAAATCTAACTAGCAGAGCTTTTTTATATAAATTTTCTCCGGTAAACATATCTTTAATTTAAAATCAAAAAATAGCAAGACTGTTAATCTAAATTTGCTTGTACTGTAAAAACATTTTTTATTCATTGTCTGTTCATTTTAAATCAGTAAGGGTATATTGACATTTTTAGCTTAAAATCGACTTTTTACTGCCAAATTAAACTTTATTTTTCTTTTTTAGAGTTTAGAAGGATTTAATGCTTTTACATAGAAATAAATATAATATACAATATATGGGAAAATATTAACTTGTTTTTCATTTATTTAGGGGGATTTGTTTTGAAAAAAGTTGTTACACTTGTTGTTGCTGTATTGCTTATATTTTTGATGTTTTTTATTTTAAAAACCGTATTTTTACATCCTATAGTAAAGACTGAGGCACAACAGCCCGAAGAAAATCATATTGTTTATCTGCCACCCGAGAGGAATGTTTACGACATTAAGGCGGAATACGACGGAATAAATAAGATAAAAGCCGTAATGAATTTAACATATGTAAATAATACTGAGGACATTTTTAAAGAACTCTATTTCCATCTTTATCCCAATATGTTTTCAAGCTCTGCCCGTGTGCCTTTTTTTAAGGAAGACTTTTATCGTGCATTTCCTAAAGGCTTTAGCCCCGGCGGAATAAACATACAGCAAGTTGAGCAAGATGGTCAAGATGTTGCCTGGTCTTTAATCGAAGACGATGAGATACTCAAATTAATATTAAGCCATCCGGTAAACCCCGGTAATGTATCAATTATAAATATACAATTTGAGCTTACTATCCCACAGGCCAAATTTCGTCTGGGATACCAGACATTTGGAGATGGTAAAATAACCTTGTCGCTAGGTAATTGGTATCCTGTCCTGGCGGTGTACAAAGATGGCAATTGGAGTCTTGATAAGCATTATGCTATAGGCGACTGCACTTACAGTGATATATCAGATTACACCGTAAGCTTTACAGTGCCGGAAGACTTTACAGTTGCTGCATCAGGGGTTTTAGAGGAAAGCTACACAAAAGATAATAAGGCGATTTTTATTTATTCCATTGACAGTATACGAGAATTTGCCGCAGCTATAAGCAATAATTATCAAACTTCAACAGACATAGTTGATGGTATAAAAATAGTGTCTTATTTTCACCCGGAGGATAAGAGGGGTGGTTTTATGGCACTTAATATTGCAAAATATGCCCTTGGTATTTTTAATGATGCATTTGGAAAATATCCATACCCAGAACTTAGAATTGCCGAGGCTAATTATTATCTGGGAGGCATGGAATTTCCTACTTTTATAATGATGGATACCACCAAATATACAGAACCACATATAGCAAGCACTTCCCTGGAAAGATCTACCGCCCATGAAGTCGCACATCAATGGTGGTATGGTTTAGTTGGAAGCGACCAAATAAATGAGCCATGGCTGGATGAAGGAATAACTGAATTTTCCACTGCCTATTACTTTGAAAAACGCTATGGACAGCCCGGCAGAGATTCATATTTCGGAAGATATGTGAATACCTCTGTAGATTTTGTCATGAAAAATCATATACATATGCTGGACCCTCTTCCGCTTTTTAAAAATCAACAAGAATATTTTCCAACTGTTTATACATCCGGTGTATTATTTTATGAAGACCTGCGAAATCAAATCGGTGAAGAAAACTTATTAGACTTTTTGCGGTCATATCTGGAAACGTTCAAGTATAAAAATGTCAGCCTAAAAGAATTTGAAGAATTCTTGAGAGGCAAAAAATATGAAGCTCTTGATGAGAGCTTCTACGACAAATGGCTTAATCCTTGATTACGACCGGAGTGCCCTGTGGTATGTTTTTATAAAACCATAGGGCATCATCTAAGGAAAGACGTATGCACCCGTGAGATGACTTTTGACCCAGTTTTTCCGCTTCTTCTTCAATAATCTTTTTATTTTCGTCAAAGGGCACGCTATGGAAAAGATAGTTGTTATTAAATCTTACCCAATAGTAGCCACCTTGTTTATACTTAGGACTGTAAAAAGAGTCCCCTCTTTCACCTATGCGGTACAGACCTTCGGGGGTACCACAGCCATTTTCATCTAGTCCTGTGGAACATGAAAAAGTTTTAATGATGTTATCATTTTCGTAAATATCTACCTTCTGTTCACTTAAATCAACTATTACCCCAAATTTTTCATTCAAATCAACTTCTTGTATGTATTCTGTAGGAACAAAACCGCAAATTGGTTTCATCGTTCTATAGTCCCTGCAGCTCACTTCTGTATAGCCATTATCTAAATTCTTTATAACTTCTACATTTACCAAATCTCCATAAACCACACCTAAGCTTTTGGAATCTGAAGAAGGTAGCTCCCTGATATTTACGGCTGTTATTTCATTGGCTTTTAAGACGGTTATCTTGCTTGGAAACTTGTTTAATGGTTTTGGTTCAATCTCTTGCA
Source organism: Tepidanaerobacter acetatoxydans (assembly GCA_022840405.1). GTDB lineage: Bacteria > Bacillota > Thermosediminibacteria > Thermosediminibacterales > Tepidanaerobacteraceae > Tepidanaerobacter > Tepidanaerobacter acetatoxydans_A. The sequence continues at coordinate 50,184 of JALHJR010000006.1, forward strand.
AGACATCAATTTCTGGTTTTTCCAGTATGATATTCTCTGATTCTGCACCTTCTGTCGAAAGTGGAGCAAACTCAGTTTTTTCTCCGGTTATCCATGGTATCATTACAGCTGAGGTCAGCACAATCAAAAAAGTAATTACTTTGATAGGTTTCAAGTCTATATCCTCCTTATTCCCAAGCTTTATAAAGTTCTATTATTACACTACACTACATAATATCACACTTGTCCACAAATATCATCATATTTTAATCTATTTATGATGCCGCTGCAGATAAAAAGCAGCACAACTTAGTATTGATTCTAATGTAAAAACCCTGTTTTCTTAAATTAATGGTCAACATATAGCGTTTTTATTAAATCTAAAACGATATATTGACATTTCTGGGCTACAATTCACTTCCTACGGTAGAATCAGTATTTAAAAGCGGCTGCTTGCAAAACCTGCGCTTATGGATTCTCATAAATAAAGGCCATGCATATAAGATAGTTTTGTCGCTACATTAATGCATGGCTTTGGATTTTATGATGAAAAACTAAGCTAATTGCTCTTATTACTAATCCATTGTGCAGCTTTTCTCATGCGTTCCACGGTCTTTTCCCTGCCTAAAAGCACGATAATGTCAAAAAGGCCGGGGCCAACAGTCCTGCCGGTGATAGCAAGCCGGGTGGGATGAATAATTTCAGCCGCTTTTAGCCCCATATCGGCCGTAATATTTCTAAATGTTTCTTCGGTTTTGTCATGGGTAAAATCTTCCAATTTTTCTAAGGCTTCGGCACCCAGTGTCAAAAGCTCTACGGCATTTTCCTTGGAAAAATGTTTTTTAACGCCTTTTTCTTCATATTCCGTCACATCCTTAAAGAAAAAGGCTATGGTATCCGCCAGCTCATCCAGGGTTTTTGCTCTGTCTCTGGAAATTTCAACTACCTTTTTGATATAGTCAAAATTATCCCGGGCCTCTTCTTCGGTAATAATACCCTTCTTAATCATAAACGGTATAGTCTGCTCTGTTATATACTCCAAATCTAACTCGCGCATATAGTGACCATTTATCCATGTTAGTTTCTTTACATCATAGATTGCTGCTGTTTTGTTAACTCTTTCCAGAGTGAATTCTCTTATAGCCTTATCCATGTCAAAGATTTCTTCAGTTCCTTCAGGTGACCACCCAAGCAGCGTTAGATAGTTTATTATAGATTCTGCAAGATACCCTTGATCTCTAAATTCTTCCACAGAGGTTGCTCCATGCCGTTTACTAAGTTTACTGCGATCCGGTGCTAATATCATCGGCACATGAGCAAACTTTGGTATTTCATAGCCTAAAGCCAAATAGGTCTGAATCTGTTTAGGCGTATTAGAAAGATGTTCTTCAGCTCTTATAATATGAGTCATTTTCATAGCATTGTCATCAACAACACATGCAAAATTATAGGTGGGAATACCGTTAGATTTTACTATAATCAAATCATCTAAGACAGAGTTATCAAATACTACCGTCCCACGAATAAGGTCTTCTACTACAGTTTGACCCTCTTCAGGCATTTTTAACCTTATGGTATATGGTCTTCCCTCATCTTCAAACTTTTTCCTTTGTTCTGGCGTAAGGTTGCGACAGCGGCCATCATATTTAGGCGGTTTGCCGGCTTTTAGAGCTGCTTCACGCCGCTCAGAAAGCTCTTCAGGACTGCAGTAACAATAATAGGCTTTCCCTTCGGCCAAAAGCCTGTCTACTTCTTCTTTATAAAGTTCCAATCGCTGTGATTGAAAATACGGGCCAAAATCTCCTCCTTTTTCCGGCCCTTCATCCCAGTCAAGGCCAAGCCATTTTAGGGATCTTATAATCTGCTGCGTAGATTCTTCGGTAGACCTCTCGGTATCAGTATCTTCTATCCTTAACACAAATGTTCCGTTATTGTGTCTTGCAAAAAGCAGGTTAAAAAGCGCCGTCCTAGCTCCACCTATATGCAGACTGCCGGTAGGGCTAGGTGCAAATCTGACTCTTACATTTTCTAACATAAAAAAACACTCCTATCAAAGCTATTCAAATATTATTCTTAAAAAACAGTATTACAGTATTATCGCAAGATAATGCTTGCTTACATAAATTTAGTATAGCACTATGAACTTTGCTTTACAAGAATCAACCGATCATCCTGCTAAAAACTGATTTACAATTTCATAAGCCTTCAGTAAAGGCATCTCATTGTTTTTAGCCAAACATTTCATATCTTCATATTCAGGGGTTATTCTGATGATTTCGTCGCCTATTTTAGCTATCTTGACCCTTAGATTCCCTAAAGGTGTATTTATTTCTTCTATCTCTCTAAAAAGCTTTATACGATCCGACACCAATTCCCTTACACCCAAAGTAGCGGTTTCCCTAAGCATAGCTTCCGCCAAATGCTGCTTTTTATCCGGCGGACAAAGACAGGTAATCTTTATCCCGGGTCGGGTCTTTTTCATGATTATTGGTGTAAGAAACACATCTAATGCTCCTCTTTGAAAAAGGCTTTCAATGGCTTCCTCATATAGCTCGGGATTCATATCATCTACATTTGCTTCAAGGATTGCTATTTTATCCTTTTCCAAATCGTTTGTATGTATGTCGCCGGTATTGCAGTACTCTTTAAGTAAGACCGCCCTTAAAACATTTGGAGACTTTCGCTCGGCCTTACCCAATCCATAACCGGATTTTTCAGGAATTCCCAAGGGCATAGGCCCGAATTCGTCAACAAATATGGTTAAAAGAAGTGCTCCCGTTGGCGTTGTAAACTCTCCTGATTCCTCTGCCGCATATACGGGAACTCCTTTTAGAAGTTCTATGGTAGCAGGAGCCGGTACCGGCAGGATTCCGTGGGCACAGTTTACCGTTCCGGAGCCGACGTTGGCCGGCGAGGCATAAACAGCAGCAGGGTTTAGCATGTCCATAAGAATACATGAACCTACGATATCCACAATGGAATCAACCGCCCCCACCTCATGAAAATGGATTTCTTCCGGAGGCTTGCCGTGAACCTTACCTTCCGCTTCGGCTAACTTATAGAAAGCTTCTTTGCTTTTTTGTTTTACCTCTGATTTTAGTTTGCTATTGTCAATTATCTCATATATTTGCTTTAAACCCCGATGCGGATGATGTTCATGAGTTTTCACCATAACATCTGTTCCGGTAATGCCGCCCTTTAACGCCTTTTTTATTTCCACTTCATAATCATGTAAAGGAAGTTTTGTCAGTTCACTTAAAAATTCTTCCTTGTCTAACCCCAAATCCAGCATGGCACCAAGGAACATATCTCCACTTATGCCGGAAAAGCAATCCAGGTATAAGATGGTTTTGCTGTTACCGTTTTTCATAGCACTCACTCCTTCATATCTTAATTCGTGGTTGATTTACATAATTTATTTATCCTATTCACCCTTTTCTCCCAGCCGGTTAATTTGATGGGCAACATATGCCGCACCGAAACCGTTGTCGATATTGACCACCGAAATACCACCTGCACAGCTATTGAGCATAGCAAGTAGAGCAGAAAGACCGTTAAAGTTGGCTCCGTATCCTATGCTTGTAGGAACCGCCACCACGGGTTTGTCCACTAATCCCCCGACTACACTGGCCAATGCTCCTTCCATACCGGCCACAACTATTATTACTCTGGCTGATTGAATTACTTTCATATTCATCAACAGCCGATGGATACCTGCCACTCCCACATCATACAGTCTCTCTACCGGATTTCCGAACAGCTCTGCAGTTACAGCAGCTTCCTCAGCCACAGGTATATCTGATGTCCCGGCAGTTACAACCGCAATAATACCCTCGTTTTTCAAGACATCTTCTTGCTGAACTGCAAAAATCCTTGCAGGTTCATAGTATTTTGCATCCGGGGCAATAAGCTGCACTTCGTGAAATGTCTTTAAATCCGCTCGAGTTCCCATAACATTGTTGCCGCTTTTCATCATGTGCCGGGTTATTTCCACCACCTGAGTCGTTGTCTTACCTTGGCAGTATATCACTTCCGGTACTCCCCGCCTAAGGCTTCGATGATTGTCAATCCGAGCAAATTCCAGATTTTCATAAGGCAAATTTTTTAGTTCCTTTAAAACATCGTCAACTGTTAAATTTCCTGCCTGTAATTTTTCAAGTAATCCTCTTAATTTTTCCAAGCTGCTCTGTCCCCCTCTTTTAGCTCCTCATTCATACTGCCTGTCCTATATCCTGTCAAATCCAAGGTAATGTATGTGAAACCTAGTTTTTTAAACTCATTTGTTATTTTATCACGAAAGCTTTGCTCAAAAAACCTGTTTATTTCCTCCGGCAAAACTTCAATTCGTGCAAGGTCCTCATGGCTGCGGACGCGAAATTGATAAAACCCGAGGCCTCTCAATAAATCCTCAGCCTCGGATACCCTTTTAAGTTTTTCCCGAGTAATTTTTTCTCCATATGGAAATCTGGAAAAAAGACATGCATATGAAGGTTTATTCCATGTAGGAAGTCCCATTTCTTTTGAGGCTTTTCGTATTTCATCCTTGGTCAAACCTACTTCTTTTAACGGGCTTATAATACCTAGTTCCTGTATGGCAACCATTCCTGGCCTGAAATCTTCAGTATCGCTAAAGTTCGAACCCTCCACTACAAAATCATAGCCTTGTTCTCCGGCAATGTCGATAAACTTATTAAATAAATGCCGCTTGCAAAAGTAACACCTTTCGGGAGGGTTGTCTAGGATACCAGGGATATTTAACTCATCTAATTCTATTATTATTTGCCTGGCATTTAAGAGGTTTGCTAAGTCTTGAGATTCTATAAACTCTTTTTCAGAGAAGGCCCCAGACCTGGCGGTTACTGCCAAGACATGATCCCTACCCAAAACATCCATACATACCTTTAATAGGAAAGTGCTGTCAACACCCCCTGAAAAAGCTACCACAACCTGTTTGAGTGCCTGAATTCTTTGCTTCAAATTGGAGAGTTTCTGTTCTAACATATCATTTCCACCTCTTAACTAAGTAAAATATCTACACTGAATTAAATGTAAATTAAATGGAACCGTCCCCAAAAATTGCTTGGGAAAATTCGTCGATTATCCTGTCACTTAGATGACCATAGCGCCTCAATGACCTGTTGTTTTGTATGGCTATTGTTAGTGCCTGTTTTGTACCCACAAGCACTATTAGTTTCTTAGCCCTCGTAACGGCAGTATATAAAAGGTTCCTCTGCAGCATCACATAGTGCGAGGTTGTGATAGGCATAATAACTACCGGAAATTCGCTGCCTTGGCTCTTATGCACAGAAAGGGCATAAGCAAGACTTAATTCTTCTATTTCTTGACCTTGATAAGCCACTTCCCTTTCTTGCCATGCATCTGCAAAACTCACGATGACTACATCTTCATCATCAATTCTGACGATTCGGCCTAAGTCGCCGTTAAATACTTCTTTATCGTAATTGTTTTTAATCTGCATGACTTTGTCACCTTCACGGAAAACACATGCACGATAATGATATTCCTTCTTGCGCCTGTTTGGCGGATTTAAAATCGACTGTAAGTTGTCGTTTAAATTAGCAACACCTACTAACCCTTTTTTCATTGGTGTCAGTACCTGGATATCCTCTAGCGGATCAAAATTTCCGTAATTAGGTAACCGGTTTTTAGTCATCTCCAAGATAGTTTCCAATATATCCTCAGGCAGAAGAACCTGCTCGAAAAAAAAGTCCTTATCTTTCACATTTATATATGGAAAATAACCTTTATTTATCCTATGTGCATTGACAATAATCATGCTTTCCTGTGCTTGCCGAAATATCTCATCAAGAACCACTACCGGAATTTTATCGCTTTCAATGATTTCTCTCAAGACACTGCCCGGCCCTACCGACGGAAGCTGGTCTTTATCTCCTACCAAAATAAGTCGAGCACCCGGTCTTACCGCAGACAGCAGATGATGCATGAGAATTATATCAACCATGGACATTTCATCTACAATAATAACATCTTCATCTAAAGGATCGTCCTGATTCTTGCCAAAAGCCATGCCGCCTTGCTCATATGCATTATATTCTAACAATCTGTGGATTGTCTTTGCTTCGACTCCTGTAGCTTCTACCATCCGTTTTGCAGCTCGACCCGTTGGCGCTGCAAGTGCCACCTTTAATTCTTGCTTTTTGAAAAATTCCAATAAGCTCTGAATTGTTGTGGTTTTACCAGTGCCCGGACCTCCCGTAATTACCAGCACACCATGCTGTGCCGCTTTTTCAATAGCTTCCCTTTGACGCTTAGCCAGCCTTATATTGCAGCACTTTTCTATCTCATTTATAGTTTTATCGGTAATTTCCAACGGCTCATCTATCATAGCAGCCAATAAAAAAAGCCTGCGAGCAACGGCCTTTTCCGAATAGTAAAAAGCAGCTAAATACACATCTTCCCTGCCCCATGCCCTCTCTACAACAATATCTTTCTTTTCCTCAAGCGCTAAAAAAGCTTGATTTAAAGGCTCTTTTTCTACGGATAAAAGTTCCGAAGCTTTATACAGCAATTCCTCAAGCGGCATAAAAACATGGCCTTCATCCGCAGCCTTTACCACAGCATATTTCAAGCCAGCACATAGGCGTTCCATAGAGTCGCGTTCCATACCCATTTTTTGAGCAATGTAGTCGGCCGTTTTAAATCCGATTCCATATACTTCATCTGCTAGGCGATAAGGGTTTTCCTTCAGTATTTGAATTGATTTTTCTTTATAGTTTTTATATATTTTTACCGCCACATTAGGACCAATTCCATATTCTTGAAGAAACAACATGATATCGCGAGTTTCCTGTTGCTGGCTATAGGATTCAGTTATCATTTTAAGTTTTTTCTCTCCAATACCGGGAACACTTAAAAGCTTTTCAGGTGAGTTACTTAAGACCTCCAAAGTTTTTTCTCCAAATTCTTCCACGATTTTTTTTGCTATTGTAGGACCTATGCCGCGAATTACCCCCGATGCCAAATAGTTTTCTATGCCTCTGACAGTCGCTGGCATAATCGTTTCATAAAACTCGACCTTAAACTGATGCCCGTAATCTTTATGTATCGTCCAATTTCCCTTGAGTTTTAATACTTCCCCAACTTCAAGACAGTGAAAATACCCTATAGCTGTAATCAAATCATCATTATCTTTTACTGTAATTTTTGCAACAGTAAAACCATTTTCCTCATTATAATATGTAATTCTCTCTACAACACCTTCCAGCTCAATCATATAAAGCACTCCATTGATGTACTAAAACACAGTTTTAGCCTTGTAATAATAGACCTGTTCGGTTTATTCTAACATTTTTTGAATATACGTGCAACTGCCTAACTTTCTAGTGTTCGAGAAGTTATTGGCATATTTTAAGTCCATCAAAAATAGAGGAACTGAAAGTTTTTTGTCGAATTATATCAATTAATTATTCTTTAATTGTCAAATAAATTATTTTTATCACGGAGGAAATAATGAGCGTAAAACCTGCTACCCAATCAAACTCAATTGCTTTTGTCGCTCTTTTTTTAATGATGTTACTGTTTTTCTGCATCTTCTGTTTTACAGATATTTATACAGTTTCACCGCTGCCGGATAATAAGCCGATATTGGTTATTGAAAACATGGTATTGTCAGAAGAAACTCCCTTCATAATCGAGAACAATCATGTGCTTTTATCATATAATATTATAAAAGAGTATCTAGACCCTTATATATTCTGGGACTTAGCGGAAAGTAAAGTTACTATTACAACACTTGATAAAACCGTTCGCCTCGCAACAGAAAGTCTAACCGCAATGATAAATACAAAGCCCACAGAAATATCCTTGCCTGCAAAAATCCTGGCAGCTCAACAACAGCCATACATACCCATTCGGCTTTTAGAGGATTTGTATGGCATAAAAGTTAAAGTAATTCAAGATAAAAACCGCGTAATTATTGATAAAAACCTTAATACCCATAAGATAGGTAAAATAATATCTGATGAAACTATTATGAAACTTTCGCCTACATGGCTTTCTGCAAGTGTAGCTAAAATTAAAAAATCCGATAATCTCACCGTATATTCTCTCGAAGACGGGTGGTTTCAAGTCAGAACTGAAGACGGCTTAATTGGTTACATCCTAAAAAATCATCTGGAGGTATCTGAAATGCCGGAAATGACCGAGCGTAAACCTGATTATCGGCGATATAGCCCCGGTAGAGGTAGGCTCAACATGGTATGGGACTATATTTACAAAGTTACACCTGATAAGAGTATGGAATCTGTTCCATTAGGCCTTGATATAATATCTCCCACCTGGTTTTCAATTATCGATGGTCAAGGAACCATTGATAGCAAAGCTGACATTTCTTATATAGAATGGGCACATAAAAATAATCTGGCAGTTTGGCCACTAATAAATAATAACTTCGACCCGGATATCACACATGAGTTTTTATCAAGTTCCGAAACTCGTGATAAGGTTATCCGGCAAATTCTGATGTATGCAGAACTTTTCCGTCTAGATGGCATTAACCTTGATTTTGAGAATGTATATCTTGAAGACAAAGGACTTTTAGTTCAATTTGTTCGAGAACTAGTCCCTATCCTTCATGAAGCGGGCATTGTCGTATCTATGGACGTTACTGCCAAATCTACAAGTCCCAATTGGTCCATGTGCTATGACAGAAAAGAATTAGGTAAAGTCGTGGATTATGTAATTTTAATGGCGTATGATGAGCATTGGGCAACAAGCCCTACCAGCGGGTCTGTCGCCTCCATAGGCTGGGTTGAAAATGGTATCACAACTCTTTTAGAAGATGTGCCTCCGGAAAAGGTTATACTTGGTTTACCTTTTTATACGCGCCAGTGGGAGGAAGTATCTGATGACGGAGGCAACACAACAGTCAAATCTACAGCTCTTTCCATGGCTCAAGTAAAGGAAATACTAGAAAAAAATGAGGCTAAGATGAGTTGGGATGAAAAAGCCGGACAAAATTTTGCCTACTACAAAAAAGGAGATTCGGTTTTTAAAATATGGCTGGAAGATGAAAAATCCATTAAGCTAAAAGCTGCTCTTATAAAAAAATACGGCCTTGCAGGAGCCGCAGCGTGGAGAAAGGGGTTTGAAGAACCAGAGATTTGGGATGTGCTTTATAGCAGCTTAAAATTACCATCAAAAATTTAAGTTTCCATACTTATATTCTGCCGAAATATTACGACCCTGTTCCGGCCTTCTTTTTTGGCTCCAAAAAGCATGGCTTGGTCGGCCTTGTCAACTAATTCTTCTACGGAAGCCGCATTAGTCGGATATGCCGCAATACCGGCGCTTATAGTAATATATATATTTTCATTTTCTACTGCAGCCAGCGCGGTTTTTTCAACAATTTTCCGTATGCGCTCTGCAATAATCATTGCTTCAAGCGGTGGAATGCCCGGCAATATTATAGCAAATTCTTCGCCTCCATACCTGCCTATAATATCCTTATCCCTTACATTTTTCTTTAAAACCTCGGCTAAATTCTTTAATATGATATCTCCTACAATATGACCATACATGTCATTATATACTTTGAAATGATCAACATCGATGATAATAAGACTAAAAATACCGCCGGCATTGTTTATACCTCTTATTTGCCGTTCCATCTCTGAGTATATGTAGGTATGATTATACAAACCGGTAAGTCCGTCAGTAATTGCCATTTGGGAAGTTTCATCGAAAAGTTGTGCATTTGTCAATGCCACAGCAGCTTGACTTGCCAGGATATTCATCAGTGTTAAATGTTTTTTTGTGTATATATTATTTTTTTTGCTGGTAAGGACAATACCTCCTATAAGCTTTTTATTCGTTGTTAGCTGTACTGCTAATATGGATTTCGTGCCATCTTGGCCGATCGATATGTCTTTTAACTCCTTGCTTTTCTTATGACAATTATTAATTATTTCTCCTTTACTCGTAAAAATATTACGCCCCAATATTTGTTCATCGGGTTTTAATTTGTGATATTTAAATTCTTCATTTTCAAAGCCTTCGTAAATTGCCGGTACTAAATATCCGTTCTGATATACATATAAGCATACCGCATCCCAAGGTGCTATACTCTGTGCATAACTCAGCACTATATCCATTACTGTTTCAATATCAAGAGTCGATGCAATACTCGTAACCATATCATAAAGAGCTGTCAATTCATTATTTATCTTGATTAGATTATGATACAAAATATATACATAAACTACAGCCAGATAAATAACCAAGACTAACACAGTTTCGAAAAGGCCGTGCTTATTATATACACTTACTATTGCCATCCCTGCAGGTACTGCTATAAGATATGTTGACAAATCCATCAGTAAAGATTTTGGAATCAACTTAGGCATTGGTTTCTGGTGCTTTAAAACTATGTAGTATTCTACCAATAGATTGTTCAATAAAAAATAAATAAGTATAGACGTGCTCTGTATAACTACCTCATATGTAAGATTGTTATTTATGAAACTCTTTTTATTTAACAAATATAACTGTGTAGCACAGAAAAAACTTATCATATACTGACCCGCATTGAATACGGTTTTCTCCATGCTATCGTCTAAGCCATTTTTCACTTTATAATATGTCTGACAGATTAATGTGCTTAAAATCTTCATTATAGCCGCTGATGCAGGACCAAAAATAAACGCCGCAGAATATAAAAAGCCGAATCCAACGCTTAAATAACTATTATTTACCTTCAAAGTTTGCAGCTCCGACATAGTCATAAATAATAAAAATATTATGTAATTTATGTTTGGATTTTCCTTAAAACCAAATACGACAACTAATACCACTAAAAGTGCAAAGCCCAAAGCCCCTATGAGATATGCGTACTTTTTATATGGCAACATCGGTTAAGCCCCCATATAATATTAACTTTTATATAAAATTTATATATTCTGTATATTATTCTACATTAAAGCTGTATTTCCTTTTATATCTAAAAATAAAAAAAGACCCTTGCTTTCAGGGTCTAACCACGAAAGAAAGGGGGGCTTAAAAAAGAACTAAGGGGTAAATCATTTAAGAAGAAATAGGGCTTTTACAAAGTTAATTATATGACAAACTAGTAAAATTTGGTATATCCCACTTGTCCTATTTTACTAGTATTTTAGACCTATTATGACATTTTTTTTGTAATTTCAGTGAAAATTGGCTTTCCTATCTTATTAATAACGCAAATCTTATCCATAAAAACAAAGGCTAATAAAAATCGTTTAAACATCCAGCAGCTTCCTCAGCCACTTGCAGATATAATATTATTGTATGTTTAAAATTTCTTTTATTCTGTTAACAATTATTTTTTCTTGACCAGAAAGTAAAGTACGCGGATCAATGCTTATTATACCTAGATTTGCGTAATAATTTCTAGTAAAGATTGAAGGTTCGCCCATTTCTAATTTATTAATAATTTCATCGGTTGAAATTTTTAGTTTCTTTTCATCAAACTTTAACTGTGCACGATAAATTTCTCTTCCTGCTTCATCCTGTATAATAGAAGCAGTTATTCCTTGAATATTTTTAAACTGTTCAACTATCCATTTAGCTTTTTGCAATTCTTCTTGCTTGGTTTCAACTCTGTCATAGTAAATTTCCAATGCTGCAATTAAGCCCATAATCTGTTCCTTCCCTACTTTCATTGCTCGGCCAACACCCAAGTATTGTAGTCGGCAAGCTTCAACTAATTCTTTTTCACCGCAAATAAAGCCTGAAGTTGGCCCACCTATGGCTTTTCCTCCGCTGTATATTACAAGATTCGCCCCATTTTGAATATATTCTTTTATATCCTCTTCTGCGGCTGCATCTATGATAACTGGTATATTTTTTTCTCTACCAATTTCAATTATCTCAGAGGTTGATAGCATCCCTTTTTTAGCAGCATGGTGAGACTTAACGTAAAAAATCGCGGCAGTTTTTTCTGAAATCGACTCTAAAATGTGATCTTTTTTAACATGGTTTACTTGTCCTACCTCAACTACTCTACCACCTCCCAATCTGATCATCTGAGCTATTGATGCTCCAAAATTAATTAAATGCCCCTTTTGAATAATTATCTCGTTGCTCAGTCCTTCACTATATGGTAATCGTTCAATCAAAGTTAAATTCTCTCCAGCTATTAAAGCCGCTGTCGAAATCACAATACCAGCAGCCGCCCCTACTGTTGGACATCCATCTTCAGCCGTCGTCATTTCTGCAATAATTTTACCTGCTTTTATTGTTAATTCTTGCATATCAACATAATCTTGAGCAGCTTCAAACATAGCACGTGCTACCATCGAGTTAAGAGCACTGCCGCCTAAAGCTGTCATTTTCCCGCTTGCATTTATTATCTGTTTTAAACCATATTTTTGGTAAATATTCATAATTGTATTTCTCTCCCTTACGCCATTGCAGATTTAAGAAATTTAATTTCCTGTGTTGCTAATTTCAACAAATATTAACAGCAAATTCAATCCTTTCCAAGGCAGATTTTAAGATATTCCTCGGACATGCAATATTCATTCTTACAAATCCAGCTCCGTTCTCACCATACATTCGTCCATCATTTACAGCTATTTTAGCTTTTTGCACTAAAAAATTATTTAACTGCGAACTATCTACTTTTATATTCCGTAAATCCAACCAGACCAAATAAGCAAATTCAGGCTCTATCACATTGATATTCGGAATTCTATCCTTGATAAAGCATTTCATATATTGCAAGTTTTCGTTAATATATTTCGTAACATTATTCAACCACTCTTCACTTTCTTCATAAGCAGCTTCTGTCGCAATTACACTAAAAATAGTTCCTCTTTTCAAATGCAGCGATTCAATAAAACTATCATATGCATCAAACAAATTTTTATTCGGAATAATCATATATGCTGTGTGTATACCCGCTAAATTAAACGGCTTACTTAGCGAATTACAGGTAATACAATTTTGCGCAAAATCTTCACAAATTGATGCATAGGGGGTATATTCAATGTTGGGATATGTTAGGTCTGCATAAGCTTGATCGCAAATTACAATTACATTGTGCTTCAAGCATATCCTACCCAATTCCGTCAGTTCTGACCTTGTCCATACACGGCCGACCGGATTATGCGGATTTGAGATAATTAACATTTTTGTTTTAGGATCTTGCGCTTTCTTTTCCAAGTCTAAAAAATCCATATAGTATTTTTGTTCCTTAAAAATCAATGGATTAGTTACGACTTTTCTTTCGCTTTTCTTGATTATATTGGAAAAATTATCATAAACTGGTGGCTGAATAATAATATTATCTCCTGGTTGAGTAAGTGCTCGAATAGCAAATCCAATTGATGGAATAATGCGAGAAGCAACACCTATCCATTCTCTTTTAATTTCCCAATTATATCTTTTTCTCATCCAATTTATTATTGAATTGTAATAGGTCTCAGGTCTCCTAATATTTCCATAAACTCCAAATTCGACAACTTCCATAAGTCTATCTATCACAGGTTGCGGAGCTTTAAAATCCATATCGGCTACCCATAGCGGAATTAAGTCCTCGCTACCGAACTTCTCCTTAAGACCATACCACTTTTCAGAACTATACTGTTTTGCATTATCTACGTAGTCAAATTCATACATAATTTTAAAACCTCTGCTTTCATTAACAATGTTATAGTCTTTTAAGTTACATCTTAGCCAAGTTAATTATAATTTACGACGCAAAAACCTTTATTCTTTAGCGTAAAATTAATAATGTCCTTTTTATAGAGCAAGCAATACATAAATATTTTATGGAAAAACTAACTTTTTACAGTGGAATCAATTATAATTTCACATTGATTTTTCTATAACCCAGAATTATCTAGAGCATCTTTTAGACTTACCTTCTTAGTATCAGGCAGCGTCTGGAATGTCACTTCTATGCCATAATTTTGATTTAATTCCCTTAGGATGTCAGCATCAAGCTTCGTCAAAGCAACACTAGGAATTATAAACGTAGAATCAGCTTTCTTTGCGATACCCCCAATATTTAATCTTTGTATTGGCAAGCCTTTATTTACTGTTTCTTTTACCGTTGAAATATTTTTAAACAACAAAATTACTTTATATCGCCAGAATTTATTTTCTTCCCAACTTTTTATTGCCTCATCAACACTCATTACCTTAATTGTTAAACCGTAAGCTCCTGCTGACATTTCATACACACTTTTCATAAGTGGGTCCTTCGAAATTGAATTATCTATCACAAAAATAGCATTGCAATTTAATCCTTTAGACCATTTTGTCATAACTTGACCATGAATTAATCTATCATCTACTCGTGCCAAAACTATTTCTCCCATTTAAAATCAATCCTCCAATATAATAGATTTTGTTATTATCACTAGCTTATCTAGAGTTATAAAAATAATCCGTTTGACATCGGTTAATTTACCTTTCCACAATATTGTACCTCATAAACACAGTTACACAAATTCGTCGCTGCTGCTAAGTTAGCCAAAAACTCATCTTTATAAGCTTAAAAAACTGCTGCTGCTCCCAACTATATATTGTTATGAACGGAAAAGCATGTTAGTACTGATGATTAATTAGTCATCAGTACTAACAACAAAGTTGCTTCTAAGCAAAAAACTTTATAAGGCTTTCCATCTTAGATAGCATTAAAGTATATTCAATAACCCTAATATAGCTAAAATGATTACTAAGCTAATAAGCACTTTTAACACATTTAATTCTTTTCTATCAAAGTAGAGATATATAATTATTACTGTCGCTAACGGCAATAGTCCTGGAAATATGCTATCCAATATACCCTGAAGTTCAAAAGTCTTGCCTGAAATAGTCCAGCTTAAAGGAGTTGTAACATCAACATAAGAAGCAGTTAATACACCCATCATAAAGAGTCCCAATATCGATAGTCCGGTAAGTATATACCTCATGCTCTTGCCACCAAGAATTGTGGTAGCTGCATGAATTCCTAGTTTGTATCCCATCTTGAGGAAGTAAAAACCATAAAAGTAATTTCCTATAATCCATATCAGCCACGGAAGGATTCCACCTAAAAAGTTGCCCGCACTTGCCAAAGGAAGAAATAAAGCAATTAAAATATACTGAATTGTGCCTTCTTCTATTGAGTCTCCTAAAGCCGCAAATGGTCCCATCAAACTAACTTTTGTACTGTTTATTACCTCTTCGCTTACTGCTTCATCCTTTCTTCCTTCAGACAATGCTCTTGCCCTTTGTTCTTCCAGTGAAAGGGTCATTCCAACAATTGGCGCACCTCCAACGCATTCAGTATTGAAGAATTGCGAATGTCGCTCATATGCCTCACTTAAATCTTCTTTGCTCTTATACAGTTTTTTTAAGCCCGGTATCAACGACCATAGAAAAGAAAATGCAATCATTCTATCGAAAGTATGAGGAATTTCGTTTGCATATCTCCATCTAAGCCAGATTTTGTGAAGATCTCTATCTGTAAATTGACCTTCACCTGCACTATTAGCATCCTTTGCTATATCATTTTCTTCTAGCTCTCCACTAATTTCCCCTTCTTTTTCCATTATAACTAGCACATATAAGTAAGAAATTATTGCCCCTAAAATTGCAAAAGTTATAATATTAATTTCTAATGACTGTAAAATTATAACTAGAAAATACGCTAGCAAGAAGAAAGGCATTAAACTCTTCTTTCCAATCATTTTAAGCGTAACAGCAATTCCTACTGCAGGAAGTGCCCCTCCAATAACTTCTAATGCATGCATAGTACGCCCTGACATAAGTTTTACGACTTCAGTTATTAAAGGAACTCCTTTGTAAAGTGTAATAAACATTGCTGGAAAGAATATCGCAAATCCTAAGATTATAGGTAGAAAAATAGAAGCAAAAGTTATACCCCTCTCATCGGCTTGCTTTACATATTTATCAACTAATGGTGTTACAACAACCGTGTTTAAAAAGAATCTAAGCTGATAAAGATATGAACCTAAAAGTCCTACAGGTATTGCTACTGTAACTGCTTCTGTTGGCTTTAGACCTGATAAAATTGCTACAGGAACTGCTACTGCAGCAGCTACCGCAGGCTCACTTGGTGTAGAACCGCCAGGAGAAATAACTCCCATGTAGATCAATTGAATTGCCGCAGTAACCATCATTGCATTAGGCACATCGCCCAAAACAATGCCTACAATCAATCCCGTCATCAAAGGGCTATATCTAAAGGCAGTTGAAGAATAACCTGTGCTACGCGTCATGACGATGGAAATCCATAAAGATATTAAAGCTGATTGCATAATAGTCAAAGTAACTGCTTGTGTTTGCATTATTATACCCTCCCTATGTTTATTCATTGATTTTAGCTAGAATCATACATAAGCATACTATTTCTTTACACATATATACGCTAAATATTCAAAAAGGGGGAATTACAAAATTTCTAGTTTGATTAGTTTATGATTTTAGGATTACATAATTTTACATGTGAGCAGCAGATAATATTTATTTGTATATTTTACACTTCAAACTTCCTTCGTAATTCTAAAAACTTCTTTGTTCCTATGCCCATTTCGATATCATTATAGCCTAAGTCTTTTAGGGTACATTCTAGTGCTGAAATCGCTACAAGTAAGTCATTTGAATTGATATATCCCATATGGCTAATCCTAAAAGCCTTTCCTTTGAGATTTCCTTGAGCAGAAGCAATTTCAACTCTGTAACGCTCTCTCATCATGCTTATTATGTCATCTGCGTTTATTCCTTTAGGTGCATATATCCCAGTAAGACCTGGTGAAGCATCCGCATCGTTCGCCACCAATTCTAATCCAATTTCCTTTAATGCAGTTCTTACTAAGTTTCGATAGATTAAGTGTCGTTTATAAATATTTTCATATCCTTCTTCTTGTATCATCTTAAGAGCTTCGCTTAGACCAAGAAAAGTAGAAACTGGAAATGTTGTAAATGATTGATTAATATCTGCGTTCTTTTTTATGCTCTTTACATCAAAATAATAAGTTTCACTTTCTTTTTTCATAGCATATTCCACTGCTCTTTTGCTGGCGGCTACAATCCCGATTCCAGGTGGGCTCATCAACCCTTTCTGTGAAGCACCAATAAGAACATCAATACCCCAATTATCTATATCAATTTCAGTAACTCCAATTGAACTTACGGCATCAACAATAATAAAACAATCTGACATTTTTTTTATTCTTGATGAAATTTGTTTTATATCGTTTATGGTAGTAGCAGAGGTTTCATTATGCGCTATAAAAACAGCTTTTACATCAGAATTCGATATTAATACCTCTGTTATTTCTTCAGGCTGCACAGCTCTTCCCCATTCAACTTTCAGTCTTAATGCATTTCTTCCGCGAGCAACATTCATCATATAAAAACGTTCTCCGAAAATTCCAGTATCTACAACAAGTACTTTGTCGCCTTTACTAGTAAAATTATCTACAGAAAGTTCCATCGCACCAGTTCCTGAAGATGGAATAAGATAAACATCTCCGCTGCAATTAATTAATTCTTTGAGTGCAATCATCGCTTTTTGAAACATTTCTTTAAAACGTGGACCCCTATGATTAATTATTGGCTGAGTCATAGCTGAAATCACGCGTGGTGGAAGCGGTGTAGGGCCTGGAATTAGTAAAAACTCCTTATCGATCATTTATTTTCCCTCTCACTTTCTATATTTTGTTAAATAATTTTTTATTTTTCTAGTATTTCTCGTAAATTCATTGCATTTTTAAAGAATGTTAGAAATAACATAGTAAATTACTTAATATATAGTTGAAACAGTGATTATCCGCGTGAATTTTAAAAAGCACTTCAACGATAACAATATTTTTCTTAAGAATCTTTAATTATTTCATGAGATACTTAGATTCTCGTAATATTTTACCTATATTCTTACAATTTTCAGTTGCCTTTTCTATTAGCTTTTCTGATAACTCTTCGCCTTTATATTTTGCCCTATACTCATTGGCCTCAATAAGCATCGCAATATTTAAACCCGATAAAGCTATTACATCATATTTGGCTGAAATTGCTGCTGCTATATTAGATGTAGTACCTCGAAATAAATCAGCGATTATGATACTGCCTTTTGGTGCAGTCTTCACGACTGATTCAATACTAACCATATAGTCATCAATCGATTGAGCTGGCTGTAATGGAAACGCATAAACATTTTTTAAAGTGCCACATATCATTTCTGCACTCTTAATTAATTCTTGACCCCAATTACCGTGCGTAAGTAAAATAATACATGGCAAATTTTCTTTTTCTAAAATAAACTCACATCCTCTCTTAAAAGATTTCAAATCACATCATAAATAAGAATCGGTAAACTATCAGGCACCATTTGAACAATAATCGGAACAGCTTTCTCTCTAAAGTATTTAATAGCATCTATATCCTCATCTGATAAAAAAACATTTTGATGAACCTTTTTCTTTCCTGGTCCTGAAGGTATCCTACCGATATTTATTTCTTTAATTTTCACCCCCTTTTGATGCATAAATTTTACTAGATATAAATTTTTAAGTAAGATAATTGCTTTGTCATTCGATTCACTTGCATTTAGAGTTTCTACTGCTTCATATATGTCATAGATTTCGAGGTTAACATTTTGTGGAACAGTCATACTTAAAAAATTTCCCATTATTGGATCTTTGCACAGTTCATTATCGACTATTATAATTTTGTTAGCATTTTTAGCTTGGAGCCATTTAATTATTATTTGACCATGCACAAGTCGCTCGTCCACTCTTATCATGGTAATATCTGCCATTCTCAATGCCTCCTAAGCACTATTGCTTTTTTCTTTTAACTCAAGCTTAATATTTTTAATTCCGCAAATTCCTGTTTGGATAATTTTGTCTATAATGCACTCTAAATCTGTAGTATTTCTCAAGTCCAAAGCATCTATAAGCATTGGTAAATTAACTCCCGAAATACTTTCGACCTTAATATTATTTTCTTTCATGGCTGCAGCAGTTACATTGGATGGACTGCCACCAAAAAGATCTGTTAAAATTAAAACTCCTTCTCCCCTATCCAACTTTTTAAGTGAATCCTTAACTTTCTTATATAACTCTTCAACACTATCTCCATGTTCAAGGCCTAAAGTTTCAATATTTTCCTGTCTTCCTACAATAAGCTCAGCACTTCTTAAAAGCTCCTTTCCAAAATTGCCGTGAGTTACTATCAATATTCCTAGCATAAATTATTATCCTCCCAATCCTAAGTAAATTAAATGCAACCTTAAACATATTATAAAGTAATTTATAGAGCAATATTCATGCCAATATAATTGTGTCAAAATTATAAAAGCAAAGAGAATTTTGCGCTACTCGCTACCTTCTCTTTGCTTTCATGGGTTTGAAGCATAACAATATGTTATTCTAATATGATTAATTAAAATGTAAAGCTCAAGTGTGCTATTGTGTGTCAAGCAGGTCTATTATATACCCTATTTCTGTGTCAGGAACGGTAATGCCAAATGCTTCTTCAATGTTTGCTAGGGATAATTTCACCTTTTCATATATACTCATCTTTTTTTGTATTAATTCATCAATGTTGTTATACGGTAAGATATCATTTTGAATAAGCCTTTCTATCATACAGCAATTGTGAAAAATGTATCTAGACTTAATTCTGGCAGAATCCTTTATACCTAACAATTTTATTGTTGCAGTATATGAATCATTAACCACATTATACGCTTTTATAGGATTTAGAAAAGTAAGTAATTCTTCCAACATATTAATGAATACGTTTTCTTCCGATTGTTTTTTACTTTTTATATAGTTGTTCGAACCAGTAATACTTTTTTCCAGTTTCCTAACTCCATCTCCTATTATTAGTTCATCTATTGGGATAAAAGGAACTTGTGGTATATGTAAATCTACTGTTCCAACTACAGCTATTACATCGTCGTAACCATTTTTATCTAAGATATTATCCAAGTTTTCAGCTTTATTTACTGGTTGTATCTTGACATTATATTCATCCACAAAATTTAAAGTGTTTTTTAAAAGTTGTGCAATTTTTACAGCAGCACCCATGCCTGAAATACATGTAGTAAGTATTGTTTTTGAAGATGAAATATTAACTCTGTTTTTAATATCTCCACTAATTATTCTTCCGATATATGGGTTTGCTCTATTTAGATCTTCAACAAGAACTGATAAGGTCATTTCTGGCAATAGGCTTTTTCTTACAGCTTCTATTACTATTGGGGTAGAAATATTCTCTATGGATTTAGTTAAAACATTTGCTTTCTGAGTAATAATCTCTGCAAAAGCAGTAAGGGAGCCCATATCCACCAGCAATAATACTCCTTTTCCTTCATCTACTTTTTTAACCATTTCTATAGTTTTTTCTAATGCATTGTCTACTTTCATATCAAGTGGCATGTCAATTGCTTTGCAATGTTCCGTAGCAAGCAAGGTATTGGCAACATCAGCAATACTAGTAGCTGTTGCCTCTCCATGAGCTAAAACTATAACTCCAATTTTGCTGTAATCATCACCTGTATCAACAGCACTTAAAAACATAGTTAAGAAACCAATTTCGCCTGTCGGTATGCTGATTCCTAACTCTTGCTGCAAAACTTCTCTAATCATTTTGGCTACCTTAAACTCGCTCGGATTATTTAAAGCAATTTTATTTATTTCTTCATAATAAATTAGGCTTTTGTCAGCTATCCTTTCCATCAAAGCACTTATATGCATAGCAAGACCTATTATAGCTCTATTGCTGAAATGTTTATTTAATTTTTGTTCCGCAAGTATCAATGCTGTCTCCGCAGCATTATATACCTTCGGATTTATAATTTTAAATAATTCATTTTTATCCGATAAGGCCTTTTCTGTATTATGATCATATTTCTTTAAGAGTTTTTTTAAATATTTTATTATATCATTATTTATGATTTCGCTGATTTTATCATTTGAAAAGCCTATATTTAGATAATGATTATACTTTTTAGTTATTTCTTTATACAAATTATCAGATACATCAAAGCTGTTCAAGTTAATAGTTTCTGCTAACTTTTTATCGTCGGGTTTGTATATATAATAGTCTTTGCCATACTCTAATAGCTCAAAAACTTCACTGTAATCTTTGTGTCTGCTTAGTAAGCCACTGTATATATGTTCCGGCAAAAGATGAATATTTATTTCAATCTCCTTTTTATTATAGGTTTTATAATCTAAGAATCCTCTCGCACATAGAAGCTGTATATCACCTTTAAGTTGCCCGATATTTCCGTAGCAGTCATAAAGCAAAAAAGCTCTAATTACATCCTTGTGTATTCTAATTGGCACTTTAACATTACTTGCCTCGTTCATAAAAAAAGTTTCTATGAATTCTAATCTTTCATTAAGAGGTCTATCCACCAAAGATGGGAGATTTATTGTCATTGGAATTCTCCGCAAAAAAGTTTGCAAAAGTACTGAATTTAAATTTTCTGTGGTAGCTCCAATTATTAATATGCTTGCAGTATGGTATTTATCTGTTTCTCCTAGTCTTCTGTATATACCCTTGTCCATAAGTAGAAACAACATTTCTTGTGCTTCAGGTGGCAGCCTGTGAATTTCGTCAAGCAATAATATACCTCCATCAGCACTTTCAATAAGGCCGGCTTTATCTTGATTTGCACCTGTAAAAGCTCCTTTAACATAACCGAATAACTGTGACAAAATTAATTGGGGATTATCGGCATATTCAGAGCAATTAAATACTATAAGTTCGGCATCTTTTGAAATATTTCCATTATATATTGCATATTGATACATTACTTCAGCGAATGTAGTCTTGCCTACACCCGTTGGCCCTGTTATTAATGTATGAAGTCCTCTTGGAGGGTATAATATAGCTGCTTTCGCTTGTTTTATTGCCAGTTCTAAACTACCTGTTTCTCCAATTATTCTTGCAAAAGGATCGTTTTCTTTTGTATTCAATTCATCATTAGCAAAATTGGTATTATGCAAAAAATTATTTACGTCTTCTATTACCCCATCACCTTCATACTTTATTTGCAAAATTTCTTCTAGGCAAGATTTTGCAAAAAACTTTACAGGTCTTCCAATAATTTTGATAGCCTCGTTTTCTCTTACTAATTCGTTTAATTCTCTACTCACATTGCTTCTATCGATTTCAGTGACTTTAGAAATAGTTTCTGCATCAAATCCAAAACTTAGGTCTTCTGCAATTTTTGCTGCTGATACGTCAGATGACAAATTCTTTAAAGCTATAAAAACTTTTTCCTTTCTAGTCATCATGTTTCTCTCCTAAATAAAGTATCACTTGAAAACAATAATACTAGACGCTTAACTTTTTAATAATTTTGTTTATTTCAATATATTCCAGCTAAACAAGCCTATTTTTGATAGCAAAAACCGCAGCTTGCGTTCGGTCCATCAAGTTGAGCTTGCGCAGTATGCTGCTGACATGGTTCTTTACAGTTTTCTCGCTAATACCCAGGTCAATAGATATTTCTCTGTTGCTCATACCTTTGGCTATATCCGCCAAAACTTCTTTTTCCCTTGCCGTAAGATTTTTTCTTACATCATTATTTGATACAGGCTGTGTCAGTCTATTATACTCAGCCACCAATGCTCGTGTCAAATTAGGCTGTATATATGTTTCACCACGACTTGCACTTCGAACTGCTTCTATTAGGCCTTGAGGTTCTATGTCTTTCAAAACATAGCCGGATATTCCAAGCTTTAATAATTCCAAAAGGTATTCCCTGTCATCATATATCGTTAGAATCACTATTTGTGAGTCGACATTCTTTTCTCTTAGAGATTTTGTCACTTCTATGCCGTTTAACTTTGGCATATTTATGTCTAGGAGAAGAACTTGAGGCTTTTTCTCCATAACCTTCTCGATGGCTTCGATTCCATCAGAAGCCTCGTCTATGACTTCAATATCCTCTTCCATCTCTAAGATTTTTCTAAGACCTTTTCGCATAAGTACGTGGTCATCAGCCAGCACCACAGTAATTTTTTCCAAAACTAAATCCTCCTTTAAAGTCTGTTAGCAAAAGGAATAGTTGCAAATAATTTAGTACCTTGACCCGGTTCAGATTCAATATTAAAAGAGCCATCAACAAGAGCAACCCGCTCTTTTATTGTCATAATGCCAAAATGTTGCTCAGAGTCGCTGCTATCTTTGGTAGATACTTCAAAGCCTACCCCGTCATCAGCTATAACTAAATTCGCTTTACCGTCGCCAAACTCTAGTTTAACAATGCAGTTTTTTGCTTTTGAATGTTTTTTCACATTTGTAAGGGCTTCTTGAATTAACCTAAAAATCGTCACTTCGATTTCAGAACCAAGTCTTGCTTTATCCCCAAAAAATCGAAACTCCGTCCTTATACCGGTTTCTTCCTGAAATTCCTCACAATAACGTTTTGTAACTGCTTGCAGTCCAAGATTGTCTAAAGATGAAGGTCTTAAATTAAATATGATTTTTCTTAGTTCTTGCAAGGACGCACGAACAATTTTTTTTAGTTGGCTCAACTCCTTTTTAGCTTCATTCAAATCTCTTTCCATAAGCCTTTCACATATATCTGTTTGAATAACTATATTAGCCAGTGTCTGAGCCGGCCCATCATGGATATCCCGTGCCACGCGCTGTCGTTCTTCTTCCTGAGCCTTTATGATTTTAGCTGCAAGGTTACGTCTTTCATTAATATCTGAAATGTGCCCCGACATATCCTTAAGATCTCCCTTTAAAAAACCTAAAGCCACTCCCAACTGCATCATCAAATGTTCTGATTGGTTTAATATATTAAGCATGCTTTTTAGATTCCGCTCAAGATCATCTCGTTTTTCCCTGAGCTGAATTTCTTTTTGACGCTCAATAGAAAGTCTTATCTGTATATCCTTGGTTTCCTCATAAGCAGCTTTTATATCTTCCTCCGAATGTTTTTCAAAGTCCCTGCTTACTATCATCAACTTAAATTTAGCTGATTTTTCTAGCTTAGCTAGGTTGTCAACCTCTCTGATTCTATCTTTAACTTGAGCTTTTAAATCTTCAAGCTCTCTTTGTATGCGCTCGCACTCTTGTCTTGCATGCTCAAAAATGTTAAAAATCTCTTTTTGCCCTTTTTCAATTGCATCAATAGTAGAATTTATCACTTCATTTAGATAGTCTATATTTATTTGGGTTTTATGCATAATAAACCCCCGTTGATTTTTGTAGAATATATCAATCAAATATTATATTCGATGAAAATCGCGGATATCCCTTCTTTTGACATGCAAATCGTAGTTTGTCATATTTTGCCTTTTTATCTGCGTCTAGAGTTATTGACAAAAACAAGTAAAAAAGCAGCCTACTAAAGGCTGCCGGCTTGTTTTTTTAATATTTCTGCTTTATCTACTTTCTCCCAAGGTAGGTCTAGCTCGTCCCGACCAAAATGCCCATAAGAAGCTATCTGTCTGTATATCGGTCTTCTAAGATCTAAATCCCTTATAATGGCACCGGGGCGAAGATCAAAATTATTTATTACTAACTTTTCAATTTCTTCATCAGGCAAAATACCTGTACCAAATGTATCAATCATCACCGAAACCGGTCTTGAAACACCTATGGCATACGCAAGCTGAAGCTCACATTTGGAAGCAAGACCTGCTGCAACAATATTTTTAGCCACATAGCGAGCTGCATAAGATGCGGAACGATCGACTTTCGTAGGATCTTTACCTGAAAACGAGCCTCCACCATGGCGCCCGTAACCACCATATGTGTCAACTATGATTTTGCGACCTGTCAAGCCTGAATCGCCGTGAGGGCCTCCCACAACAAAGCGGCCTGTGGGGTTAACATAAATTTGTGTTTTTTTATCCATTAAATGTGCCGGAATTATTTTTTTGATGACTTCTTCTATAATACCTTCTTTTAAAGTCAAAAGCTCTACCGAAGAGCTATGCTGAGCAGAAACCACAATCTTATCGACCCTTATAGGTTTTGAATCTTCATACTGCACCGTGACCTGTGTCTTCCCATCAGGTCTTAAAAACGGAAGTACATCATTTTTTCTGACATCAGCCAGCCTTCTTGCTAGCTTATGAGCAAGCGAAATAGGCATAGGCATTAATTCCGAAGTTTCATTTACAGCATATCCGAACATCATGCCTTGATCACCGGCACCGATCTTATCGAATTCATCAGCATTGTCCATGCTTTGCCTTACTTCATATGCACAGTTAACTCCCATGGCAATATCAGGTGATTGCTCATTTATACTAGTAATTACTGCACAGGTATCACAATCAAAACCAAATTTAGCCCGAGTGTATCCTATTTGCTTTACGGTTTCTCGAGTAACGCTGGGAATATCCACATAACAATCAGTTGTAATTTCTCCCATAACCATTACCAAACCTGTGGTAACAGCCACTTCGCAGGCAACTCTTGCCAAAGGATCTTTGCTTAAAATCGAGTCAAGGACAGCATCAGCCACTTGATCACATATTTTGTCCGGATGCCCTTCAGTTACTGATTCTGAAGTAAATAAAAAGTTTTTCCCCATTTTGTACCTCCTTTTTTGTTTCAGGCTCTTGACTATTCAAAGTCGCCGGGATTAAACCGCATGTCAAAGCCGTTTTTCATGTTATTTAGAGCTACTTTTATACTTTCAATTATCATCCGCTGAATAAAAGGATGATGATACAATGGCTTAATATCCATATGCAAAAAGGCACAAAGGGCGGTTTCTGCTATTTCTGTTTGACCGGCTTTATCTAAAAAATCCGCGGACAGTTCCAGCATCCTCTTCACCTTATCTGCATTGGGTTCAATGAGCTCTTCGGTAAATCTAGCAAAAAGCTTTTCAGCTTTTTGGTATGTCATTTTTTTTATTAAATATCCTTTCTTAGACTTGTTTCCTTCAGCATAATCATAAACTCTGGGATGTGCTATAAACCAGTCATTAAAAAAGCTGTGATTAAATAAGTCAAAAGTACTTTTAAAACATTCTTGGTCTTTTTCAATTGACTCTAAATCATAGCCTGCAAATTGCGGATAATAAGGTTCGCAATTAATGTGGCAATTTTGCTCCAATAGATGTTTCCAAAAATAAAATTGATATGGAATAGGGTAATCCTTTGTTTTATTAAAAAATAGTGCATCACCTAATAGTGTAATCGCGTAATCCAAATCACATTTCGTTACGACTGTAGTCCTTGAAAAATCTTTCACCGAAGAATTAAATTCCCGAGTCGTTATATTTGAAACTCCCCAGCAGTCCCTAACACCCATATCAGCGCTTATAAGCAAATTCATAAAGCTTAACTTTCGACTCTTAAAAGGGTTCTTCCATGCTATCCACAATACACGGCTTCCTATACCATCTATGGAAGAAATAAATACCTTTGCTGGTTTTTGAAGATTTTCCCAAGGCTCAAAAAATTCCATGGATATACCGTTAAATTTCAACCTTTGAGATTCACGATGTGCTATTCTTTGTATATCTTCCTCAGCAGATTTGGTTGCCAGTTTATATAAGACATACAGTGCTTTGCCTGATTTTATCTGGCCTAAAGCTTTTATGGCTTCATAAGCTACCGGATAATCATCAACTAATGCCATGATTTCCAGAAGGGGAATAGCTCTTTCATCTTTCTGTGCTCCCAAATCTTTTATATAAGCAAGTTTCATTTCTAAGGAGAATTCATCTAAATCATCGAGTATGTAAGGTATTAAAAAAGGATCACTTTCAATATCCTCCAGCATCTCAGCCATTGAATCAGATGCCATCTTATCAAAATCTTCCATTATTATTTCAAGCGGAAGCTCACTGGCATCTATTCCATAATGAGTCAACACTGCCAATATCCGAGCTTTTATACGGTCGGAAACATTAGGCATTATTAATATATCCATCAAAGGTTCGACTACACTGTAGTCATTGGCAAATTCCAATGCATAGCAAACAATGGGGGCAATTTCCTCGTCATTTTCCCTGAGTTTAGCCAAGCAAACGGGTATTACCTGTTCACCAATGCGGAAAAGTCTTTTCATGGATTCATCCATTTGCCAGATTGTTTGCTCCGTATCCTTTAAAGATTCTAGATAGTCCAATATTTGTTTTTTATATAAAAGTCGGTAATCAACTTTGGGTGCTTTTTCCTGAATTCTTTTCTGCATTGCCCGCTCCTTTCCTTAATTTGAAAAATCATTTTATCTATTATATTACAATAAAATCTTTTTAGCAATGTCGCTTAAAAACTCTTGGGTTTCCGCATTTTTTCTAAATCATAGATAAATCAATACCTTTGACGTTTAATATGTAAACAGCAAATAAAATACTGCAAGTCAATGTAATTTATATACTCGCATAAATGCGTTTTTATTTTTTGCGGAAACTCAAACGCTTAAACTCAATACACTTATCTTCATATGTCTTTGATTATAATGCCGATAGTTGCCAAATTTTCTCGAATTATCCTCTTATAAGAACTACTCTTAGCATTATAAACCAATTTTAATAATTTATCCATATGAACTTATTAAAATCAATGCAGCATCCTCTCCAGTATTCTCACATTGGCTCTTTGATTAAGCTGCATGCTATACCTATCTTGAATACTAAACATAATTTCGTCAATAGGCAGCGCCCATTCTCCGCACACATCAACTCCGATTACTTTGCCGGTTTTCTTTATATGTAAAAGCAATTCCAAAAGCTCGTCTAAGTGCATAAAGCCCTGCTCCCATCCGGTAGCAGCATCCTCTTTACAAAGTACATCCTTATCTATGCTTATGTAAATAGGATCTCGGGATTTGGACAACTCATTTAATACCTGTGGTATCATTAATTTTTTGGGAATATTGATAGGAAAGAAAGTCACATATTCATCTTGGAACTTAAATTTGTTTATAGCCGGATCTTTCGCATCTACTCCGACTACTATACATTTTCTAATCTTTTCCTCTTTAAGAGCTTGCATAACCCAAGAACCGCAACTTATCATATCTGGAAATGTTTCATACATATCGGCATGATAGTCAATGAGCAACAGAATAGGTTTAACGGAAATATTGCTTATTAATGAAAATGAAAGATGATGAAAATCCCCAGACCCTAAAAAACATACACCTAAAGATAATTTTTGAAGTTTATTTGAAATCTCGTCAAGTATCTTTGACCAGCTGCAAAGTCTTAATCCCTTATAGCCTGTTAGGTCTATTATTGTATCAGCTTCTTCTAATAATTCTTTTTGGTAATCCAGACTATTATCTGTTTTAATTATATTAACACCAAAATCCATATGACCACAACTTTTCATTGCTATTTATTACAATTTAATTCTATCATAAAACTAGAATACATGTAAAAGCCTATTCTAAAAGATGCTTTGGAATCATAGAAAAAGCACGGAACGGTTTTTTGCTTTGCCTTTGAATAAGGTAAGCGGTAGACCGTGCCGTGCCGATGATATTTTCTATTATTTAAACCGATTTTTCAGCTTTTCCATCACCTGCGGCATTGTGGTATACTCCATTTCGTCAAGAGGTAATCTGTGAGGTTCGAATGGACCCATTTGCCTTATATAATCAGCTGCTTTAAGAGCTTTTTGTCTAGCTCTGTCAAAGGCCACATCAGCAAAAAGGTCCTGTGGCCCTATTAATCTTCCGTTGGCCAACTGAAATCCCATGGCAATCGCTCGAGGTGGTCCATCAAAGCGCGTAGGAACTGCCTGCTTTTGAGGCACGGGAATTAACGGACCATAGTGCGAACCTCGCATCCAACCTGTTACAAGATGAGGATTTGCAAATGGCTCCAATACTTCCCCCACAGCAGGCAATCCACTTTGGCACCGCACTATAAGCACCGGATCATCTTTCCCCACATAGCGGCCTGCCATTTGGTTCATTTTTTGCGTTGAAGATACTGCCGCTATTTCCTTATTTTTTGTATACACACTCTTTACAACATATCTGTTTGATGCACCTAAGAAGATTAATAAATCATAAAGCTCTTCCGGGCATGAAAAAGTTACTTTCTTATCTTCTACGAGGTCCAACACTTCAAAACAAAAACCCGAATGCATTTTAGGGTCTATTACAAGCCCAATAGTATTAAACGGATCTGCAAATATCTTATATAAAGGAAGATTCCAAGCTCCCGGCTCGGTTTTGTCCGCCATGAATATTATCACCGGCTCGCTGGGTCGTTCTTCAAATTCCATCTCTGCTATCCCGGGCCCCATGCCTTTTATATTGCCAGAGAATGCATCTGACAGGAGATCCTGGCCTGCGCCATACATCTTTAAGCTCTTTGCCACTTCAGTGCAGCTAAGAAAAGTATTCCAAGCTAACTTGTGAACTTTTTCAGAATTTATGCCTTCTTTATGTGTGAGTATGAGATTTATATCGTCACCCACATTAGTAACAAAAAAATCTACCAATAATTCCTTTCCTTGCTGCTCTAATATTTCCTCTGCGTTTTTTAGCATATCTGGGTGAACACTCCCATGCCCTATAAATCCACCCACATCGGCTTTAATTACTGAAAGAGTTATTTTCAAACCCATCCTTATACCTCCTGATATTTTTATTATGCTGTACTATTTTACTATGAATCGGCTAAATGTGCTATACTTAATATATATTCGATACATTATTTAATATTCCTTCTTTGAATTAAAGTCGTAATATACTTAATAGTTTGATACTTTTTGATAAAAATATTGTGCAATACACTAGATAACCTTCTTATGACAAGGGTTTATCATTAGTGACTGCACAAAAGCTTCACACACTGATGTTTTTAATTATTCTTCTATATCAATTGCTGCTTTTCTAATGTCTGACAGAATATCTAAAATTTGGCTTTTGTAGTAGGTCGAAGCTTCCACAAAACCCCAACCTTTCTGAGGTTGAAAGATTCCATCATAAGCCGCATCATGATACGTTCCTATAAAATGTGGAATTTTGTATTCTTTTAATAAGGAAGATAACAGTTTAGCTTCGATTTCATTTTCCAAAATTGCAACTTTTACTATTTCTTCCATATTCTCTCTCCTTTGCGCCCGAAACGCATAACAAATATAACTGCATTTAAAAAAGATAAAAAGAATGACTCTTTCTATCAAATCCACTTAATCTTATTTGCAGTTAAAATCAAGATATTTTTTGTCAAGACCTGCCATAACCGCCTCTATTTCCTTTATAATCTTGACCTTCTTATTGAGCTTCGCCGTTTACCACAACTAAATTTCCGTTAGATGCCCACGAAAAGCCGCAATTGATAAAGGCTTCCTCAATACTGCCCCAAGCCTCTTCATGAAATCTTTTCCACCATGCATCGAATAAGCATAAAGTATTATTTGGACCACCGGTTACAAAAATTAACCTGTAGCCATTCAAAAGCGGACTATACATAACTTCTTTTTCTTTGCCCGATTGAATAAACCACTCGTTTTCAAATCTGAAGACAAAATCGGAATACTGATTTTTTCGTAAGCCAGCTGGTGTGTCAATAAGTGGTTGATACGGTAAATCTTTACACATGTACCCGTAGTATTGTAAAGTAATTACTATATTTTGATCCACGTAAACATTATCAATTCCCTTTTTGAGTATTTCGCTGTAAATTTCATCGAGCAAATGCCATTAGCCATCTGACATTATCATAGGAGTTCTGTCTTCCGAAGCTGCATCTTCGGCATCTTCAGCCAAAGCAGGAACTTTTACAAGCAGCATGAATGCCAAAATAATAAAAACCGCTATTTCGCTCACAAGTAATCCTCTTTCTCTTGGGCGCTTATTATAGGAGCTGTCCCATCTTTGGAGCTATTTTAACAGTAAAGTAATAATCACACTAATAGTTCCGATTAATATAGCTATTACGGAACCAACTGCCCATTTATTTAAAAGATCAAATTTGTCCTCTATTTTGTCAAATCTTTCGTCTGCTTTATCAAACCTTGCATCTACTTTATCAAACCTTGCATCGGTTTTATCGGATAGATCTTTGATTTCCTTATGAACCATATCAAATTTTGCATCAGTTTTATCGGATAGATCTTTGATTTCTTTATGAACCATATCAAATTTTGCATCGGTTTCCCTACGGTTGGCTTCAAACCTAGCATCGGTTTTATCGGATAGATCTCTGATTTCTTTATGAACTGCTTCAAACTTAGCGTCAACCTTATCGAACCTCGAATCCATTTCTTTTTTCATAGACTCAAACTTTGCGTCTATTTTATCGAACCTAGCATCGGTTTTATCGGATAGATCCTTGATTTCCTTCCGGACTGCCTCAAATTTGACATCTACTCTGTCAAATTTTGCATCCATGCGGTCTCTTAAATCGTTTATCTGCTGTGACAGATAAAAATATCCGGATTCAAAAATCTTAGGTTCAATCTCTTTTTCTGTCATACCCACCACCTACCCTCCTCTTACTTATATTAATTATACCATATTTTTTCATTTTAAACCCTTTGTTTTCTGTTTATTTTTGAAAGCCGACTCACGGCTTAGATACAAAGAAAATCCGACGCGACGTATCAAGTGGCACTGGCAGAGATGATTGCTATAATGGATAAAGAAAATCAGACAAAAAAACGGCTTTCTTTAAGGTGATAAATAGTATAATAGGCCTATGAGAAAAATATACACAGGAGAACTCAAAACCAAAGTCGTACTGGAAATTCTTAAGGAAGAAAAGACTATTCCCCAAATCACATCTGGGCACAGATATAACCTATATTCCACTTAAGAACGGTTGGCTGTATCTTGCAGTCTTCATGGACTGGTTTTCAAGGTACGTAGTGGCATGGGAGCTGGATTATACCAGTGAAGTAGACTTCGTATTGGAAGCCCTCAATAAGGCATTAAAAATCAACAAGCTCGAGCTAGTAAACAAGTGCGCCCAGGAAAGCCAGTTTACAAGCCTGAAATGCACAAATACATTGCTTGAAAACTAAATAACAATCAGCATGGATGATCGTGACCGGGCCATGGACAACATCTTCACAGAAAGACTCAAGCGCACTGCTGAATACCAAGATCGGTCTCCTCTGTAATCTTTCCCTGGATCTCATGGCCTCTATTGGTATCAAAATAGCGGAGGTTTCCTTTGTGCATGTGTACATCCAGAGCTATGCCGGTGAAGCTTTCCTCATCCGGAAGCTTGTATATATAAACGGCTTGTCTGTCCATGGTCAAGGACGCCCTTACAATACACCGAATGTTCTATATAGGTATTGATACCGATGGGCCTGCTCCGAGCGCGACAAATACCATCCGGTTCAATTTGCCGCCCAGCTGCATAAACGGTTTGTATTTATTCACCCTTTCATAGATGGAAATGGGAGAGTAGCTCGGTTGCTTATGAATACAGCACTTATTCAAGACGGTTATATGCTGGCCATAATTCCACCAGTCTTGCGACATGAGTATATCAGCTCACTGGAGCAGCTCACAATGACGATCAACCTTTTATGGACTTTATTGCCGAACGCGTTCTGGAATCTGAAAAGGAAATTATGAGATTATTGAATATTCCTTTTCCTAATCTGCCTTAAAATAAATGGTACGTTTTCGGTACGCTTTTTGAAGATAAAAACCTGTAACCTCTTGAATGCCTAGTTACAGGTTTTTTGCTCATTACTCCCACTCAATTGTTAAAGTTTTATTCGTCGTTATTCCTATTATTTTCAGTTATTTCTATTATCATATTTGCTCAAATTATTGTCAATTTTTAAGTTTAGCAATTTTTTTGCTTCCATATTGCTACCACGTTGATTCTCTATTCCGCATAAAATGATAAGCTTATTTTTCATCTTTATCATGTAAAGTATCTCCATCGTTTTTTATTTTTAACCCCACTTTGATTCATATCTTGAACTCCTTCCGATACCATTGGTGAAGGTCCTCTGTGGTGTTTAGCTTGGCCGCCAGCGCCTGGCCACTTTCGACCAGCTTGTAATATTTGTGTTTGAACTCTTCGATTGTTAATACCTTGAACTGCCATTCCCCCGGCATGTATCCTTCAGATATGAAGGTAAATCCCTTCTCGGTCTCCTCTGTAATCTTTCCCGGGATCTCATGGCCTCTATTGGTATCAAAATAGCGGAGGTTGCCTTTGTGCATGTGTACGTCCAGAGCTATGCCGGTGAAACTTTCCTCATCCGGAAGCTTGTATATATAAACAGCTTGTCTGTCCATGATCTTTTTACCTCCTCTTACCTGAAAATAAGCACTTTGCACCGTACTGGCACTGTGCTATTACTGTGCTTTTCCGGTGCATCTCTGGTGCTCTTTTAGTGGCCTGTATCCTACTATTATACTACATCAGATATCTGATTAAAATACCTATTGAAACTCTGGCGCTGGTATTTTACTGCACCTTCTGTAAAGCTGCGGATTCCTGTATTTACTAAAGTTGTTTATCTGAATGTAATTGCTTCCATTCGTACTGTATCGCACGATAAAGCGTCTATCGTGCAGGCTCTGCAGCATTTCATCAACCTGGCCGGCGCTCACGTCGTCAAATCCCATTATAACCTTCTTAATCTTCCTGGGATTGTCCTCCATGCGTCCCTTGTCATCTACCATGGTCCAGAGGCCTGCAAATAATAATTTGGTTAATGGCGGGAGCTCTCCCATGGCATCATTGTCAAAAATGAGGTTCTTTATATTGCGCATTTGCTCCATCTGCCTTTGAAAAACTGGTGTTATACATGCTTTACTCATACCGTTAGCCTCCTTCTCAAATTTTAAGCCGTTATTTTGATGGTGTCGGCGTCTCCAGTAATTAGTCTTATCAGCTGTGCGCCCGCTCTGATTCCATCGATATAGCCCTGGTCATATACAGAAGTTGTAAGGTTGTTGAGTTTGTCTTCTGCCGCTATTTTGCCTACTTTCTCAGCCAGTAATGACAAGATTTCCTCTTTTGCTACCTCGATATCCTCCTGAAGATCAGCTGTAGATATGGCATTGGTATTCTCCTCGGTCTGCAAAAAACATGCTAATTGATAAATGTTCTTTTTCATCCTTCATTCCTCCTCGTTTATTATTCGTTCCGGAGCGGGCACCATGTCGGGCTAGTCCGTGCATACCTTCCTGGTATATGTTTGCCTACCTTCATGCAATCGTGCCGGCTCCCTCGCTTCCCTTCCGGGGTTATTTTGCAGTACTCACACTTCTTGCAGTGTGGGATTGGTTTCTCCTCCGGCAGTATTAGTTCTGCAGGGAACTCCTGTATTAAATCCCCGCCCCAGACTTTCTCCAGCTCTTTGCTGCTATTCATAAAGACTGGGATTTCGGCGGTTCTGGCTGTAGTGACGATTGTCTCTATCCATTTCCGCTTCGGCTTTACTTTGTCCCGCCTATTTCCGGTCTCGGCTCCGATGATGATCCAGTCCATGAAGTCTATGTCGCTTATGTCTATCTCCTCCAGGAGCGGTTCTATATTGATGAATTGGTTATGCTGCTTCCTGGGGAGGAATACTATCTGATCAAGGTCAGCGCTCCTGGTGACGGTCGTCCCGTACCAGAAATTCCTGGAGCGGGGGAGTAGCCCTATGGAGCTCATTTGTTCGTATCTTTGCGGGTACCTCGTCATGAAAAGGTAATTATGCCATGGTGCTGCTTCACAGGCCCTGAATACTTCCTCTATCCAGGTATCCGG
Organism: Tepidanaerobacter acetatoxydans; assembly: GCA_022840405.1. GTDB lineage: Bacteria > Bacillota > Thermosediminibacteria > Thermosediminibacterales > Tepidanaerobacteraceae > Tepidanaerobacter > Tepidanaerobacter acetatoxydans_A. Next base: position 84,829 of record JALHJR010000006.1, read on the forward strand.
GATCCAAGGTCCGAACAGATCCCCCAAGCTGCAAACGAAAATGTTCGCTGGTTTCTTCTTTTGTGCCGGCATTGGCAGGCGGTACCTGTGCATTATAGGTTCAAATCCCACCGGGTCCGGTATAACCTTGCCTACCTGGTTTTTAAATGGGTTATCCAGGATATAAAGTCCGTTTTCATCCTTCCGGAGCTGGCTGGATCCTTTGTTGATCCTCACGTCTCCGGAGAAACGCTTTGCTTGTTTCGCTGCGTAGCAGTATGGGCAGCCATGCCGGCAGCCGGTGACCGGGTTCCAGGTGAAGTTACACCACTCGATCTGTGATATGTTCATCATCTGTTTATTCCTCCCTTCCTGGTATTAGTCGGTGATAGGTAAAAGGTAATAGGCCCGGCTTGTACTGTGCTTTTCTCATACTTGTATGAGACTAATCTGGTGCTTTTTGGAGGTCCTTGATTTTGTTTGGTTTTCAATAGGCGTCGGTATTCTGTCCTTATGTTGCTGCTTTGCGATAGCTGCAGCTTCTTTTCTTATTGTCTCAGCTTCCTCCGGTGTCCTGGCTGTGATCAGGATGGTGATTACTCCAGGCTTTAGTTCTCGTGCTACATGGATCGGCGTTTCGTCCTCGTCAATCGTGATTATGTACCTTACCTTTGGCTGCTTTGTGATAGCTGATTGAAAGCTTACTACTTTAGTCATGTCTTTTACCCCCTATATCAATTTATGTGGTTGGGTCGTCCTCTTAAGGTATGTTTGCCTGCTCCTGGTTGATTATCCACCCGCGCCGCGTGGAGGCGGCAGGCTCTGCGGGCATGGCACCTGGCGGTGCCATTTGTGGTTGGGTTGTCTGTTGATCCGGTTTTCTTTTGCCTGCTGGCTTCCGGTACTGACTTTAAGTTAGTTATAAATTGAACAACGGAAGCGGATCTGGTACAATGTTAGTACAAGACCGCTCCGGTTGGTCTGTGTGAAGCTCTTTACATCAAAGCTTTTAGTCGGGTGCTGATGTAAGGGGCTTTTCTTATGCCACTGTGAAGCGGCGGGATTCTATTTCCTTCAAGTATTGCTTATAAAGTTCTGCATGTGTCGTCTTAAACGCTGCTGTATCAAAGCGGCTGCTTTTTACAACCTTCCAACGGATCTTGAAAACATCAACCACCATTTCATCTACTCCTCTGGCGCTCATCTCAGCTTTAATCGCATCCTGAATACTATTTATTTCTGCCTGAAGCTCTTCTGCCATTGCCTGAAGTTCTTTAAGCTCTCTAACCTTGCTTACTAATTCGTTTGTACTCATGTAATCACTCCATTTAATTGTTTCTGTTTATAATATAAACGATATTGTTTATAGTGTCAATGACCAATTTAACGTTTCTCAATAAAAGAGAAATAATATCGTTGATTTATTAAATAAATTCGTTTATAATGAGAATATCGAAAGGAGTGGTTATATGTCTGTTTCGGAACAGTTAAAAATTCTATGTGTTAAGCTTGGTATAAGTGTTTCTGAACTCGGAAGGTTATCCGGCAGAAGTCCACAGGCCTTTAATCAAAAGATGAAGCGTGAAACTTTTACTGTCGATGAACTAAAAAAGATAGCCGAAGCTGCCGGATGCAAATACGAGGGCTCTTTTATACTGCCATCTGGCGAGAAGGTCACATACTAAAAAAGGAGGTTGCCAAAATGTCCAATAATGAGATATACAAGTGCATAGCCTGTGGTAAACGCTTCTCCGTGACTATATCAAATGCAGGATATCCCGGAGGGAAAGATCGAGAAAGCATAAATTGTCCCTGGTGTGGTGCTGAAAATGGCAGCGAGGTAACAAGCGGCATTATTACCACCCAGAAAGTAATTTCGGAGGACGGTGATAATCAATGACTTTATATGAAAAAATCGACCGCTACAAACTGGCCATTGATGAAAAGCGTCCTTTTGAAGGTCATTTGCTTCATGAAATTAAAAACTACTACCGGATAGGCCTTACATGGTCCAGCAATGCCCTTGAAGGGAACACCCTCACTCTAAGTGAAACAAAGATCCTCCTGGAAGACGGACTGACTGTCGGAGGGAAGCCTCTTAGAGATACTTTCGAAGCTCTGGGGCATGCAAAGGCTTATGACTTCATGTTTACATTGCTTAATAGTTACCAAATAACCGAGGAAGACGCCCTTACAATGCACCGGATGTTCTATACAGGTATTGATGCCGAGGAAGCGGGAAAATACCGCAGTCGCCCAGTCTTTATAACCGGCTCAAAATATGAAGTATGTCCAGTAGAACAGATAGAAGAGGAAATGAAAAAGCTGTTCCATTGGGCATGCTCCGAGCGTGATAAATACCATCCGGTTCAATTTGCCGCCCAGCTTCATAAGCGGTTTGTATTTATTCATCCTTTCATAGATGGAAACGGGAGAGTTGCTCGGTTGCTGATGAATACGGCGCTTATTCAAGACGGTTATATGCTGGCCATAATTCCGCCGGTCTTGCGACATGAGTATATTAGCTTACTGGAGCGGGCTCATGAAGATGATCAACCTTTTATGGACTTTATTGCCGAACGCGTTCTTGAGTCTGAAAAGGAAATTATGAGGTTATTGAATATCCCTTTTCCTCATCTATCCTAAAATAAAATAAGAGCGTTATCTGTCCGTTAAGATTCCGCTCAAAATATACCCAGTGGTAATATTTAAGCCATTCCGCTTTTATATGGAAAAGAGAGCCTCTACCGGGATAAAGTCCTGGAGGCTCTCTTTGTGTTTCTGGTGCAGCTTTGATGTCATAGTTCTATTGTATGACATGGAAGGGCCATGGCCGTCAATATTCACTTGGGAAGAGGATTGTTGTCGCAGATCTATCCCATTCGGTAATAATCCAGATCTTTCCCTTGCTGGTCTCATATGCGGCCAGTATCCGCTCGCCTGTCCTGGCTGCCATATCATTCAGATCTTTATCCTCTTGACAAAGGTCTCCCCAGTCATTTTTCCGGTATCGGTTAAAGGCTGCTATGACTTCTTGGGTAAATGCAGGGTTTTCCTTCATTTCATCAGCTACACCTTTTGTTGCGAGTATCGTTCCATATTCCATGGGTTTCTCTCCTTGCTTTAATTTGAGCTCATATTAATGCAATTAACTCCCACTATTAAGGCATACCAGGTGGGTAACATTCAGGACCAGCTCCAAACACGTTGGCGTATTTAATAACGTTCAGCGGATGAGGAGGTGGTTATCCTGATCATTGCTATTAATTACACCGTGGAATATGACGAGGCCCGCAAGGTTTATAAGATCCGGAATAAAGACGCTCCATTTTGCCCTGACTGCGGCCAGCTGCTCTCCGGATATGATACAAGAGCTCGCCATGTCGTTGATAATTCCGGCCAGATCTGCTGGTACCGATTGCGCCGGTTAAAGTGTCCAGGCTGCGGGAAACTGCATCTTGAGCTTCCGGATTTTATGGCTCCTAAAAAGCATTATGAAGCCAGACTTATAGAAGATGTTATGGCTGGCCGTTCAGATTCATGCCCAGCAGATGATTCGACGATCCGGAGATGGAAAAAAGAAAAACACCCACCCAGTTTGCCTTAATCATCTGGAGCTTCTGTAGTATTTTTGTAGACAAGCCAGATGAAAGGAGTGATAAACCATTGAGAACAGAAATTTTAAAAAAATAACTATGTCATGCGGTATAGCTTTAGCTTTGTTTGTGGCCGCAGCAATCGGTTACAATTCTAATGATGTGCTCAAGTCCAAACCTGATGACTCTGTGCAGACACTCTCCGATGTCGACATATCATCAAATAACAGCAGTGCCTCTGGAATGATAGCAATTCCGGGATACGATCACTTAGTTATGAAGGCAGGTCAAAAGGTTCAAAAGGTCGAACTCGGTAACCCAAAACAAAACAATTGTTATATGAGAATTGCAATTATGCTCCCAGATGGGACACAGCTTTATGAGTCTGGTTTACTTGAGCCCGGGCAGGTCCTTACCTCTATTGAAATCTCTCAGGAGCTAAAGCCCGGAATATACGAAGGTGCCATCTTGAGTTATTCATGCTATGGCATGGAGGAAATCAAAGAACTGAACGGCGCGAAAACTATTTTTAAATTGGAGGTTGAGCCATGATAAAAAGAATATTCACTATTCTGCTTGCAACTATAATGATCTGCAGTATATCACCGATGAATGCCTTTGCAAACCAGACATCCGGAAGTATAGCGGTATCGTACACTTATTCACCCGAGTACTCTATTAATATACCCGCCTCTATATCCATCAACGATGGTGACAAATTCATATTTTCAGCCAATACAATGGATATTGGCAGTAATAAAAATGTCAGAATAACTATCAATGGTGCAGCTACATATGAAAACGGCGGCAATTTTTATTTATACAAAGACAAAGGAACCGAAAACGAGCAAAGAATATCTTGCAGAATTCTGCGTGGACTGCCTTCCAGTAGCTCTTTTGAGGATATCACTGGATTAAGTGAACTCGTTGCAACATTTACTGATGGTAACACAAGTCCGAAGGCATATGGAGCTCTAAAATTCAAGCCTCAAATTACCAGTTCTACACCGTATGGCACCTACACAGGTACGGTTTATTTCAAGATTGAGCTCATCGATGTATAAAAATACCTTTTTATCATTCACTTTAAAGCCCTGAAAAACAGGGCCTTTTTTATTGCTCTTCAACTACCATGAATAATCGAAAGCATTTTAGGTGCGTATTTCCCCTTTATTTTGAATTTTAACTCCAACATGGGTATTTACCTTACTTACTTTAAATTCGCTCCGTACAAGTCAAATCTGGCCGTTTCTCGCCTGCATTTTTGATATGGACATGTCCGTCCAAACAAGTAAAGCAAAAGAGCGGATTTTATTCCGCCCTTTTACTTTTTAAGGCTAAACCTAATACGGCTCTTTGAAAATTTGACTAATACGAGGCATTGCTTTCTCGATGATAGGATCCTCAAATGGTCTTGGAGCCATTCTATCGGTTCCCTCTTCGAGATATGGAGCATACTTTACTTCAGTAGTAATTGCTGGTTTTATTGTTACGGTCTTGCCTATTCGCTCGGATGCAGATTGCGGTCTCCAACTCATACGCAGGTTTCCGGTTCGCATTGCAGGCGGCTCTCCTGGTGCTGAAGCAGTGTATTTGCTTTTTGAAAATGGCCGTTTATAAACACGGCCGGAGCGCTTTCCTCGAAGGACAGTTAAAGCTGAATTCCGGAGCTCGTTGGCTGCACGAAAAGCTCTTGATTTGGCCTGATAAGTTATTTCCTCCACAATCTCATTAACAGCGCCCTCTAAATCAATCTTCAAGCTTCAGCCACTCCTTTCACCGGCATATTTGCAAAAACGCGGGCCAGTCTTTCTGCCAGCTCGTCTCCTATATCGTCAGTCATCTCTCGGATGTAGGCCTTCAGTACGGCCAGCACTTTGTTCTCATCGGTGGTGTCTCCGGATCCTTCAATCACGAATTTAGGCTCTGTCTTGACTTCCACCTTTACGGTTATGTTCTGGTCGGCTTTTCCGGTTGCAGGCGCTACCGGGATTTCGTCCGGTTCCTCGCCTACTATTCCGCCGTCTTCATAGGCCCTGACTCCAAGGAGTTCACCGGTCCGCTGCCATAAATCGAGGCCTCTTTGTCTCTTGCTTGGGCTTAATGGAATAAGGCTTTCAGCTCCATTCTCGGCTACAATACCCATATGAGGCTTGGTCATAATTCCGCCCCATGCATGTTCGAGGATACTGCCTTTACCTTTACTGGTTGTCAGGCCGGTTTCCTTTGAGCCTTTCTGGCCCAGGCCTCCGAGCCAGTCTTTGAAGCTCTGCCACTTGTCGCCGATCCACTCGCCGATGCCGCCGAGCTTTTCGCCCACCCATTCCCAGGCCTTGGTTGCTCCGGTCTTGATGGGTTCCCAGACTTTCTGTTCAAACCATCCCGACACTCCGGACCAGGCTTCGCTTATGGCATTCTTTGCTGCTGTGAACTGATCTCCCAGCCATGCCCCTGCTGTCTGCGCTGCGCTTTTTACCGGCTGCCAGACCGTTTCATCAAACCATCCTGAAACAGCTCCCCAGGTCTCGCTTACCCAGGTCTTGGCCTCGCTCCATCTTTCACTTACCCACTGGCCTGCTGCCTGGGCTCCTGTTCTGACCGGGGTCCATATTGACGCTTCAAACCATGATGAAAAGTCGGACCAGCGCTCGCCTATCCATGTTCTCGCGTCGTTCCAGCGGTCGCTTACCCATTGGCCGGCGGCTTGGGCTGCATTACTTACCGGGTTCCATATCGATTCGTCAAACCACCCGGAGAAATCACTCCATTTGTCTCCGATCCAATCTCTTGCCTCGCTCCATGCTCCTGCTGCGATGTTAATTGCTGAAATACCAAAGTCCTTTGTCGGGGTCCATATCGAAGTTTCGAACCAGTCACTGAAGCCGCTCCATTTGTCACTGATCCAGGATACGGCGTTTGAAGCTCCTGTCTTGATGGAGTCCCATGTGTTACTTGCCCATGTCTTGGTATTTTCCCAGAACTTTGATAAAGCTCCGTCTTTGTCCGTTGCGTCTGATAGGGCTTTGCCGGCTTTATCTCCGGTTAAAAGCGCCGCTGCGCCGCCTATTCCTGCACCGATTAAAGTTCCAAGTCCAGGCATGATTGCAGTACCTATTAAAGCGCCTGTTCCAACCATACCTGCTTTGGTTCCTGCGGTTACATACTCATCTTTAGCAACTTTGTTATTGCCAGCCTTGCTTGCTTTTATTCCCTGATAAACATCAATTCCTGCGCTACCAAGTCCGAGGATCCCGCCTATAATTCCGGCTATCCCTGCGGCGCCTGCAGCTGCAGCTCCGCCGGCAGTTGTTGCTCCGCTTCCGAGTGCTACTCCTAACTTGGCCAGGCCTGTTGTTAATGCGCCTCCGGACGCTACGTATGTTCCATTAGCAAGCTTCACAGTATTTATAGCATTTCCTGCCGCTCCCGCGGCGCCCGGTAAAGCAAGAGGCATTCCTCCTCCAGGAAGCTTCGGTATTGTCGCGGGTCCTCCTCCAGGTAAGCTTGGAATGTTGTTTATGATTTTGCCCCCGCTTCCGCCTCCTCCAATCGTTGGGCCATTGATGTAAACTACGGAGGCCGTGACGGCCATAGTGGAAGTTATGAAGCTGTCAGGGACAAGAGATCCTGTTGCTGCCGGTACTCCATCTTTGCTCCCTTTTCCGAGGAGATTAATCAAACCTTTACCGCCTTTCCCAATCAGCTTGAAAATTCCGAGCTTTTGAAGGGCCAATGCTATTGCGCCGGCCGACAGCCAGGATGTACTACTTGGTTTCTCTCCTCCTGGAAGCAGCGTTCCTGCGTCTTTGAATACGCCCTTTATGGCGTTCAGGATTGCCTCGCCTACCTTCTTGCCGTCAAATCCACGTGTAAAACCTTCAGCGAATGAAGCTCCTATGCTGGTCCCGTCCTCTACGGCGCCCCTGGCGTCAATTCCGAGTATGGCCAGCAATCCTGCAGAGAGTGCAGTTCCTATTCCTTCGCCGATTTTACCGGCTTTGTCTGCAAGCCAGGCCTTACCGGTTGAATTCCACCATTCGTTGAACGGCTGCGCTATGATTTTATCCCAGGCAATCTTCAGCTTTTCTCCGAAGTTCTTAGCGTCTTTCCATTCCTTGGAGTTGACCATGCGCTGTATGCTGTTTCTCAAGGCGTCCACTCTGGCCATTACCCATTTGGAGATATTTGCTCCGGCTTTCTTCCAGGCCTCTCCCCATTGAGCGATGATATCCTGGTTCTCGTCTATCCAGGTGGTGATCTTTTCAAGTCCTGGCTTTACGCCTTCCCACAAGCCTTGTCCCCATGGCCTCAAGAGTGAGTTTTGGAGAGTGTCTTTAAGGGTTGAGATCATACCTTTGGCCGTCCTGGATTGGTTGTCCATCATTCCGCCGAAGCGCTTATCCATGCCTCGTAACAATGCATCGATAACTTTTGCCGCTTCTATGCTCTCTTTACCGATGTTCGCTATCTGCTCTCCGGTGAGGCCGAGCTCTTCCTGCAGGATCTGGTTAGCTGGCACGCCGAGCTCCTGGAGCTGCAAGAGTTCTTCTGTCTGCGCTCGCCCTTTGGCCTGCATCTGGCCGAGGGCCCTGGTGATTCTGTCTATTCCTTCAGAACCGGCTCCCAGGCCGCTGGCCGTATCGCCTATGGTTTTCAGCATATCCAGCACCTTATCCGCTTCAAATCCGAAGGCCATTAAGAGTTTGCTGCTGTTGATCAGTTCCGGAAATTCGAACGGTGTTTTATTCGCAAACTCTGACGCTTCCTTCAGGAACTGCTGGGCCTTCTCGGCGCTTTTCAGCATGGTTTCAAACGCTATCTGTGTCTGCTCAAAATCCGCGGCTATATCCATCGGTTTATAAATGCCGGCAAAAGCGCCGGTCGCACCGAGTATAGCTCCCTGGATGGAAGTCGCAAAGTTCCATAGGCTTCTTAATGGTGCCGTGGCCAGGTCGATTACTTTCATCGTAAAGCTGAACGTCTTACCCGCTATGCTGCGTGCTTTTGATGAAACTTTACCGACAATGCTTGACGCCCTATCCAGCGCGTCAAGAACGATCTGGTATTTTGTTTTATTCATCTGCTCCAGCCGTTCCTGGGTCCTTTGACTTGCTTTATCAAAGGCATTCAGCTTATTTTTGGCCTGGGACACTCCGGGCTCTGTGTTATCCTTGATGTTTATCGGTATCTCTATCCTATAAGTCTCAGCCATTCTCTTTCCTCCTTTCTGCAGTATTTTTTATTTGATTGATCGTTAGGAGGGAGGAGCTCTGACACAGGAAAGGCAACTGCCGGCTAATGCACTTATAAAGCCTTTCCCCTTTGACTTTCCGCTTTTCACGTTATCCCTCCTTTCTGATTATAGCTTCCCGGACTATTCCTCCGAGCTGTTTTCTGGCCTGATTTCAGTCAAGCAAAAGTCCAAAATGTCGCATATTCGCTTTAGTGCAGCGGTTATGTATTCTTCGTTCATAGGACTGCCTATCTGAATACTATTAACCAGCTTTTTGGTTTCTTTCAGCTTGTCCATGGCCGTCTCATGTGGTGCCTTTTCAGCCGTCTTTCTTGCTGCAGCTATCCTTTCCTCTTGCTGCCGCTGTAGCTCCCGGCGTTGTTTTTGCTTTTCGATGTACTTAGCTCTTTCCTCATTTCTAAACTCTGCAGTAGGATAAAACATTATTTTCACCCCCTTCCAAATTCTTCATTTAATTTTTTTGTAATTGCCTCCTGGAGTTTAGCTTTTATAAAAGCCGGACTTTCCTCTTCAGGGAGCAACTCTATCCCGCCGATACCATATAAAATTACCGTCAGGTCCTTTACGCCCCTGTCTATGTCCTTATATACGGTCCTTCGGTCAATGTTAAATAATTTCATCAATTGTTTATCTGTCAAAGGACTACTTGAAAAATAGTAATATAACAACACATTGTAAATTCTGGCCTTTTCTTCTCTTATGGCTAAGCTCTTATATTTCTGCATTGCCTCCACAAGGATTTCCCTCTCTTCGGGGCTTGATTTTTTATATTTAAATCGATTCAAAGCTCGCCTGACAGCTTTATAACGATTCTTTATAGCCAGTATTGAACAATCTTCAAGCTCAATGAATTCTTGGACATTAACCTCCATGATCCCCCTCCTTTTTCTTATATAGGTTCAAGCCCGCTATCCCCCAATAGAACTATTAATTTTTCCGGATCAAGGTAGCTTGGCTGTTTATTGTTCCAGTTATAGGCCTTTCTTAATTCTCTTATAGCCTTTGAGCGTCGTAATTGGTTAAAAGCAGCATCTCTCGCTGAAATAACTGATCCGCGTTCCCATCCTAACTCCTGGGCAAGTGTCTCTATTGTCTTTTCATAATAGAAAATGCCATATATCACACACTGCTCCCGGGAAGGAAGCCTTTCTATTTCTTGTCTGACTATTATTTGCATATCATTTAGTTCACAATAGCTGTATGTATCTGCAGTAGGATCCTCTATCGTATCTCCCAAAGTTAACGATTCATCATCTGACAATGGTGTCTCAAGTGAAATAGTTTCTACCTGTTTTTTTCTGAACCCTAATTCCTCAAGACAAACATTTTGCACGCAATATCCCAAATAAGAGGTAAACTTTAAGCCTTTTTCAGGTGTAAAATATTTCACCGCTTCAATAACAACAAAATAGCCACACTGCAACAAATCTTCTGGTTCAACTAAACTTTTTTTGCAAAGGGGGAAATAGTGTTCTATCAGCTTGTAAAGTAGAGGTCTTACCGCAAAATATAATTTATTCAAGCTTTCAATATCTCCCTGGGCAGCCATGGTTGCCAACTCTTCATTTGTCACTTGAAACTTCCCCCTCTCCGTGATAAAATATTAAAAAAATATGCTAATATTTGGCTAAACGGAGCGGGAGCTGTTCTAAATGCTCTCGTTTTTATTTTTGCTTGTTAACAACCATTGTCTTATTTCCCCTTATTTATTGATCGTGAGTAAAAATCAATATCTTCTGCTCTCTTGAAGTTTCTAAGTGCATCTCTCTTACTTTCAGATCCCGGCGAGCTGGGCGCTGGTTGCTGGTTATGCCCGTCAAAATGCTTGCTATTGAGTCCATTCGTCGGTCCCTCCTCGTATTCATCATCCCATCTTCCCTCGTTCAACCAGGTTTTTGGGTTTGGTATAAATCTGCCATTTTCTCTCTGCCACTGCTCCGTTGTTTTGGCTCTGCCTATGGCCGTCATGATTTTGTCAAACAGTTCTGTGTCTGGCTTGACCTTTCGCCAGGCGTTCCATGCTGCCTTTTTGCCTACCTTCTTTGGGTAAGCAGCCCAGAATTCATCAAACCTTTTTTCAATCAGGGTCTTGGAGGGCTGTTCACAGGTTTCTTTTCCTGCTGCCGTTCCGGCCACTTTTACCCCTTCAACCGTTAGGCTCTCGCCTGATTGAATATCATTTGGTTCTGGGCTATAATCAGCGTCAGTCGAAGTAATTACTGTATTCTCTACTTTAGTGTTCTTTACTTTACTTTTCTTTACTTTACTTTGGGGATTAATGTTCACATTATCATTACTTGAATGGTCATTATTGTTGACAATAACTAAGTTCTTGTATGCATTAACTTCCTCATCATCTAAAAGCAAGTATGTTGAGTTAATTTGAACTCTTTGTCTTCTGTCTGCTGCCTTCAAATATCGCCTTTGTATACCGCGTGAAGTCAATACTTTATGCTTTTCATATATGGATTCATCAAAGATGCCCCATTTTAAGCAATCGTTTATGATTTCATTAATTACGTTAATGTCTACATTAACCCGCCTTGCAAATAGTAACTGTTCTTTCTCTGTCCATTCATAAAAGTAACTGTTTTTATAAATCTTCATGAACAGCCTGATCACTACTCCAAAGCCTACTAATCCGTATCTTGCTTCAATAAGGGCTATTTTGTCGTCCTGATCCATATCCACATCGAGAGGGAAGTAATCTAATCCTTCTTTTTGAGGTCGAGCCATGCTTGCACCTCCAATCCTGGAGCTATTAATATGCTGTCCATTTCCCTACCTCCCGCTTGGCTGCTCTACAATAGTGAACAGCTCTTCAAATGGCAGGTTAAAGAAATCACATATTGCTTTAGCTGTTCTCGGGCTTGTCCCTTTTGCCTGTTCTACCCGAACAATAACAGAATGATTTACTCCAAGCTTTTTCGCCAGATCGGTTTTGCTCAATCCGCGCTTTACCCTCTCCGTCTTTAATAATTTTGTGTTCGCCACAATCATGACATTTAGACCTCCTTTACTTTAATAATGCCACATTTATAAGCACATATTATCACACTGCTTGTCTTTAGTCAACAGAATTTTGTTGACAAAAGTGTCATGTTATATTATACTGAACACATTAAGGCACGTTTACACACAGAACGGAGGATGTCAATGATAGATAAAATACTCCTAAAGCTTCGTGAAGAAATGGGAATATCACAAGAAATGGCTGCAAAAAGTTTGAATGTTTCCCGCTCCGCTCTTGGATATTATGAAAGGGGTGAGCGCCAACCTGATGCTTCTTTTATTATCAAAGCTGCAGATTTTTTTGGTGTTACTGCTGACTATCTCCTGGGTAGATCTGACTATCGTTCAGTAGAAAATCAGGCAATAGCAAATAAATTTGAACTCCCCTTATCTGATAAGGCAATCTCTTTTTTGAAGTCTGTTTCGCCTGAGCTTCTGCCTACCCTTGACTTGTTGCTCTCGGATCCAAACTTCGAGAACTTTCTGCTTGAAGTAATGACTTATATATATTCCTTGAAACATGGAGAAAGCTCGGAAAGTGTTGATATTATAAGCTATGAACTAAACCAGAAAATAAACGAAGCCGGCAGCTCCCCCTCACCAGATGGCAGTTCTCGTACTCCTTCTGAAATGGTAAAAATCGTAAGTAGATTGCTTTCGCGTTTGCAGCAAGCAAAAGTAATCGAAGCATTGGAAAAGCTTATTAACTCCGTTACAGAGCATGAAAAGAGAGTTAATATATAAATCTAATTAAAATAGTCCCGGCCTTAAGCAGCTGGGATTTTAAGAAGGGAGGAGAAGCTATGGCTTCTATAAATGTAAATTGCGCATGTGGCAATCGATTTGTTACAGAAGAGCCCACAGCGGGTTCTGGGTTTACTGTCGAATGCCCTGCTTGCGGTGCTCGGATCCGGATAATGCCTCCAGGAATTTCCCGTAAACAGTTCAAAGCAGCTACAGCCCCATCTGCAGAGGAGCGAGTGGCCGACCGCATAAGAAAGTACGAAACAATATCAGGTATCCTTTGGTTGATAATTGGGGCAGTGCAGCTGGCCCTTGTGTGGACTGCAGCTGCCGGTGTATGGAATATCATCAATGCGATTATGAGGCTGCGATCTGTAAAGAGCATATACGCTGGCAATCCTGCGATCGTGCCCTGGTATGACAGCCGGCGCAATTGGTTAATTGCTTTCGCAATCGTAAACCTTGTCCTGGGAGGTGTGATTGGTGTCTTCCTGGTCGCATTCGATTGGTGGATGAGAGACTATGTTTTGAGGAATAGGGCAGTATTTGAAGGGTCCCCCTCTCAATCGGCTTGATTAGAATTGACGTGATGATATGCTACTGACTTTTTCGGAAAGGAGGCGGTTTGTTGCCGGTTTACAAAGATGAAGAGAGAAAAACGTGGTATGTCTGGTTCCGCTACAAAGACTGGGCCGGCGTTGTGCGTCAGCACAAGAAGAGAGGCTTTCAGAAGAGATCTGAAGCTGTCCAGTACGAGCGAGACTTTCTAAAAAAGCAAAGTGGCAGCTGTGATATGAGCTTCGGCTCTATGGTGGAGCTTTACATGGAAGATTGTAAATCGCGGCTCCGCTCCACGACATACGAAAGTAAGAAGTACCTCATTGAGTCAAAAATACTTCCAACTTTTAAAGATTTACCTGTCAATGCTATAACAGCCGCTACAGTGCGCAAATGGCAGAATGAGCTCCTGGATGATGATGCCGAGTATTCTCCAACATATCTTAAAACGATAAATAACCAGCTGTCGGCCATTTTCAATTTTGCCAAGCGCTATTATGGACTGAGTACCAATCCTGCAGCTGTCGCAGGATCCATCGGTAAAAAGAACGCCGAGGCTATGCAGTTCTGGACAAAGGATGAATTCCAGCTTTTTATTGAAGCTGTTTCAGATAAGCCTGCGTCATATGCTATTTTTAACACCTTATTCTGGACCGGTATGCGCTCCGGAGAGCTCCTGGCCCTTACTCTGAATGATATAAATTTCGAAGCTAAAACGATAAGCATAACAAAGAGCTACGCCAGGATCAGCAGAGAAGATGTGATCTCTCCTCCAAAAACTCCAAAGAGCCGCCGGGTAATAACTGTGCCGGATTTTCTCCTGGATATCCTGAAGGATTACGCCGGCCGCCTGGTAGACTACGAGCCTTCGGACCGCCTTTTTGAATATACAAAGCACTACCTTCAAAGCGAAATGGACCGCGGGTGCAAGAAATCAGGGGTAAAAAAGATACGTGTTCATGACATCCGCCATTCCCACGCATCGTTATTGATTGAACTGGGTTTTTCTCCGCTGCTTATATCAGAGCGTCTTGGCCATGAGAATGTGGAGACCACTCTGGAAATATACGCCCATTTATACCCCAATAAGCACGGGGAAGTTTCCAGTAAACTGAACGAACTATTTACCCCTAAAATTTTCCAAAAAACAGGCGAAAATCCGGGTATTTCAGAATAATGCTTCCAAATTGCTACCACGGATAAAAATTAAGCCTCTGAAACCCTTTATTTTACTGGGTTCAGAGGCATTTTAACGTCTATTCCCACTCGATAGTTGAAGGAGGCTTTGGCGTTATATCGTAAACTACACGGTTGACACCTTCCACTTCACTTGTAATCCTGGTAGAAATACTATCCAATAAATCATGGGGAAGTCTTGCCCATTCACCTGTCATTCCGTCTTCGCTCACAATAGCCCTTACGGCAATGGTGTGTGTATATGTGCGTTTATCCGCCGTGACTCCAACACTTTGAATATTTGGAAGAATGGCAAATGCCTGCCATAACTCTTTATAAAGTCCTGCTTTTTTAATTTCATCAGTTACAATAAAGTCAGCTTCTCTCAATATGCTAAGCTTATCCACTGTAACCTCTCCAAGAACCCTTACAGCAAGGCCGGGACCGGGAAATGGTTGGCGGTATACGAGTTCTTCAGGAAGGCCTAACTCAAGACCGATTTTTCTTACTTCATCCTTAAACAATTCCCTAAGTGGCTCTATTAATTCAAACTCCAAGTCTTCAGGAAGTCCTCCAACATTGTGATGACTTTTAACCGCTCCACCTATGGGATTTACGCTTTCAATTACATCAGGGTATACTGTGCCTTGAACCAAAAAATTGACTCTACCAAGTTTAGCCGCTTCTTCTTCAAATACCCTAATAAATTCCTCACCTATTATTTTGCGCTTTTCTTCCGGATCTGTAACACCTTTTAGCTTACTTAAAAATCGCTTAGATGTATCTACTGCTATCAGGTTCATGTGAAATTTATCTTTAAAGGTTTTTATAACATTTTCAGCCTCATTCTTTCGAAGCAGACCATGATCCACAAAAATACATGTTAAATTATCTCCTATTGCCTTATGCACTAAGAGAGCCGCAACCGATGAATCCACGCCTCCGCTTAAAGCACATATCGCCTTTTTATCTGCCACCTTATCTTTTATAAGCTTTATCTGCTCTTGTATAAAAGCCTTTGTTGACCAAGTTCCACTGCATCCTGCAATCCCAAATAAAAAATTATTTAATATTTCACGGCCGCACTGTGTACGGCTTTCCTCCGGGTGAAATTGCACACCATAAAGGTTTTTACCGTTCCCTATCGCTGCAAAAGGAGTCTTTTGAGTATGAGCAAGTACTTCAAACCCCTCAGGTAGAGAAGCCGGTAAATCGCCACTGTCCATAAAAACTGTTATTTTTCTATTCAGACCCTGTAATAGACCTTTATCGATATCCACCAAAAGGTCTGCGAGGCCGATTTCACGCTTGCTACCTGGTTTTATATCCTTGCCCAAACTCTTAATCATGAGCTGCATACCGTAACCTATGGCAAGAACGGGCACATCAGCATTAAATACTCTTTCATCGCAAGCCGGTGCATTATCAGTGAAAATACTTGATGGGCCGCCTGATAAAATTATTGCTTTTGGCTGCCTCTTCAAAATCTCTTCCCACGTGGTTTTATAAGACAATAATTCACAATAAACTTGAGCTTCCCTAACTCGCCGTGCCACCATTTGGGCATATTTACCACCAAAATCAAGGATTACTACCGTTTCTCTTGTATTTCCCATATGTACCCCTCCTGAGGATTAATTATATGTAATATTTATTCTGTCGATAGCAGTTATTTATATGTAATTCTTTTGCTATTATATCATAGATTTTAACCTAAAAAAAAGCCGATGAGAAATCTCCCTCGACTTTTTAATAAGTATATAAGTAAGTGTCTGACCACAATCAATTAAAATTGATTATTCATATCTTAGTGCATCGATGGGATCATGAAGCGCGGCCTTCCGTGCAGGATAAAGTCCGAAACACACACCAACTCCCGCTGAAAAAGTAAACGCAAGAGCTATCATTTGCCATGATAAAACCGTAGGCAATTTTATGAATCCAGCTATTATTTTAGAAACACCAAAGCCTAAAAGCATTCCTATGATACCGCCAAAGAAAGAAAGGACTAAAGACTCTATTAAGAACTGCATCATTATGTCAGTTTCTTGTGCACCTAATGCTTTTCTAATGCCGATTTCGCGAGTCCTTTCAGTAACCGACACTAACATTATATTCATAATGCCTATCCCACCGACCAATAAAGATATGCCGGCAATAGCACTGATTATTATAGTTATAATACCGGTTACTTTATTTACACTATCTATTTCTTTTTGGGAATTCCATGCTTGATATTTATCTGTATTATGATGACGTCGATGCAAAATACTTAGAGAGTGTTCAATGGCTGTATCCACGTCAGCTTGGGATATCGCTTTGCCCTCAATATTATCTACCCAATCTGAACCACTGATAGAAAAATATGTAGAAATAGGTATATACATTAATTTGTTGTCCTGACCAGAAAAAATGGTTTCTTCTCGTCTTAGTACACCAATTACTTTAAAAGGTTGGTTTTCTACCATCATTTTTTCACCAACGGCTCCAGATGAATTGAATAATTCTTTTGCCAATGACTCACTAATAACTGCTACACGTTTTTTGCCATTATCATCTTCATGATTGAGAAATCTGCCTGCATCCAACTTTAGATTTGCTATTTTTATATAATCTGAGGTGGTCGCCGCTATTTGTACACCGATTTGTTTGCCTTTTAACCGAACGTTTGCCGAGTCCCAACTTACCGGCGCAATATTTTCAACCACCGGTGATATGTCCTTTATAACCTTTACATCTTGAATGGTAAAGAAATCAGCTTGAGTCATTGGGTTATCAGGGTTATATTTATAATAGACTCCAAAGCTATTAGCACCAAAAGCATCCATTTCTTTGCTGATGGCAAACTGGCCTCCTTGACCTAATGCTGAAATAGTGATTACCGAAGAAACACCTATAATAATACCCAACATTGTGAGAAGAGAGCGCATTTTATTGGCAATAATGCTTTCCCACGCAATTACAATACTTTCAAAGAAGTTCACTGGATAGCTCCTCCACCTTTCTGCCATCTCGAAAGATTACAACTTTCTGGGCATATCTGGCTATTTCATTTTCATGTGTTACCAATACAATTGTCGTTCCTTTCATATGCAAGTCAGCAAATATATCCATAATCTCAGCACCGGACTTACTATCAAGATTGCCAGTAGGTTCATCAGCCAATATAATCTCTGGAGAATTGACTAAAGCCCTAGCTATAGCAACTCTCTGTTTCTGCCCACCTGAAAGTTCATTAGATTTATGGTGCCATCTATCCTCTAGTCCTACAGATTTTAACGCTTCCATCGCTTTTTTTCTCCTCTCATTAGGTGCAACTCTGGCATATATCATAGGTATCTCCACATTCCTGAGAGAATTTATCCTAGGAAGCAAGTTAAAGTTTTGAAATACAAATCCAATCTTTTTATTTCTGATATGGGCTAATTGACGGCTATTTAGCTGAGCTATAGATTTCCCATCTAAGTAATATTCTCCTGATGTAGGCTTGTCAAGACAACCGAGTATATTCATAAGCGTGGATTTTCCTGAGCCTGACGGTCCCATTATAGCCACAAATTCTCCTTTTTTTACATGCAGATTCACATCTCTTAATGCACTAACTTTATTTTCGCCGTTTCTATAAACTTTTGCCATATTCTCAATCAGTATCATTAAGCATCACCTTCAAAAGAGCTATTTGCGGAGGGATTTTGAAGAACTTCATCGCCTTCACTGATGCCGTATGTTATCTCTGTGTATAACTCATTCTCGATTCCCGTCTTTACTTCCCTTTCAGAAATAGCACCATCTTTTACCAGCATAACCTTTTTGCCTTTTTCCCCTGATATTACACATTCTAGCGGCAGTAAAACTGCACCCTGCTTATCTTCTATCGTAATCTCTGCGGTAGTTGAAAAACCGGGCTTTATATTTTCGTCAGGATCATTTACTTTTATTGTAGCCTTTACGGTAGTTTCATTACCTCTGCTTGTTTGTATGGTTGAAGCCGAAGGTGCAATTTTCACAACTTCACCTTTATATATCTTGTCACCAAAACCATCACCTGTTATAATCGCCTTTTGCCCAACCTTTATATTAGATGCATCATACTCATTTACTCCAATATCAACCTGTAAGTCGTTAGGACTTCCTATACTCAATAATAAATTGCCCGATGATACGGTCATCCCCTGCTTTATTTCTTGCTTTATTACTATTCCGTCAAATTCTGCCAAAATTATTGTTTTATCAAGTTTTTTTGTAATATTCGCCAGACTTTTTTCAGCTTCTTCCAATGCTGCTTGTTTTAATGCAATTTCATGTTCATCAGGATTTTCTAATATACTTAGCTCCACTTCCATAATAGCTAGCTGATTCTTTTTAACATCTAATTCTCTTTTAATATTTATGTATTCATTTTCAGAAATGGCTCCCTCATTAAAAAGTCCTTGGTTTTTCTCATAGTCATCTAATGTTGCTTCATAAGAAGTTAAGGCTTCCTGATATTTTATCCTAGCTTTTTTTAACTCTTCGGGTCTTGGACCGCTCAAAAGCCTTGAAAGTTCGACATTTTGTTGCTTTACTTTACTTTGTGCTTGTTCTAACTCTAGCTTCAACTCTCCATCATCAATTTTTAGAACAACATCACCCTTTTTTACTTGTTGACCTTCTTCGGCTATATATTCAACCACACCTTGAATACCGGAATACACTTCCTGCTTTTGTCTCGTTTCCACATTTCCAAGTGCGGTAATCTTTGATGAAATATCACCTTTGATTGCTTTTACAGTAGGTAATGCCATAGCAGTATTTGGCTGGTACTTTGCTCGGATAATAAAAAAAGCAACACCTATCAGCAATATAACTGCAATAATTAAAATTTTTTTTCGCTTGTTCATCAAAATCCTCCTTTTTTAAAAATAACTTCTATTATATACACCAACTGCATAACCCTTAAAATTAGCCCATGTGGCACATTCCCCACATAGGCTTTATAAATAGTAACATTTTCCATTTCATTATACTGCTTTAGTTATTAAAAGTAAACACAAATTATTAAGCAGCATATTCCCAAGATCCACGTCTGAAAAATAAGTATCTGACCACATTATTTTTTATACCTTTGCCCGGTTTGTCTTTATGCTGTAACTTGCTATAAACCATCCCAAAAAAATTCCTATGACATAGCCAATTATTGTAAATATCCTGGGAACATTACTTGAGAAATATATAAAGCCTCCTACACATCCGGTGACTATTACTCCAACGAGCATAGAGGTACACACTGCCACTCCCAACTTGAAAAATGTTTCTATTGCCTCAAATTCCAGAGTTTCGCCACTTCTCTCCAATTTATTGCGGTCAAACAATAGTTTTGCTGCAGTAAGCATTACTATTGCAGATATAAGGTGAAATGCAATAGGCACCTCTTTAACGTTGCTTAATATCCCCGGCATGGTATATGACCCAAAAATATTTAAAAACTCGTCAATTACAGCTATACGATACCCCCACATCGCCATGTTCATATACAGCAATCCTGTAAAACCTATTGGGAATATGAAAAATATGATAGTCAAAACCAACTGGGATATTGACGTTCCTGTCAAACTTGCAAAAAGCAGTGAGAAGCTTAATATAACAAATAATCTAAAGGCATCTGCTCCAAGCCAGGACATTACCATACCTGCCGAGTAAAAATCCCTTAAGCCCTTGGAAAACCATAAAGCCGCTGCCATTATCACCGCATTTACTAAAAAAGGCAAAATAACATTTACAAAAGCTATTACAGCTTTATTAAAAAAGATTTCTGTGCGGCTAAAGGGCATAGTCGCAAGTATTTCGAATGTCTTTTTTCGCTTTTCCTCTCCAAATAGAAGCGCCGCAGCTGCCATGGGTGTAAATATTACTAACACCGCTTCCATACCTGACAGCTGCTTAAATTTATCTTGCAATAGATTCTTTAACTCGGATTTGTATTCATCTTCATCGAAACCCAAGTACCACTCCGGGTGTTTTTCCATTTCTTGAATTGTCCTTTGATAATTGCTGTATGTATTTATTACACCTAAAGTCATCGTAAAAAACAATATGCCTGCCACAGCAAAGCACAGCCATTTAGTCATTTTCCAGTCCTTTTTCAGCAAAGCCTTATTAAATGGCAATGTCTGTAAAGTCATAGCCTTCAACTCCCATCTTGTATATAAAAATCTCTTCAAGAGACATATCTATCGTTTCTAATAAAATCGGATTGCATTTTTTAATCGCATCTATTACCGCATCAAGATTATCCTTCACTACTATTTGATGTATTTTGCCGATGGTTTCTATTTTTAGTATATGTTCATTGCTCTTTATCTCT
>JALHJR010000043.1:0-14932 GCA_022840405.1 Tepidanaerobacter acetatoxydans
TCTTCTGTGTATTGTTTTCTTGTCATTTAAGTTAACCCCCTGTTTTTATACTATCATATACAAAGATTTTCTCCAAGTTGGTTAGGGGGCTATAGAGAACTGTACAGTATTAATATCAGCATTAGGTGTATTTAGAATTTGAATTGCAAAGTGATGTCTGAACATATGAGGATGAATTTTAATATTGGTATCATTTGCCCAGCGTTTTAGTATTTTAAAGATTCCAGAGCGCGTAAAAGGGCGTTTTCTTTCGCTTATTAAAAGATAATCAGAGGATATGGACATTCTATCTCTATCTTCCATGTATGAAATTATAGCCTTTCTGACATCTAAATGAAGAGGAATATTCCTTTCTTTTTGATTTTTACCTATAACTCTTAGATTTCCAGAACGTTCATTTATGGTTATATCAGCAAGGCGGATATTTATAAGTTCACTTACCCTGACTCCAGTTTTAGATAACAACTCAAAAACTACTATCCATAAATTTTTCTGACTTCTATACACATATCTTTTGATTTTTCTAAAATCTGAGTCAGAAAAACCCTTTGGAGCGGTAGGTTTATTTGTACGTATCTTCTTTAAATTTTCAGCAGGGTTGTTTTTAATAATGCCATTGCTTTGAAGAAAGTAAAAATATTCTTTTAGTGCTGCAATTTTATTATTTATGGTAGATGCTTTTTGCCGTTTGATATTCAAAAGATAATTCCGGTAGTCTTGTAAGTCCATCATGATTACATTTCCTGGGATAAATTTTTCACCATATGACTCGGTGTAGTATTTTATAAAGTCATTGATATTGGTAGTATAAGTTGATATTGTGCCACTTGATTTATCGTTTTTATTTAAATAATCTACAAAATCATCCAAATAATATTCCTTAGTATCCATGACTAAACTCCCTTCCATAAATTTTACTATGATTTTAAGGACACGTAGGGTGAAATTCAAGTTTATATACCAGGTAGATTTCAAGTTTAAAAGTAAGGCTAAAAAGTTTTGTGGACAATTTTTAAGGGCTTATTACCTCAAATTAAGATAAAATGGCACTTGATTTTAATTGTATTCTCCACAAAATCCTGGTTTTGTTGACAGGTTTTGTTGAAATATATGGAAATATGGAATATACTTTAAGTAAAATAATGAATTATAACAAGTTGTATCTTAAGGGGTAAAGGGGGATAAGTATGTACATAAGTAAATTGCATATTAAAAATTACAAATCTTTTTTAGATTCAGGAGATATTGATTTAAAAGAAGATATTTTTGCTTTTATAGGTCAAAATAATACGGGGAAATCAGCAATTTTAGATTCAATACAAGCATTTTTCCCAACCAGTAAAAAAGGAATTTCAGGTGAAGATTTTCATAAAGGTACTAAGGAAGATATAGTAATAGAATTATGGTTTAAAAATGTTGATGAATCCTATTTAGAGGCGAATATTTATAAGGATAAAATAGACAAACAAAATGAGAAGATAAATGAGGCGTATGATTTATACATTAAAGAAAATACAGATGCTAACTTAAAAAAGTATGAGAAACAGAAAGAGAAATTAATAGAAATTAAAACAAAAGAGTTAAATGAAGCGGTAGAGAAATATGGAATAGATAACGAAGAACTCTATATAAAAATGGTCGCTAAAAAAGGCAGTAGTATCAGTAAAAAATATTACAATAAAAATGATGAAGAATTAAAAGAAGCAGATTTAAAGAAAATACTTCCTCAAATCAAAGTAATACCTGCTTTGCGTGACCCTAAAAATGAAAGTACAGCAGGAAATAATTCATATTTAAAAGATTTAATACAGATGTTAGATGATGAATCTAAAACAGATATTATTTTAAATGATAAGCCTCTTACATATAGTGAATTAAATCATGTATTATCTGAAGAAACTAAAAAAAGATGCAATGCTTTAGCAGAAACTATTACTTCTTATTATAATGATGCAATTGGTAGCAAAGATTTTAAAATAGTTATAGATGCTTCTGTTAATATATCTAAAGGGACTCAATATACTACTACTATTATAGATACAACTACTGGAATAATGAATGATATACTTAATTGTGGGACAGGTTATCAGAGTATGGTAATACTATCAATACTTGAGACATATGTACAAATTTCACAGTCAAATACACAGTATATTTTACTCATTGAAGAACCAGAAGTTTACCTACATCCTAAACTTCAAAGAAGAATGATAGATACTTTATTAAAGATTTCAGAAAAGAACCAAGTTATTTTTACATCACACTCACCAATAACGGTAAGTAAATTAGCAAGTAATAACGTAAAAATCGTAGAAAAAAATAACGGAGAGGCTAAAGTACTGCCAATAAGCCCGAAAAGAGTAATAGATGAATTAGGTATAAAGCCTGACGATATTTTATATAGCAAGGGAATTATCTTTGTAGAGGGTAAAGATGATATAGAAGTTATAAGTGAATTAATTAGAAAAATAGACGAAAGCATAATTGATAAAATAAATATTATACAAGCACACTCGTGTGAAAATTTAAAGTTTTATGCTAATGCTGAACTGCTAATAAACACTAACTTTAGTGTTCCTGTGCTAATTTTAAGGGATGCAGATATAAAGAAACCTGAGGTATTAAAGGATAATCTATATGAGGAAGTTGCCTTTACGTTATTAAATGAACCTCAATATGCAAACCTTGAAGAAAAAGAATTAGAATATAAAAAAGAAAAGTTAAAAGAAAGTATTTATGTTTTAAATGAACATTCAATTGAATATTACTTTGTTGAAAATAAATTTTTATCAGAATTTGCATCTGATAATATAGAACTTGAGTATGCAATAAAGTGTTACGAATGTCAGTATAGGAAGCAGTTGGAAGAAGCGATGAATGGTAAAAATCAAAAGAATAATTTCGAAAGTTGTTTCCAACCTAAAAGATTTTTAGAAGGATTCCCTGATGCGAAAGAGAGGGATAGGGAAAAAAAGGAAGAATCATTGAAGACTAGATGGTTGAAATTATCAGAATCATGTGAGTGCACTAACCATTACAAGATTGATAATTACCTTAAAGTTAGAGATGAAATTATTGCAAATATTAAGAAGTTTTATATAGAAGGAAACAATCTTTTTCAGTACATAATTAGGAATAACGATTTGGCAGTATTAAAGGAAGGAAAACTTAAAGAGATTATTGAACTGCTTGAAGGATTTATCGAAAAAATAAGGTAAATTGTTAGGAGATTTACTATGGAAATTATTTCATTTGATGAAATATGGAATAGAATTGTTTCTAATGAAGGACAAATCTTTAAAACAAAGACGGGAAAAGAGTTTATATATAGTGTGATAAATAATGGTATAGTAACGAATAGAACCAATTATATATTATCTAAAAATGACATCAAAAAGGTTTTTAATATAATGCCTGTTGAAGGTCCTGGCAGAATTAATGACTTAGTAAGAGGACCTGCTTATATATGGGCAATACTTAATGACAATAGGATAGTAAAAAAATAAAAACTTGAAAAAGAGTGGGGCTCTCCTTATATTATTTTAAATTTTTTAAATTAAGTTTTATATTATAAGGAGGGCTTTTAATATGTTATGAAAATCTGAAGAAATTTATAAGAAATTTAGTGAGAATGATATCGAGATTAAGATTACAAAGAAACTGTTACTGATTTTATCGCAACAAGTAAGTAGGCACTATGATATATTAAATGATTAAAAGGGAATTATAAATAATTTTGCAGTACGTGAAAATATAAATAATACAGAGATGATAATGACAAAATTATTTATTTTATCGGCTGAACCATATGGTATGAAGGAAGTTATATTATCAGTAAGTTTATCGGAGTTTCTAGTGCTTAGGGACATAGTATTTTGCAACTATACTTTAATACATTTGAAAACTAAGATAAATTTTCGTTTTCTAAAGGTATACAAAGAGTTCTTTGAACAGATGGAGGATATTTACGGCAAGTTAGATAGTGAAGAATTAGATGCATACTGGAATTTCATAAAAAATTGTTAAATTAATAAATAATGATATACCTCCAATTAAAATATAAAAGGCTTTGTTAGGAATGGAATCCTACCAATGCCTTTTTACGTTACTTTAATTCATTCTTTTTGAATATAGCCTCTGTTTTGGTGATAAAGGATAAAATCACAATATATGAAATTCCTGATAATGAGCCGATAATAAAACGAATGGCTATATTTTTTACGACTATAGAAAAAGGTATTAAAAATATGTTTCCAAAGATAAGCAATTTCACAGTTTTAAAAACACTAGGCCTCATTTTGAATACCTCCTTATATTAAGATAATACAGAATTTATCCAAATAGCATATATTATTTCAAGTTATATTTTTACGTTTAAAATAAAGTTGTTGTATGGTAAAATAAAGTACACAGTATAAATGGATTTAATGCCATTGACACAGACATCTAATAAAAGGTGTCCTGGAGTCAGTGGCATTTTTTATTTCTAAACTCTAACTTACGGAGGTGCTTGCATGGCTAAAAGAAATACGAGTTGGGATACAAATAAATTAAGCAGATGGATAAAAGAAGGAAGGGGGCAGGGAGAAGGGAAGGAATATAAGCCATGGCTTACTATACAAGATTATCCTTCGATGGGAAGAGCAACAAGGATATTTGGATGGACTACACAGCGAATACACCACTTCTTCTCTGATTCTCAATTGAAATACTTTTATCTATTAGACTGGGAAGAGAAGGTAGTAGATATTAGGGAACATTATCCGCTTTTAGACTTGGAAACAGTACTGGAAGATACGGCAGATTTAAAACTGGATAAGTTTATAGATAAGAAAACAAAAGAACCCTATATATTAACTACAACATTTTTAATTACGCTGTTAAATCCTGACGGACAAAAGAATTTCGCTGCAAGAAGCATAAAATATGCATCGGAATTATCAAAAAAGACTACAATTGAAAAACTGGAGATTGAAAGAAGATACTGGACTGCTAAAGGAATTAACTGGGGTATTGTGACAAATAAGGACATCAACGACACCAGGGCAAAAAACATCGAATGGATTCATTCTGCGATGACTTCCGATGGCTGCAACGGGCTTTCCAGGGATGAGTTTGATGATTTGCTAGATGGACTTTTATATAGGCTTATAGATAATCAGCAGAATATCAGGGAAATTATATCAGAATTTGAAAAGGACTATTCCTTGGATGCAGGGGCAGGGTTACTGCTGTTTAAGCATCTAATTGCGGGAAAAAAGATAGCCCTCGATATGGATAAGCCAATCAATCTCAATGAGAGCGGTTCTTCACTGCGCCTGCCTGAAACAAGCGGTAAAGGAGGGCATGAGGTTGTTAAAATATACAGTTAATTCGCTAATCGAATGGAAGGATGAAAATGAAAGTACCAGCATAGAAAGAGTACTTTGGATGGATGAAGAATTAGTGTATGTTATTGATGTTAACAAAAACAGCGCCCCATATCTGCGCAGTACTGCAGACATAGATAGTGCACTGATAGATGGAAGGGCAGTCATTAAAAAAGATGACACGCTTGCAGTTATATTAAAAGAAGAAGATATTCCAGAAAAACATAAAAAGATGAGGGACAATGCTTGGAAAGTGATTAAGGATATGGTGGCTTGCGAACCAGATATTTTTGAGTCTCATTTCAGGAGGAAGGCAGTTCGTGAGGCTTCTGCATCCTATAATATAAGCGAATTGTGGGTATTTGAGTATCTTAAGCGGTACTGGAAAAGAGGGAAAACACCTAATGCCTTAATACCAGACTATAAAAACTGCGGGGGAAAAGGTAAAGAGAGAAAGGCTGGAAATGCCAAAAGGGGCAGGCCAAGGAAGTATCAGGACATAAATGGAGAAGGGGTAAATATAACAGAGGATATTAAAAGAATTTTTCGTATCGCTATAAATAAATACTACTACACTACAGCGAAAAACTCTCTTACGCTGACATATGAACTGATGAGAAAAGAGTATTTTTCAGACGGCTTTAAAGAAGAAAACGGCGTAAAGATACCTGTCATAAAACCTCAATCAGAGATTCCGAGTTTTGGCCAGTTCAGATATTGGTTTGAGAAGGAGCGTAATATAAAAAAAGAGATAACCAGCCGCTATAACAACAAGAAATTTTTAAAGCAGTACAGGGCCATAACGGGCAGCGCTTTAAGCGGAGTAATACAGCCTGGAACTTTTGAAATAGACTGCCAGGTAGGAGATGTGTACTTGGTTTCAAGATTCAACAGGAACTGGATAATAGGTAGACCTGCAATTTATGCTGTGATAGATAAATTCTCTCGTTTAATTTGTGGTTTATATATAGGTTTAGAAACCGGGAGTTATGTAGGAGCAATGATGGCATTATTAAACACAAGTATTAATAAAGTAGAGTTTTGTAAACAGTATGGAATTGAAATAGAGGAAAATGACTGGCCTGTACACCATCTTCCAGAAACTATAATTGCAGACCGTGGTGAACTTGAAGGTGGTAATATAGATAATCTTATAAATACACTTAATGTAAAAGTACAGAATACGCCTCCTTATCGGGCGGACCTGAAATCAGCAGTAGAAAGGTTTTTTGGACTTACGAATGAACGGATAAAGCCATTCTTACCAGGTGTTGTGAATTTAGATGGAAGGGAGCGCGGGGATAAGGA
Organism: Tepidanaerobacter acetatoxydans; assembly: GCA_022840405.1. Lineage (GTDB taxonomy): Bacteria > Bacillota > Thermosediminibacteria > Thermosediminibacterales > Tepidanaerobacteraceae > Tepidanaerobacter > Tepidanaerobacter acetatoxydans_A. Next base: position 6,678 of record JALHJR010000043.1, read on the forward strand.
CTATAGGATAAAAGCAAAATTGGATATATACCAATTTACACAAATCATGATAAAGTGCGTTTTATATCATAATAATCATTATCACTTGGATTATTATAAAAGAGACCAAGATATGATTGAAGATAATGTTCCTTGTATTCCACTGGAACTTTGGAACTGGGGAATTGCAAACAGGGGAGGAACCCTGCGGAGTATATCGGAGGACATTGTTAAGTTGGCCCTTATGCCTTCTGATACAGCGGTAGTTACTGAAAAAGGAATAAAATATAAAGATATGTATTATGCATCTTCGAACATGCTAAAAAATGATGTATTTGCAAATGCACGGACAAATGGAAGGTGGAGAGTAAAGATAAGTTACGACCCACGCAATATGAACTGCATTTATGTCTGTGGCGATAATCCCAAAGAATATGAGAAATGTTTTTTAATAGAGAGCAGTACCAGATATAAAGATAAAGCAATTGAGGAAATAGAGTATTTGTTAGCGGTAGAAAGAATGCAGAAAGAGAAGAATAAAGATTCGGTGGCACAGGCAAAAACAAAACTGATTGCAGAAATAGAAGATATCGTAAAACAGGCTGACGAAGATTATAAAAGAGAGACAAGTACTGCAGAGAGCGACAGGCAGAGGGTAAAAAACATAAGGGGAAACAGGAAGATTGAAAAAACAGCAAGAAGGGCGGAAGAAGCATTTAAACTAGGAAATAACGAAGGAGATTATGACAGCAGCGTATTTAATGAAGAAGATTTTGAAGAAGGGATGAATACCCTGCAGTTGCTTTTTAAAAGGCAGAAGGAGGTGCTGAAGGGTGAAGAAGATAATAATTCCTAATGGCAGCATGGCAGAAGAAGCACAATATAAGGAACAGGTGATACCAGATTATCAGGATAATCCTTTCATAGAAGCACTTCCAAATCTTCTTTCTCCTCATAAAGTGGTAGAAAAACTGGCTTTTTATCCTCAATACCACCAAAATGAAAGGAAGTTGGACAGCCACTACAGAATTTATATGGTAGACAGGCTCTTTCAAGTCTTTCAGCCCTTACCAATGAATATAGAACTGGAAAGAAAGATATCACGTACCCTGCGTCAGGGGTATGTTTTCCGAAATCCGTTTGAAAGTAAACTGGCTCAGGGCTTTTGCAGAGACTACTATGGAACGAATCCTGTAAATCCAAAGGATGATGACGGATTTTATCCATCATCCTTTGGATTTACTCTTATAGGCATATCAGGATTAGGGAAGACATCTTCATTAAAGCGTATACTAAATATGTATCCACAAGTTATTGTTCATTCGGAGTATAGAGGCATCCCTTTTTCAGCGTATCAGGTAGTATGGGTAAAATTAGAGTGTCCTCATGACGGGTCTATCAAGGGATTGCTGTATGAATTTTTTTCAGAAATAGACAGGCTGTTGGGAACCAACTATTATCAAAAGATGATGAAAACAAGGGCAACAGCAGATGCAATGATGACAGTAATGAATCAGGTAGTAAGAAATTGCTCTTTAGGCTTATTAGTGATAGATGAAATCCAGCATTTAAGCATGGCTAAATCGGGAGGAAGCGAAAAAATGCTGAATTTCTTTGTAAACCTTGTAAATAATGTAGGGGTGCCAGTTATTTTAGTGGGAACCCCAAAGGCAGTTAAGGTACTTCAGGGGGATTTCAGACAGGCACGAAGAGGGTCAGGTCTTGGCGGCGATATGGTATGCGACAGGATTCAAAAAGATGAGGTGTGGGATTTATTAGTAAGTTCAATATGGCACTACCAGTGGACGAGGAAAGAAACTCCCTTTACTCCTGAAATAAGCAGTATTTTATATGAAGAAACACAGGGGATACCTGATTTATTAAAAAAAGTCTATGCCATTACTCAAGCCTACGCCATTTCATCAGGAAAGGAAGAGATAACTCCATATATTATTAGAAAGGTGGCCAAGGAAAACTTAAAATTAGTACAGCCAATGCTGACTGCTTTAAAGACTGGCAACATCAGAGAAATTGCTAAATACGAGGATATCTGCATGGCAGGTATTGATTTCAATGACTTTTTAACCCGAACCAAAGAATCTATTAACCTGGATTTGCGGGCAAAGGAAATAAAGAAAAGGCAAAACAAAATGAAGCAGGAAAACCTCATGGAGGAGAAAAAGGAAGCCTTATTAAAACTTGTTGATTTAGGAATGGATGCTAAGAAGGCTCAGAAAATAATTGATACCATGTTTTCTAAAAATCAGGATGTAAGTGCAGAGGGCATGGTGGAAGATGCGATGGCACTGCTTAAAGATGAAGAAATAAAGGAAGGGACAGAGAAAAAGGGAATAAGGAAGGTAAAAGGAAGAAAGGAAAAACAGAGTACGGCAAATCCACTTGATATCCGGACTGTTGTTGAACAGGGGAAAAAGGATAATAAAAGTGCTTATGAGGTTTTAAAAGAATCTGGGTATATTATAAGTTTTGAGGATGATATTTTTTCCAGGGAGGTGGTATGATGAACTTCTTTCCAACACCTTATCCAGACGAACTTTTATACAGTACGCTGGCACGCTACTGCATAAGAAGCGGGAATATAAGAGAGATACACAATTTTGAGGATTTATTTGGAACAAGGAACTGTATAGCAGCAATGGAACTGCCTACACAACTGGATGCGTTAATCAGAAATATGCCTGTAAATACAAAGTATACAGCAGAATACTTTATCTATAAGCATACCTTATTTCCGTTTCTTGCAGCATTTATTCCCCCAAAGCGGGCTGATAAAATAATTCAAACAATGAGAAACGGTGAGGGTGCTGTTTCTTATATAAGGATAGGTTTAATATCAAATTCCATTACCCTAAATAAGTATTTTAGATTTTGTCCTGAATGTTTTAAAGAAGACATAGAAAGATTTGGAGAGCCGTACTGGCACAGAAGCCATCAAATTACAGGGGTATTTGTATGTTCAAAACATAAAATGCCCCTTTATAATAGTACAGAACTTATTAGAGCAGGAAACAGACAAAGGTATATTGGCGCATCTCATGGGAACTGTATAGTAGAAAAAGAAATAAGTTATTCAAATGATTTAATGAAGAAGATGCTTTGGATGGCAGAGGATGCAGAAATACTTTTAAACAATCAGTTTGGATTTAAGGAGCCCGAATGGTTTAGAAGTCAGTTTCGGGTTAAGTTGGTTGAAAAAGGCTATGCAAGAATGAACAACTATATTCATCAAAAGAAGTTAAAACAAGACTTTGTGGACTTTTACGGTCATGAATATTTACAACTTGTTCAATCTCCTGTATTAAATAATAGTGGAGGTTGGCTATCAGATATGGTACGAAAAAATAATAGAACAACCTATGCAGTAAGATATCTATTATTAGCGAGGTTTCTTGGCATTTCAGTTACTGATTTGTTTAATACAAAACTTGGTTTTAATGATGAAGATGAGAATAATATTGATGCGTATCAGGAACTGTGGGACCAGAGACTGATAGAACTTGCCCAGTCAGGATTATCTATAAGAGATATAGCAGATATTTTAAAAGCATCTACGAAAACAATAAGAAAAGCGATTGATAGGTTAGGGATTGAGCCATTCTGGAAGTATAATGGTGGAGGAAAATATCTCCACCAAAAATATACTGACACTGAAGAATTTAAAATTAAACGAGAAGAATTCAGGAGGAAATGGCTTCAACTTCATGTTCAGTATGCTAATATAAGTAGTAACCAGATAAGAAGAAAAAATGATGGATTATATACATGGTTAAAAAGATATGATAGTAAATGGTTGGAACAAAACTATCGCAGAATAAAAACAGCAACCAATACTGTTGATTGGGCTAAAAGGGATGCTGAACTACTTCCAAGAGTGAAGGAAGTGGTAAAGGAAATGAAAGAAGGTAAGCCTGAAAGGATAACTTGGACAACCATCGGGAGCAAATTAGGGATTAGCGGTTGGCTCTCTAAGAAAAGAGAAAAACTGCCTATGACTAAATCATATATAGAATCAGAATTGGAAAGTATGGAGGAATACCATATAAGAAAAATAAAATGGGGTATTGAGGAAATAGACAGACAGGGAAAAGAGATGACACTATGGAATTTGGTAGAAACAGCATGTGTTAAGCCAAGGTACATGGAAGGGATTTATAAGGAAATTAAGCAGATATTAAATAACAGAGGATATGATTGCAATTTTAAATTTTAGGGTAAAGTCACATATAAGGATAAAAAATTCCTTAATGTGGCTTTTGTTTATAAAACCCAAATAATAGACTTATTTGAAGGTAAATAGAGGAAATTATGGGTAAATGGCGAATATTTTATATAGATGCGTTTTGGACTAATATTTGAAAGCAAAGTGAAAGATATTATCAATGAAAATGTATGAAAAATGTAAAGTTGAAACGAATTTAATATAGAGTTGCGATTTAAGTAGATTTACAATCTATTTGCAAACACACAGAATTAATACCTTGAGCGAGGATTCTAATAGACCTTGCGAGAACCATATGAACTCTAATATGAGCCTAAAGGAGGGATGTCTTATGAAATTAAATAACATATTTAATATTATTAAATTCCATAGATATGCGGGACTCTCTATAAATCTTGGTATAATAGGACTAAACTTTGCTTGGGGTTCTCGCTGAAGGTATTACTATAAAATACTTATGATATAAATAAAACTTTTATTTAAATGTGAAAAATGTTTTAAGGGAATGAGAGAGATATGATAGGTAAATGTGCTTTATGTTATAGGGAAAGGGAACTCCAATTAAGTCACATTATTCCTAAATTTGTAATCCGATATTTAAAGAAAACATCTGTCGGAAATATTAGAAGAACTGATAATCCTAATAAGGTTGTGCAAGATGGGGAGAAATACTATCTATTATGTAAGGATTGCGAAGAAAGATTTAATAGTGCAGAAACACTTTTTGCAAACAAAGTTTTCTATCCATATTTAATAGATAATAAAGAAGAATTTAAATATGATGAATGGCTTTATTATTTTATTACATCAGTAAGTTGGAGAAATCTATATTTAGATATAACTAATTTTGTAAAAGTCGGAGATATTCAAATTGATGATTTACATGTTCTCATAGATAGTGAAAAGATTATGAGAGACTATCTTATGAAAAAAAGAAATGACATGGGTAATATTAAAAATCATATATTTTTCTTTGGAGATATTAGAGAGGCGTATAAAGAGTTTAAACAACAGAATCCGCATGTGGCTTTTAGCAGAAGTGAAGGAGGTCATACGTTTTATAATTCTAAAAGAAAAACATACATGAGTATATCAAACCTTATGGGAATAATTCTAATTACAATATATAAAATGCATTCAGAAGAATATTGGGAGAACACAGAAATATATAATTGCAGGGGAATAATTAGAGCGAAAAATCAGTACATCAAAAGTGTAGTTGGACAAGAGTTCTTTGAATGGATGAAAGAAATAAATGAATCACAGTTGAAGTTAAATTCACATCAGAAAGAGAAAATTGTTAAAAATATAATAGAAAATAAAGAGGAGTTTATAAATAGCAAGATATTTGAGCAAATGATGAAAGATAGAAAATCATAATATCCATTTTATATATGGGGGGAGATGAATGGAAGTAAAGAAACATCCTAATGAAGATGAAAAAGAATTTTTAACCATAGGATATAACAGGTTTTATGACTTGTTTGAAGAAATGATAAATGATGATTTTTGGTTTAAAGAAGATGAATATCGACTTTTTAAAATAAAAGAAATATTTGCAACGTATTTTGAACTATTGAAATATCCACCTATACAATGGATTATCAAAAATCAAAAAAGACCAAATTTTAGTGATGTAGGTAAAGCCTTGTTTAAATTTATTAGAAACGTATTACTGCATTTTCCATACTTTGATAAATGGGATGATATTTGGGTTATGAAATCGCTAATTACTTTATATTCTAATAAACCACAGTTTATAGACCAATTTCTAACGAAATATGAGTTTAAAGAAGAGTTTAAATATAGGTTTTGGGAACAAAAATATAAGAGAATGACATATATAAGTATTAATTTCCCTACAGAATATAGTATGAATAAAAAAATCTTTCTTAAAGATATTTTAACTGAGAAAGATGGAGTAAAATTTTCGCTTATTTTTATGTATAACATTTTAGAGTCCCAAATTGATAGAAGTAATTTTAATCTAGAAATTGAGTAAAGTTAAAATCTTAAACAACAATAGATTAGTACTTTATATAACTAATTAATATAAGATTATATTGGGAGAGTAACTATGAGGATTTATGATAGAGATTATACTAAATTAACCGAAGATGAGATAAATGAATGGGAAATGCTTAAGAAAAAAGAAGTGGTAAAGACTACAGGAAAATTTAATATTAGAAAATCAATGTTTAGGAAATATCCCAAAGCAGTTAGACATTATTTAAGTATATTTCCTAATAACTACTTGGATATAGAAGATTTAAAAAATGAAGATATGCTTAAGACTAGTATTTCTAATTTCTACGATTTTTTAAGTAATGAAAACATTATTGAGAGTGATATTGCAAAGTTTATTAAGAATAATAAAGCATATTTTATAATTGGTTCTATTTTAAAATCAAATTATAACTTTGGGCATCATGATGCATTTATTATGCCAGAGTTTATGTTGGGAAATTCATACAAAGTAGATTACCTACTCATAGGAAAAAACTCAGGTGGATATGAGTTCGTCTTTGTTGAGTTAGAAAATCCATATGGAAAAATCACCTTAAAAGATGGAAATTTAGGAGATACTTTTAGAAAAGGTATAAAACAGGTATTTGATTGGGATGAATGGCTTGAGTCAAATTATGTGTCACTCAGAGAAACTTTTCAAAAATATAAGAACCCAAATGAACAGTTACCTAATGAATTTTTTAGCCTTGATAAAACAAGAATACACTATGCAGTTGTTGCTGGAAGAAGAGATGCTTTCAATCTAAAAACATATAAAGAAAAACGAAGATATGTAGATAAGCATAAAATTCTTTTACTGCATTATGATAATTTATGCGATAGTGCAAAAAGTACCATTGGTAAGCCTACTTATTAGTTAGACATATTTTTTATTGTTCCATTATCTTATTGATAAATAGACTTTTTTATATACTAAGATTTCAAAAAATAGAGATTATCCTATAAGAGGAGATATAGAATGGATAAGTACAGTGAAGTAATTACAAATTATTTAGGTAGCACAGATAAAAATTTATGTGATGACTGTTTATCAAAATTGTTGAGCATCGAACCACGTCAAACTATTAATGCTGTTTGTAATAAATTATTTAGGCAAGATATGATAAACCGTTGTAAAGGCGAATGTTCATACTGTAAAAAGATTAAAATAGTAAATGGTATTGGTCATACGTATAATAACGAAGTGGTAAATCATGAAGTAAACAGTCAGAATCATCGCTCGAATCTACAAAATACAAATAATAATGGCGTTTTTTCAAGGCTCCCTTTTGATGAATTTGAAAACAGAGTGGGATTATATTTAAATAAAAAATTTAAGGATAGTTTCTATGAAAAGCCATTAATTGTAGGCGTTAATAAAGTTCATAAGTTTGATTTGGTTTCATTGGATAACTCCATTGTGGCGGAATGTAAAAGTTATACTTGGACAAAGGATGATAATTTTCCTTCTGCTAAAATATCAACTGCAATAGAAGCAGTCTTTTATCTTTCTAGAATAATTGCTGAAAGAAAAGTTATAGTTTTCCAAGATGATTTTAATAAAAAAGGAGAAAGTCTAGTAGAAACTTTTATAAGAAGATATGATGGAATACTTGATGATGTTGAAGTATGGAGATATTTAGTCGGAGAATCAATTGAGTATGATAGAATTCAAATAAAACGGGAAGGAAAAGAATGCTGGTATAAAAATCTATATAAATAAAAGATAATCTGAAATCAGCAACAAATTTATATATATAATTGTATCCTTATTCACTTGCTCCTTACCCCTTATCCCTGTATCTATGTCTCCATCAAATAAAGTCCTATCATTATGCAAATTCATTTTAGAATGCAAATAAAGTTGTTTCAGGAAACATGGTTTGTTAGGGATAAGAAAAGCCCAGTAGGCCATGTTTTTTTATGTATTAGTTTTAAGGGATAAGGAACAAGGAATAAGGCTAAAAGCCAGAAAAATCAATGGATTAGAAGATTGAATGGAAAAGAAAATGGAATGAAAAATGGGTAA
>JALHJR010000095.1:0-2712 GCA_022840405.1 Tepidanaerobacter acetatoxydans
GGAAAAAGCTTGAATATAGAGGTAAAAATTTTTTCATTAAATCGAGGTTTTCTGGCAAAAGCCTATGGGAAAGGGGAAAATTCCAATTGATAAGTGTGGTAGGCATCGGTCCGGGACATCCTGACTATATAACTCCAATTGCTCTAAAAAAGATACAATCCGCTGATGTTATCATAGGCAGCAGGCGGCAGCTTAAAATGTGTGAAGGGGTTTTGTGCACAAAGATTTTATTCGATGGTAAATTGGATTTAGAAAAAGCCTTGGCAAATCCCGGCAATGTAGTAGTCTTAGCCTCCGGCGATCCGACAATATACGGCATTCTCGATAAAATACTCAGCTTGCGAAAAAAAGAAGAAATCGAAGTAATTTCCGGAATAAGTTGTATCCAATACATACTGGGAAAGCTTAAGATGCCTATGAAAAATGTTTGCGTGATAAGCCTTCACGGCAGAGAGCAGGAGCTTATAGAAAAAGTCAGGGAATATAAATCGGTAGCAGTGCTTACCGACAAAATACATAGCCCTTGCTACATTGCTCAAAGTTTAAAACAGGCAGGTATTGTTGATGTAAAAATATATGTGGGAGAAAATCTATCTTATGAAAATGAAAAGATAAGGGAATTTTCGGTTGAAGAACTTGCCGAAAGCACTCAAAATTTCGACTTAAATGTGGTGGTGATAACAAGGTGTGGCAGTATGGATTCGGCATCCCTGACGAGCTTTTTATAAGAGGCAGCGTGCCCATGACAAAGCAAGAGATAAGGGTTTTATCTCTTTCGAAAATGCGGCTTAAAAGCGACAGTATAGTTTGGGATATAGGTGCAGGCACAGGCTCGGTTTCAGTGGAAGCAGCAGTGTATTGCAACGAGGGAAGGGTCTTTGCAATTGAGAAAAATCCGGAGGCGGTAGAACTGCTCAAAGAGAATCGAAAGGCATTTGGAGTTAAAAATATGGAAATAGTTTGCGGACAAGCGCCTGATGCGCTTTTAAATCTTCCTTGTCCTGACAGCATATTCATAGGCGGAACCGGGGATTTTACCGAGGAAATTCTAGAAACAGCTGCCGAAAGACTTAAGCCCTGCGGCATTATAGTTGCAAATGCCATAGCTATAGATACCTTATGCAGCTTGCAGGGATTTTTTAAGGCAAGATGCTGGGAGAGGGATATCACCTTAGCGAATATCTCTACCTCAAAACAAGCGAAGGAAAAAACTATGATGTTAGCTTACAATCCCATTTATATATTTGCAGCAAAAAAACCTGAAGACAGCAAGAAAGCAGAGGAGCCTTTATATGGATAAATCAGGTAAGTTTTATGGAATCGGAGTAGGACCGGGAGATCCGGCGCTCATTACTATGAAAGCCGTACAGATTTTGTCTAAAGTGGATATGGTCATAGCTCCTGCGGCAGATAAAGAAAGCTTGGCTTTAAAGATAGCCCGGCCCTATATCAATTGTAAAGTTATAGAAATGAATTTTCCTATGATAAACAATAAAAATAAACTAAATGATATTTGGGACGAAAACGTTAAGACCATTCAAGAAATTCTCCAAGAAGGCAACGATACCGCATTTATAACGTTGGGAGACCCTATGATATACAGCACTTATACATATATATTATCCCGGCTTTGCGGGTATGAAGTCGAAACAATTCCGGGAATAACATCTTTTTGCGCCGCCGCATCTAAGGTCAATATTCCCATAGCAGAAGGAGATGCTCCTTTTGCCGTAATACCGGTTAAAGACAAAGAATTACTGGAAAAAACCCTAAAGGATTTTGACAATGTTATTTTGATGAAAATATCCAGAAATTATGACGATGTAGTAAAGGTTCTAAAGGAAAACGGCTTTTGCGCAGTGCTTGTTACCCACTGCGGTCAGGAAGATGAAAGGATAGAATTCGATTTAGATAAATATTTGGGCAAGGGTGTAAGCTACCTTTCCCTGATTATTGCCTGGAGGGATAAAAAGTGATTTATTTTATCGGTGCCGGTCCCGGTGATGTGGAGCTTATTACTGTAAAGGGTAAAAAGCTTTTGGAAAGCTGCGATGTAGTAATATATGCAGGCTCGCTTGTAAACCCCGAGCTGCTAAAATATGCAAAAGACGGAGCAAAAATTTATAACAGTGCTGCGATGAATCTTGAGGAAATCATTGATGCTATGAAAAATGCCTTTGAAAAAGGAGCAGATGTGGCAAGACTTCATACAGGAGACCCTTCTATTTATGGGGCAATAAGGGAACAGATGGAAGCTCTTGATAAACTTTCAATACCATATGAAGTAATTCCGGGTGTCAGCTCATTTAGCGCTGCCAGTGCAGTATTAAAGCGGGAACTTACCGTGCCCGGACAAAGCCAGACCATCATATTGACCAGAGTAGAAGGCAGAACGCCGGTTCCCGAAGAGGAAAGCTTAAAGGCTTTAGCACAGCATAAAGCAACTATGGCTATTTTTCTCAGCATAAATCAGATTGAAAAAATTGCAGGAGACTTGGCAAAGGTTTACGGTTCGGATGCCCCTATTGTCGTTGTATATAAAGCCACCTGGGAGGATCAAAAGATTGTAGAGGGCACTCTTTCGGATATTGCAGAAAAGGTGAAAGAAGCGGGAATTTGCAAGACAGCACTAATATTGGTAGGAAATTTCTTAAGTGATGAATATGACTTTTCATGCCTTTATAACAAAACATTCAGCCACGAATATAGATA
>JALHJR010000096.1:0-3530 GCA_022840405.1 Tepidanaerobacter acetatoxydans
ACCACTGTTTTTGTGGCTTTTTATAATTTAATATCAATTAATGTTTTCACTATGCGGCGGTTTGGACCTTTTCTTTTTGAACAGGTTTTACAAGACTTCGCATTTGTTCTGCCTGTTTTTCTTTTATTCTTCCTAGCGCCATTGCCAGCATTACGCATAATGCTACACCGCATTTTATGCTCATTTTCTTTTGCCCTCTTATGTAATGCTTCTCAAATCCAAAGGATTCATCCAGTCTGCTGTTTACTCTTTCTACTGCTGTCCTTTTGTTGTAATATCTTTTCCATTTGTAGCTAGCCCGGTCTATAGGGGTAAATATTCTTCTGTCTATATCTATTTTTATTCTTATTCCATGTTTTATAGGACATGTATCTATGCATTTGCAGTCTAATCCATACTGCTTTGCAGGGCATAGTTTTTTAAGTGTTTTTCTGTCTTCTTCAAATCCTCCTGCAGCCATTTCTTTCTGTTTACCGGTTTCCTAAAATTAATTGGTTTTTTCTAACCATTCTTTAGTTTCTTTCATCCTATAGGAGTCTCCATTCATATTAATTACATAGGATTTATGGGTCAATCTATCTATTAAAGCAGCTGTTAGCACCGGATCGTTGAATATTTCATTCCATCTATCAAATGATAAGTTTGTAGTGATTATGGTTGATTTTCTCTCTGCTCTTAGAGAAAGAAAGGTAAATAGTAGCTCACTACCTTCTTTATCAAATGATATATATCCTAATTCATCTGCAATTATTAGATCATATTTTTCAAATCTCTTTTCAAATGTATATAGCTTCTTATCACTCCTAGTTTCTTTTAATTCATTGATTAATGATGATACTGTCGTAAAATATACTTTATACCCTTTGTTACAGGCATCTATACCTAAGCCTATTGACATATGGGTTTTTCCAGTACCTGGGTTACCGGCTAGTATTATGTTCCTACCTTCCTCAATGAATTTTAATGTCTTAAGCTCCCTAATCTTCTTTCTACCTTCTTCAGGTAGATAGTCTACCTGAAGTTCGTCTAAGTGTTTTTGATATGGAAATTTTGCATTCCTAATTCTGTTTTTCCTTCCGTTTTCCTTTCTGATGTCGTAGGCTTCAATGAATATATCTCTTAGGAATTCTTCGTATGATTGATCTAGCTTGTATGCTTCTTCTATTTTCATCTGTAGCCCTTGATTAACTCCTGGTATTTTTAATTCTGATACATATTTTTTTATTTCATTAATTATCTCATTCAATTTTCATAACCTCCCATAGATTTTAAGTTAAACATAGCATTTAGTGATGATATTTGCTCTAATGATTTCTTTTGAATTGAAGTATCTTTAATATTTAAAGGTGTTTCTTCTCTAGGGAGTTTGAAAATTATATTTTTAATATTATCTGTATTTACTAATTCCTTCTTTATCTTTGATAGTTCTTCTATAGCTTTTAGTACACTTTTTAAATCTTTTTCTTTAATTAATTCTAAAAGTACTATGAAATCTTTTGGGTTATTGATATAATATTTATTATATACTTCTTGAAGTTCTGGGGAAAGCTGGTGTCTACCAACACTAGAATGTAATGCTCCAGGCTTCTTTTTTAATGTGTGAACAAAATGATTTATATCTACAGTCCAGTCGTGAGATTGATATGATCTTTTATGCTCTGCTATCTTAGCTTCTTTGAAAAATATTTCTATTGTTTCTGGATATATCTTAGCTTTTACAAATTTACCAACTAAATAGTCTGGAACTGAATATTTGTTTTGGTCTATATTTATTACACTGTATTTATTTACCCTAGCCTCAACTCTTCTAGATGTGTCATACGATGGCTTTAGTGGTAGTAAATATTTCATTTCCTGATTTAGGATATCAGCTGGACTTTGATTTTGAAGCCAATTCCTCTTCTTACAATTTAGCTTGTCTAGTTTTTCTTGAAGATGCTTATTTGCCTCTTCCAATGATTCAAAATCTGTCTTAATTGAAAAAGCCTTTCTTCGAATAAATTCTACTCCTCTTTCTACATGACCTTTTTCATTTCCACTGGCTATATTACAGAATCTGTATCTAAATCCATAGTACAAAGATATTTTAATTAAATCATCTGTTGCTTCCTTTTCGCTCCTGCCTACAAACCTCTTAACAGCTTGCTTCATATTGTCATAAACTACTTCTCTATGAATCCCGCCAATCTTATTGAAGGCCTTAACATGAACATCTAAAAAGTTTTCCATCTTTTGATTATGGTAAAGTCTTGCATGATGATAAGATCCTTTAGCTGTTGTGAAAAGACCCATATTTAGAATCATTGGTTTCCCAGCAATGGTAAGCTTAACATCACCCCAATCAAATTCTAGGGTATCCCCTAAATCGTACTCCTGTCTAACATATACCTCCTTTTTATCGTAAAAATCTTTAATGTAGTTGCAAACAGTGGTATATCCAATATCATATCCTTTATCCACAAGATATTCGTGTATATCTATTTTCTTCATCAGCTGCTTAGCTCGTCCCATTTGACGATTCTTTTCATTTATGGAAATTAAACTATCTATTTCATCCATCACCTCATCCGTTAATTTAACTTTTTTTCTACTACTAGTATCATATTTAGGTACAGAAGACATCTCTTCTATTAGCTGTAATATCTCACTTCTATTAGAATTTTCATCTTTTGCTAAATCATCTAAGGTATTATACTTAGATTCAAACTCATTAATATATTTACTAACTGTTGTTCTTGAAATTCTTAGTTCTTTACTTATCTGTCTTTGAGATTTGTTCTCTCTGAAATATTTCATTAATATTTCGGCTTTCTGATCCAACTTTATCAACCTCCGTATCCCCCTTTAAAAAATGTACTTAAAGGGTATTATATTTTAAAGGTGGACCAGTTTTCAATTGAAATGGTGGCCTACTTTTAGATTAACATAAACATTTTTTTCCTGACAGCAGCAGTATACATTACCTTTGTAGTTGTATATCACATTTTCATACCCCGGTAATGACCGGGTCTTGTCCGGATCTTTCCACATGTTCCGTTTGGTATCATCATAGCCCCGGTCTGCTTCTATTGTGTTACAGTGTTTAAGAATCTGTGGCCGTTCTTTCTCAAGTTTGTCAATCATTTGGTGAGCTTGGCTGATATCCGACTCTGAAGCTTTAGTTACACTGTAAGCTACTGGAAGTTCATAATTCGCATCTACGATCAGGTGAAGCTTATATCCAAACCATTTAATAATCTTTTCCCAGACGCTTTTGTCTTCTCTGATGCCTCGATATTCCTTTTTGCCCCAAGCGGCATCTTTATCTCTGCGGCCGTCTGTTTTTTGGTTTTTATTTATACCTGTAGCCAGGGAGCTTATGGCTTTACTATCAATGGCCAGGTCTTTTCCGAAGTCCGGTAGTAATTTATATAGCTCTTCTACTAGCTTTTTAAATATCTTTTCTATTTCTTCTTCATGCTCAAAAAGTTTTTTTAAAAATCTCGTGTATACCCATGCGGGTGGAACTGGTTTTTGGTAAAATCCACACA
>JALHJR010000097.1:0-2701 GCA_022840405.1 Tepidanaerobacter acetatoxydans
TTGACCTAATAAAAACCTTTTTTGAGCGTATTAAATGGAGAAAATATAGCTGTAAAATTATGGTTGAGAGTAAAAAAGGTCACAAAGCAAAAAGCTCGTTAGTATATAAATATGGACATGAAAAGTTTAACACGGTAAAATGATTATAAGAAAGCTGTATTAAACAATGTCCAATAGCAGTATCCGATACATGGATGATTTCAAACTTAAGTTTGTAAAGCTTATAAAAATCACTTAACTAAATGAATTATGTCTATGCTCCTTCGTATTACCTTGCAATAACATAATACAGCAAATATAATAATTATAACAGCGTGATACTGAGTTTGTGTATTTAAATTATAACAATTTGAATGTTCTAAAACCAGAAGGGGCTGATAATAGATTGTTTAACTTAGATGAATGTGTAGCCTTTATTACTAATAAAGCCGCTAAAAAGATGGCAGATGCTTTCAACGAAAGGTTAAAACCTCTTGGCATTACACGAGTTCAGTGGACTGCCTTATACTACTTGGGCAAATATGACGGGATAAGTCAAAAGGAGTTAGCTGAAAAAATGAATATTAAAAGTTCAACTGTAGTTAGGCTAATCGATCGTATGGAAAATGACAATCTTGTAATAAGGTTGGAAGATCCGGAAGATAGGCGTGCCATAAAGCTCGCACTTACTGAAAAAGGCAAAGAATTGAGAGAAAAATTGCTTCCGGAAGGGGAAAATATGAGTAAAATTTTCGCTAACGGTTTAACTGATGAAGAAATTAAAATATTTTTAAAGGTTATCAATAAAATGGTGGAGAATATTAGTTAAAAAATCAATAATCTTTACATTTTGTGTTGAAATTTCTTGTAATAGTTGCTATACTAATAATTGATATAGCAACTATTACATTTTAGGAGGTTGTGTAAATGTCAAAAACACCGCGTGAGTATCTCAACGAGTTTACCCAAGGATTGAATGATCTTGCTAAGACCAACAGGGATAATGTAAAGGCTTTTATGAATCTTCTCGGAGTCACATATAAACCGGGTGCATTAGATACCAAAACGAAGGAGCTTATGAGTGTTGCTATTGCAGCTTATAACCGCTGTGAATATTGCATAACTTACCATGTTTATAAAGCACTCGAAGCAGGTGCCACTCGTGAAGAAATTATGGAAGCTGCAATGGTAGCCGTGGCTTTTGGAGGCGGTCCTTCAATGGCCTATAGCGTATCCTTGCTCAAAGCTTCAATTGATGAATTTGAACCGGATTTTAAGAAGTAATTGCAAATTAATAGTAATTTTCTATGCAATTAAAAGACACTAATTATATCTTCAGTGTCTTTTAATTGCTGCAATATAACTTATATGTTTTAAGTTTGAAATCATTCAGAAGGCAGTAATAAGCTGGAGATTTATTTAATATAAAGTCTTTCTAAACAGATTTTTTTGAGCAACTTTGCCGTTGTATAACACCACCGCCTAAAACTATATCGCCCTTATAAAATACTGCTGATTGGCCGCAGGTAACGGCTTTTTGGGGATTTTCAAAAATTACTTTTACCGTATCGCCATTAAGTGGTATGATTTCAGCCGGCTTTTCAATAAAATTGTACCTTATTTTTACATTTGCATTAAACCTTTCGCAAGGTGCATCTATTGATACCCAATTAGTTTGACTTGCTGCAAATTCCTTTGTATAAAGGTCTTTTTCCTCCCCTAAAACTATGGCATTATTCTCGGCATCTATATCTACTACATAAAGAGGTTTACCGGCAGAGATGCCCAGGCCTTTCCTTTGGCCTATCGTATAAAATGGAATACCTTTATGCTTTCCTATTATCTTGCCGTTTGTATCTATAAATGGTCCTTCTTTGATTTTATCCGGGGCTTTCTTATATAGAAAATCACGGTAATTGGTATCGATAAAACAAATCTCTTGGCTGTCAGGTTTATCTGAAACAGATAAGCCTATTTTTTGAGCTATTTGGCGAATCTCCTTTTTTGTATAACTTCCCAATGGAAAAAGGACATGTGCAAGTTGCTGCTGAGTCAAGCCGTATAAAACATAAGATTGGTCTTTACTGCTGTCAACAGACTTTCTTAAAACATATCGTTCTGTGATATCGTTATATTCCACCCTGGCATAATGACCGGTTGCAAGATAAAAAGCGTCAAGTTTAAAAGCTT
Organism: Tepidanaerobacter acetatoxydans; assembly: GCA_022840405.1. GTDB lineage: Bacteria > Bacillota > Thermosediminibacteria > Thermosediminibacterales > Tepidanaerobacteraceae > Tepidanaerobacter > Tepidanaerobacter acetatoxydans_A. Next base: position 2,170 of record JALHJR010000097.1, read on the forward strand.
CTCTAAGAAGTTCGGTAAATTTTAGATATTTGTTGCAAACAATGCAAGGGTTTGGTGTTTTGCCGGTTAAATACTCGTTTATAAAATACTTTATGACCTTTTCATTAAAGCAGTGTTTTAAATTTACAACATAATGCGGTATGCCCAGATTTTTTGCTACAAGTCGTGCGTCCTGCACAGCTTCGGTGGAGCAGCCGTCTTCTTTAGTTTTGCTTTTGCCTGATGCATCATCAAATATTTGCATAGTTATTCCGACTACTTCATTTCCCTGCTCTTTTAGCAGATATGCGCAGACAGAACTGTCTACTCCCCCGCTCATCGCTACTGCAACCTTATTTTTGTTCAATATTAACCCCTACTTTTTTTATAATCATTTATCGCTTCCTTAAGTGCGTCTGCAGCAAGATTTGAACAATGCATTTTTACAGGCGGTAGGCCTCCAAGGGCTTCAGCCACTTGTTTATTGCTTATCTTTAATGCTTCATCAATGGTTTTACCTTTAACCATTTCAGTTACCATACTGCTGGTAGCA
>JALHJR010000044.1:0-14741 GCA_022840405.1 Tepidanaerobacter acetatoxydans
CAGGTTTTGACCAGCCGCTTCTGCATACAATGTATGTGGATAAAAAGCTATCAGGGGTAAAAGCTGTTCAGACTCTATCTAGGCTAAACAGAACCTGTCAGGGGAAAGAGGACACTTTCGTACTTGACTTTGTAAATAAGGCAGAAGATATTCAGGAATCCTTTAAGCCTTATTATGAGGCTACTATTGTGGAAGAAGTGACAGAGCCGAATCTGCTCTATGATATTCAGGCGATGCTTGATGCCTGCGGAGTGTATATTAAGGAAGAACTGGATAAGTTTGCTTATATATATTTTAAACCTAAGGAAAAAAAGAATTCAAAAGACAGAGCTGTATTAAACAGCCTTATAGATACGGCGGTAGAGAGATTTAAAAAGTTAGATGAAGAGCATAAGGAGGATTTTAGCAGCCGAGCAGCAAAGTATATAAGACTTTATTCTTTTATCCTTCAGATAACGCCTTTTGAGGATATAGAGCTGCATAAGCTGTATGTGTATTTAACATATCTGTTAAAAAAGCTGCCTAAGGAGAAAGGCTATACTATTCACCTGGCAGATGAAATTGCTCTGGAATATTATACAACTAAAAAGACATTTGAAGGAAGCATCTCGCTTGGAGAAAATTATGAAAATGTGCCGGTTTCTCCGCCAAGATATGAAGGAGGAAGGGTGCGCGAAAGCGAAGAAGAATACCTGTCAAGCATCATTGAGCGTCTTAATGAGCGCTTTGGCACTGACTTTACAAAAGCAGATCAGCTGTCGGTAGAACAGATTAAAGAAGATTTTGCAGCAGATAAAGATTTAGTCCTGAAAGCTAAGACAAACACCATCGATGACTTCAAACTTGCCTTTGAAAAAGTCTTTATGAGTAAAGTAGTTGACAGAATGGACCAGAATCGAACATTTTTCACTCGCATCTTAGATGATGAACAGTTTAAAAATGCCCTAATGGAGTATATGCTGACCGAAACCTATGAGAGGCTTAATAGAGGTGCGTAGGTGTTTTGGATGTAAAGCCATACGCAACCCAGTTTATAGATATAGCAGATTAAGCACTGTATTAAGAGAAATAAGAAAACAGAATAACCGTCCATCAGATTATAGGATTTGTTTATCGCTTGAAACTAGTATTTATTCATTTGCTGCTCTATATAGTAATCTAATATATCTTCAAACGAAATAATTCCAACAACTTCATCATCGCCTTCTACCACAGGCAAAGCAATAATATTGCAATCTCTCAGGCGCTTTGCAACATCCAATATTTCTTCATCCGCATGCGCCTTTATAACTTCTTTTGTCATGACCCATTCTACCGGGCAGCTTTTATAATGTCCAGGATCCATCAAAAAGCGGTAAATATCTGCCTTTACAATCATTCCAACTAGACGATTATTTTCATCTACAATAGGAGTGCCGTTTACCTTTTCTTGATTCATTATATCGAGTGCCCTATCAACAGTTTCATCAGGTCTTATTACGATTACCGGAGACTTCATTACTTCTCTGATTTTCATAAGATTACCCCTTTACTAAAAATTTTGTCAATCTACTTTCTATATTAAATATATCATTTTTTTACCAGAATATCGAGTAGTATGAAAATAGAATAGATATTGGCTTTTTATGTGCTTATAAAAAACAGGAAAAAAAATACAGGCTGTAGTGTTGAGATAGGTTTTTGATTTGTTCAGAAAGAGAAGAATATTACCAAATTTAGCTTGACACCTATTGCCATCGATAATATAATTTGTGATGAAGGACAAATACATAATAAAGGGAGGCGTTGTTGTTGAGAAGGTTAATAAATGATCCTTATGATGTTGTAGAAGAAATGTTGGAAGGGTTTTGCAGAGCTCACAATGATTATGTGCATCTTTACGAGAACGATGGCCGTGTTGTTGTAAGCAATTTGGCCCCATTAAAAGATAAGGTAGGAGTTATTATAGGTGGGGGTTCTGGTCATGAGCCTTTATTTTTAGGATATGTTGGTGAAAACTTTGCAGATGCTGCAGTAATTGGGAATATTAATACATCCCCTTCGCCTGAAGCATGCTATAATGCGGTAAAAGCCGTGGATGCCGGTCGAGGCTGCATATACCTTTATGGTAATTATGCCGGAGATGTGATGAATTTTGACATGGGAGCAGAACTTGCTGCAGAGGACGGCATTCGCGTAGAAACGGTTACTGTTACCGACGATGTATATTCATCTAAAAATATAAAAGATCGAAGGGGAGTAGCCGGCGATTTCTTCGTATTTAAAATTGCTGCGGCTAAAGCGGCGATGGGTGGCGATTTGGACGAGGTTGTTGCTGCGGCTTCAAAAGCAAATGATAATATAAGATCCATGGGTGTTGCTCTGTCTTCGGCTACCCACCCGGCTACAGGAAAGCCTATGTTTGAACTGGCCGATGGAGAAATGGAAATTGGAATGGGGATTCACGGTGAACCGGGAGTAAGGAGAGGTAAACTGCAGAATGCAGATAAAGTGGTAGATGAAATCATGAGTCATATCTTACCAGATTTACCATTTAACGCAGAAGATGAAGTTGCAGTCATTGTTAACAGCCTTGGTGCTACACCGTTAATGGACTTGCATATTTGTTTTAGGAGAGTAGCTCAAATATTAGATGATAAAAAGATAAAGATATACAGATCATTTGTGGGTCCTTATGCAACTACTATGGACATGAGCGGAATGTCTATAACTTTGATGAAATTGGATGATGAGTTAAAGAAAATGCTGGATTATCCATGTGCTACACCTTATTATATTAAAAAATAAGCTAATAATGAAGTAAGTTTTTTCTAAAGGTTTTCAGATGAAAGAAGGTATCATATGTATACAGATTGCGTATTGGACAAAGAATATTTTTTTAATGTTATTGAAAAAATAGCTGAACTTGTTGAAGAGAAACGAGATTATTTGACAGAACTTGATGCTGCTATTGGTGATGCGGACCATGGCTTTAATTTAAGCATAGGTTTTCGTGAAGTATCTAAAAAAATGCCGGAATGGAAAGATAAAGATATAAAAGGATTTTTTAAAAGTGTTGGCATGACATTGCTTTCAAAAGTCGGTGGCGCATCAGGTCCTCTTTACGGAAGTTACTTCATGAAATTTGGTGAACCAGCTGATGGTAAGGAGGAAGTAACGTTTGAAGAACTTTTCCAGATGTTTAAACGAGGTGTAGAGGCTGTAGAGTTTAGAGGAAAGGCTTCAGTAGGAGAAAAAACAATGGTAGATGTCTTAAGACCTGCCGTAGATGAATTTGAAAAAGCTATGAAGGAAAATCTTGCACCTAAAGAAATTATGGAGGCTTTTATTGATGCGGCAAGAAAAGGTGCCGAATCAACCATAGACATGATCGCAAAAAAAGGCCGAGCTATGAGGCTTGGAGAAAGATCTATAGGTCATTTAGATCCTGGCGCAGCTTCATCAACCATGATTTTAGAGGTTTTTGCAGACTGTTTTCCATGTTAGAAAGAAAATCAAAAAGCCGGTGGGATAAGCAAGTTTTTATCCGCCGGCTTTATTTTGATATTTAAAACTTTTAAACCACAAATAGCCTTATACCTATATCTTCTATAAATTTTCTCCATTCCGGTGTAATTGCTGAGTCTGTAACAATAGTATCAATTTCATTCAGCTGTGCAAAATACGCAGTGCGAACTTTTCCAAACTTACTTGAATCTGCTACAAGTATTCGATTTTCAGCTGACTGCAAAATAGCGTGTTTAGTAGGAACTTCGTAACTATTGGCACAAGTAAGTCCTAATTTTTTATGCACACCGTGGGCTGAAATAAAGAGTTTTGTTGCACGTATATTCTCTATCAAACGGATTCCTTGAGGTGATTCAAACATTTGATCATTAGGGTGAAAGTAACCGCCAGCAAATATAATTTCTACATTTTGTTTTTTTACAAGCTGTTCTAGTACATTGAAATTGTAACATAGCACAGTGATGCTTATATCCTCAGGTATGTACTTAGTGAGTTTATCTGTGGTAGAACCATTATCTATAATAACTATGTCTCCAGGCTCGATTAAACCTGCAGCAAATTGACCGATTCGGTCCTTCTCTATGTTCATTTTAGTTTTTTCAGAATATAATTCGTAATCGCTTAGATCCGAGTCTGAGTCAGCCTTATAGGTAGCTTTACCATGACTTCGAATTATAATGTCATCGGCCTCCAAAATGTTCAAATCTCTACGGATAGTCATTTCAGAAACATGCAGCATATCAGAAAGATTTTTAACTGACATTGTTTCATTTTTTTTCAACAGGGCGATAATTTGATTTAAGCGTTTGCTTTTGCTGCCCATGTAATTTCCTCTCTTTCAAATAGGTTAGATATAACTTAATTTTATTATACACGATAAAACAAAAAAAACAAACAAAAAAACATATTTATTAAATAAATATGAAAAACTTAAAATGCAAGACACAAATCAAAATAGTTTCGAACAAAAGCAACTATTATATGTTTATATTAGAATTAATTTCTAAAAATTATTAAGAAAATGATAAAAAATCATCAAACAATCAAGAAATATGTTGATTTGTTCGAATAGAAGGCGTATAATGGTAGCAAAAGATGTATAAGTAAACAAATATTATGTTTTCGAGGTGAATATTATGAAAAAACAAACCATTGTGATTGGTTGTGATAATGCGGCAGTTTCAATGAAAAAAATGTTAACTGATTTTTTAGAGGAGAAGGGTATTATTGTTGAAAATATGGGATGTGACTCGCCTGATGATCCTACGAATTATCCAACTATAGCAAAACGTGTATGTGAAAAAATTATTGAAAGTGGATATACAAAACGGGGTATTCTTGTTTGTGGAACAGGAATCGGTATGTCAATAACTGCTAACAAATTCAAAGGCATACGTGCGGCTGTATGCCATGAAAATTATTCGGCAGAGCGCTCCGTTCTCAGCAACAATTGTAATGTGCTGTGCATGGGAGAACGGGTAATAGGTTATGAATTAGCTAAAAAGGTAGTAGGCGAGTGGATTACATTAGAGTTTAAAGATGGCAGATCGACACCTAAGGTTCAGGAAATAATTGATATTGAAAAAGAAAATTTCAAATAAAAGGCTTTAATGTTAAGTGCTATATGACATAAAGGTACAAAGAGGGATTAAAAGAGGGATTACATGAATAAAATGGGGAAATTGTATATAGGCACAAATACGAAAATGTATATGAACATTTCTCAAACTACAGATTTTTTAACAAAACTTCATGGATTAACACTAGATATTTCTCGCAAAAACATGGAGTTATTTGTTATCCCATCATATACGGCTCTAAGCTCTGCAAGGAAATCAGTCCCCAAAGAAAGCATTTCTTTGGGTGCACAAAATATGTGCTGGGAAGACCAGGGCCAATTTACCGGAGAGATTTCGCCGCTAATGCTTAAAGAAATTGGTGTGCAAATTGTGCAAATCGGTCATTCGGAGCGGAGACTTATTTTTAAAGAAACTGATGTAGAAGAAAACAAAAAGGTATTATGTGCGTTAAGACATGATTTTACGCCGCTTCTCTGTATTGGTGAAACAATCGAACAAAAGGAAAAGGGAATATCTGATGAAGTTTTAAGGATACAAATTAAAACAGGTTTAAGTAATGTTACACCAGAGCAGGCAAAAAATGTTTGGATTGCATACGAGCCGGTTTGGGCAATAGGTGTGGACGGTATTCCTGCATCAAAGGAATACGCAAACGAAAAACATAAGGTGATAAAAGACACACTCATAGAGCTATTTGGGGAACCTTTAGGCAGGAATATTCCGGTGCTCTATGGTGGCAGCGTCAACAATCAAAATGCCGTAGACCTTATACAGATGCCATATATCGACGGTCTATTTATCGGTCGAAGTGCATGGAACGCTGATAACTTTAATCAAATTATTCGAAGTGTGTTGCCTGTATTTTTAAAAAAGTTTAAAACGAATTAAATGTAAATAGATATTTTTATTTATTTTGATAAAAACAGACAAGCCATTTTATAAAAGTGTTAGGGGGAACAAAGATGCAAGATTATGATGTAGTAGTTATAGGCGGCGGAATTGTTGGAACTGCTATTGCACGTGAGCTATCAAAATATAAAATAAAAACTGCTTTACTGGAGTCAAAACTTGATGTGGGCGCTGGGACTACAAAGGGTAATGGCGGAGTTGTACATGCCGGATATGATCCAGCTCCTTCAACATTAAAAGGCAAATTAAATGTTAAAGGAAACTTAATGTACCCCAAACTATCTAAAAATTTAGGTTTTAATTTTAAAAATACCGGGTCTTTCGTTGTAGGCTTTAATAATGATGATTTAGCATATTTAAAGAAGCTATTAGAAAATGGAAAAAGAAATGGTGTTCCAAATATCAGGATAATAAGCCAAGATGAAATGAGAAAAATAGAGCCGAACATTAATCCGGATGCAAAATATGCTTTATATGCTCCAAGTGCAGGTATCGTTGAGCCGTTTGAGGTAGCAATAGCGTTTGCGGAAAATGCCTTTGAAAATGGTTGTGATATCTTGAGAGGACAAGAAGTAGTTGGCATTGAAAAAGTAGGAAGTAATTTTGTTATAACAACATCCAAAAGTCAGTACAGGTCACGGTATGTTGTCAATGCGGCAGGGGTATATGCAGACAAAATATCAAATATGCTGAAAATTCATGATTATACAATAAAGCCTAGACATGGTTCATTACTAATTTTTGACAAATCAATGGATGTCGACTTAAATACTGTAATGTTTCCAATTCCAAGCAGTCACACAAAAGGTATAGCTGTTATACCGACTATAGCGGGTAATATAATAATCGGTTCTACGGCTGAAATGGTAGAAGATAAAGAAGATATCTCAACAAAAAAAGATGAGATAGACCAACTTCTAAATGGCGCCAAATTGCTTGCACCTAAGATTAATCCACGTAAAGTTATAAGGGAATTTGCCGGGTTAAGGCCTGTTGCAATTGATAATAATGATGATTTTTATATTGGAGCTTCAAAAGATGTGAGGGGATTTATAAGTGTAGCAGGTATTCAATCACCAGGCGTTGCAGCATCACCTGCTATTGCTGAATACGTAAGAGATATATTATCTAATGAAGGATTAGAACTAAAAGAAAAGTCAGACTTTAATGAATATAGGCAAGCACCTGTAGATTTTAGTGAATTAAGTGAAGAGGATAAAAATAATTTAATCAAGAAGGATTCTAAATATGGGCAAATAGTTTGCAGGTGCGAGTATGTGACCGAAGGAGAGATAATTGATTCCATTAACAGGCCTGTTGGGGCGCTTACCATAGATGGCGTCAAAAGGAGAACAAGAGCGGGCATGGGTCGCTGCCAAAGTGGCTTTTGTCAGCATAAAGTATTATCAATTCTGTCGCGAGAGCTAAATCTCCCAAAAGATAGAATTGTTTTAGATGAAAAAGATTCTAATATAGTGTTTGGACCATTAAAACAGTAGTTAACTAATTTGCAAGGTGGGAGGTTTTAGAAAATGGAAGCATTAACTTATGATGTAGCGGTTATTGGCGGAGGGCCTGCAGGACTGGCAGCTGCTTTAGAAGCTTATAAGACCGGTGCAAAAGTTGCGATATTAGAAAGAAATGAAGAGCTGGGTGGCATACTAAATCAATGTATACACAGCGGCTTTGGACTGCAGTACTTTAGAAGTGAGTTAACAGGTCCGGAATATGCTGAAAAATTTATTGAAATGGTCAACGATACAGATATTGATGTTTTTTTAAATACTATGGTTATCAATTTATCAACTGATAAAAACATAATAGCTTTTAACAAAAACGGATTGATTCAAATAAATGCTAAGGCCGTAGTGCTTGCGATGGGGTGTCGGGAAAGACCAAGGGGTGCCATAATGACACCTGGATTTAGACCCTCCGGAATATTTACGGCAGGTCAAGCTCAAAGATACATCAATATAGAGAATTTAAAACCCGGAAATAAGGCTGTAATATTAGGTTCCGGAGATATAGGGCTTATTATGGCAAGAAGATTAACTTTAGAAGGAATTGAAGTAGCAGGAGTATATGAAATAATGCCTTACCCGAACGGACTTTATAGAAACATCAAGCATTGCCTCGAAGATTTTAATATACCACTTCATTTGTCTATGACGGTTACCAACATTTATGGCAAAAGAAGACTTGAGGCCGTTGAAGTGGCAAAAGTAGATTCTAATGGTGAACCAATTAATGATACCAAAGAGAGAATTGAATGCGATATATTATTATTATCTGTTGGGTTAATACCAGAAAATGAACTTTCTTTAAATGCCGGTGTTATATTAAATGATATTACTAATGGTCCAATAGTAAGCGACAGGCTAGAGACAAATATTCCAGGTATTTTCGCATGCGGTAATGTTCTTCACGTACATGACCTTGTAGATAATGTGACTAAAGAAGCAGAATTTGCTGGGAAAAATGCGGCATTGTTTGCACAAAACGGGAAAATTGACAGCCTTAAGATAACAGTGAAAACGGGAAATGAAATTAGATATACCGTGCCTAACTGTATTTATAGGGACGATGATATAGGGAAAGTAAATATGTTCTTTAGAGTAAAAAGACCTATAGTAAACGGAAATTTAATATTAAAATCAGGGGGTAAAGTTATATTTGAAGGCAAAAACGCAAATTTTAAGCCGAATAAGATGGAAAATATCCGTATTTCAAAGAATTTATTAAATAATATGTTCGATGAAATAATTGTTGATGTCAAGGAGGAGGTTTAAATGGCTGATACGCAATTGATATGTACATCTTGCCCCAAGGAGTGCAATTTAAGCATAAGCTTGCAAGATGATAAAATCATAAAAATACAGGGAAACAGTTGCAAAAAAGGTATAGACTATGCTCGAATTGAAATAACAGATCCCAGAAGGATACTCACAACAACAGTCGTAATAAAGGATAGCGAGCATTTACTTTTGCCAGTTCGTTCCAGCACTCCACTGCCTAAGGATATGTTGCAAGAGGCAGCAAAAATCACAAGAGATTACAAGGTTACACCACCAATAAAACGAGGGGATGTGATAATTGCAAACATTTTAAATAGTGGTATAGATATTGTAGCATCAAGAAGTATTCCTGTTAGTATTTAATTTTCAAGTAGGTGTTAAAATCTTTGATTTTAAGGAGGATGTTTATGGGCCGTATTCTAGTTATTGACCAAGGTACGACTGGTTCAAGGGCTATTATCTTTGATGAGCATGGCGAGCGACTATTTATGGAATACAAGGAATTTAGGCAAATATACCCAAAACCAGGGTGGGTAGAACATGATCCTATGGAGATTTGGGATGTTACCTTGGATGTAACTAAAAAGGTTTTGAAAGATGCAAACATGACGGGAAAAGATATTTCGGCTATAGGAATTACAAATCAAAGAGAAACCACAACACTTTGGGATAAAAATACCGGTAAGCCATTATACAATTCGATTGTATGGGCATGCAGGAGAACTACGGATATATGTCAAGACCTTATTTCTAAAGGTTATGATGAAATATTTAACAAAAAAACAGGCTTAATTATTGATCCTGTTTATTCGGCAACTAAAATCCGTTGGATTATAGATAATGTAAGTGGTGTCAAGGAAAAGGTTGACAGAGGTGAGGTGCTTTTCGGGACAATAGATAGCTGGCTTTTGTGGAATTTAACAGGAGGCAATGTCCACGCAACTGATTTTTCTAATGCCTCAAGGACTATGCTGTTTAATGTAAAGGATATTAAATGGGATGAGGAATTACTTAAAATAATGGATATTCCTGCTAATATGCTTCCGGAGGTAAAACCTTCCTTGGGGTTATTTGGATATACCGATAAAAAGCTTTTTGGGAAAGAGATTCCCATAACAGGTGTAGCCGGTGACCAGCAAGCGGCGCTTTTTGGTCAAACTTGCTTTGAAGAAGGCGATACAAAAAATACGTACGGAACTAGCTGCGTACCTTTGATGTTTACGGGCAATAAACCTGTATTTACAGATAAAGGACTTTTAACGTTGGCATGGGGTTACAATAATGAAGTGAAATATTCTATGGGTGCAAGCATTTTTACGGCAGGTTCAGCAATTCAATGGTTGCGAGATAATCTTAACTTGATAAGCAGCTCATCCGAAACCGAAGAACTGGCAAAATCAGTAGAAGATAATGCGGGTGTCTACTTTGTTCCTGCATTTACTGGATTAGGTGCACCGCATTGGGACATGTATGCACGAGGCATGATTATAGGCTTGACATCAAATGCAACAAAGGCACATTTGGTAAGAGCAACATTAGAGTCGCTGGCATATCAAACAAGGGATTTATTAGATGAGATTGAGAGTAAATCAGGTATAAAACTTAAATGCTTAAAAGTAGATGGTGGAGCGGCTAAGAATAATTTTTTAATGCAATTTCAAGCTGACATATTAAATTGTCCTGTGATCAGACCTAAGGATATTGAAACTACATCTTTAGGAGCAGCATATATGGCTGGCTTAGGAGTTGGTATATGGAAAGACGAAAGAGAGATAAAGCAGTTGTGGAAAATCGATAAAGAATTTTATCCGAGTATGCAGGAAGGCGAGCGCAAAGAATTATACAGCAATTGGAAACGTGCTGTAGAATATTCGCGGGGATGGCTAAAAAAATAAAAATGGAGAGGATAAGATGAGCAAATATTTTATTGGCATCGATGCAGGAACTTCCATAGTAAAAAGTGTGGTATTTGATGAAAATGGCGAAGAAATTTACGTATCAAAGCAGAAGACACAAGTTTTATCACCTAAACCTAATTGGTCCGAGCAAAATATGGACTCTGTTTATATAGCTACAATTAAGTCTTTAAGCAATTTAATCTTGAGCTCCGGAATTTCTTCGGAAGATATTATGGCAATAGGTCTTACTGCTCAAGGCGACGGATGCTGGATGATAGACAAAGACGGAAATCCGGTAAGAAATGCTATACTATGGTCAGATGGCAGAGCTGCTAATATAATAAAAGAATGGCAAGAAAATGGCATTTCCGAAAAAGTTTATAATATTTGCGGTTCTGCATTATTTCCGGGAGCTCAGGGTGCAATATTAAGATGGTTAAAAGACAATGAGCCTGAAAATGCATCCAAAATAGCATATGCTTTTTACTGCAAGGATTGGTTGAGATTTAAGCTTACAGGAGATATTGCAACTGATGAATCGGATGCATCTCTGCCGTTTTTTGATATAGTAAAAAAAGAGTATTCCGATGAGGTATTAGCTTACTTTGGAATTGGCGATATGAAGAGGGTGCTTCCAAAGGTTATACCGGCAAGAAAGGCTGTATCTTACATTACTGATGAAGTTGCGGAAATTACAGGTTTAAGAAAGGGAACACCTTTAGTAGTTGGACCATTTGATGTTATCTCCACAGCAATAGGCGTTAATGCCATTGATGATGGAGTTGCATGTTCAATTATTGGGACAACATGCTTTAACGAAGTAACAATGGACAAGCCGGATATATCGCCGTTAAACGTAGGAATGACGGTTGTACACGGTATTCCGAATAAATGGATGAGGGCTTTTGGCGCAATGAATGGAACGCCAAACTTAGATTGGTTTATTGAAGAATTGGCTAAGGCTGAGAAAGATGCGGCAGAAATATTAGATATAGATTTGTATACTTATTTCGAAGACAAAATAAATCATATTCCTATAGGTTCTAACGGAATAATCTATCACCCTTATATTAGTCCAGGCGGTGAGCGGGCACCTTTTGTAAAGCCTACGGCAAAAGCACAATTTATGGGTATAAATTTAGACAATGATAAGTATGACTTATTAAGAGCTGTCTATGAAGGTGTTGCAATGTCAATGCTAGATTGCTATAAACACATGCCGGGGAATATAAAGGAAATCCATCTTTCAGGCGGAGGAGCTTCTAGTGAGTTTTGGTGCCAGATGTTTTCAGATGCCATAGGTAGAGTAATAAAAATTCCAAGAGGAAGTGAATTTGGCGCTAAAGGCGCTGTAATAAATGCAGCAGTGGCAATTGAATATTTTGACAGTTATGAAGAGGCAATTAATAATATGGTAAAAATGGAACGCGAATACGAGCCGAATATGTCAAATTATAAGGAATATCAGACATTATATAATATATACAAAGAAATTTATACAACAAACTGGGATGTATGGGATAAAATGAGTCAAATTAAACGATAAAATTCAACAATGAAAGGGGATATCGCAATGGACATTGTATCAATTTTAGCTGCTTTTGGTGGAGGAGTTTTTGGTAGCTTAATCGGAGGCACCACGGCTTTTATATTCACAGGTTTAATGGGGCTTGCCGGTATAGTAGTATCATTATCAGGAGGCGGAGATGCTATACTAAATAATATTGCCTTCGGTCCATTTTTCGGTCCACACGTTGCCTTTGCTGGAGGTGTGGCAGCAGCAGCGCTCTCAGGTAGAATTAAAAAAAATTTAGAGTCAAAAGGTACAGGGGAATGTTTAGCTAAATCCGAACAATATGTTGGTGGCTGTGATACACTGACACCGATTTTCAAAACAAAAGACCCATTGGTAATTTTACTTGGAGGAATATTCGGGATATTAGGATTAACGATAAACTATCTTTATGCAGAAATCTTACATTTGCCAATAGATACTATTGGGTTTACAGTATTAACCCTAGGCATTGTTTGTAGACTCTTAATAGGTACCACCGGCTTATTTGGAAAAAAACCCGAAAATGTTAACCGCTATGCTTTTGAGCCGCAACAACTAATATTTTCTTTAATATGGTCATTTGGCTTTAGTGCAGTGGTTGCTTATGCTTGCTATACGTTAAATATCAATAATATAGGCTTTGTAATAAGTGCATGCTCTCTTATCTTTTTATATTTTGGGCTAGATTTTCCAGTAACACATCATATTTCTATGATTACAGGTTATGCAACTATTGCCTTTGGAAATGTCTTTTTAGGAGCTTTATTTGGTGTGATAGCTTTTCTTGTGGGAGAATTTATATTAAGGACATTTTCAAGCTATGCGGATACACATATTGACATGCCTGCTTTTACAATTGCAGTGTTGAGTTTTTTAATATTAGGTATATTAAGCTAACGCAAGAATGTTATAACAAATAGGACAAGCATATAGCCGTTGCCTTAAAGGTGATTGGGGGATTTGAAGATGCAAATGAATCGAAATAAAATTTTCGCTTTAAATGAAGAGATACGTAAAAAAGATTATGTTTTAGCCACATACTATATAGAACTTGATAAAGATACAGATATAATTGCTAAAGCATCCGCAATGGCGATAGGACAAACAGTGGGCACCTGGATTCCGGTGCCCGGAATTACGGAGGAGATGCAGGAGTACCATATGGGAAAAGTAGTCAACATCATTGACATCCCGCCGTATGAGCTTTCGACACAAATGAACTCCGATAAGTGTTCTTATCTTATACAAATCGCTTATCCGTATATTAATTTTGGTGCTCAATTTCCTATGATGATTACAACATTGCTGGGTAATGATGCATCTACTTCAGCACAAGTCAAGCTAATGGATTTACAGTTTCCAGAAAGCTTTGCATCTCAATTTAACGGGCCCAATTTTGGATTAGAGGGAGTGCGAAAGCTTACAGGTGTTTACGATCGCCCCTTGGTATTAAACATGATTAAACCCTGCACGGGATTTTCGCCTAAAGTTGGAGCAAAGATTTTCTATGAAACAGCTCTCGGCGGCGTCGATTTGATAAAAGATGACGAGTTGCTGGGCAATCCGAATTTTTGCAAAGCAGTCGATCGTGTCAAAGAATATAATGAGGCAGCTAAAGCGGCTTTTGAGAAAACCGGTAAGAAGACGGTTTATGTAGTAAATATTACCGACAGCGTGGATAAAGTTTTAGACAATGCAAAAAAAGTCGTCGATGCCGGTGCGAAGGCAGTCATGATAAATTTTGCTGCCGTGGGTTATGATATGCTTCATAGTTTAGCTAAAAATATAAATGTGCCTATCTTAGGTCATTATGCAGGTGCTGGTATGCTTTATGAAGGTACACTAAATGGGATGAGCTCTCCGCTAGCAGTAGGCAGGCTGCCCAGACTTGCAGGAGCAGATATAGTGATGATGAATACACCCTATGGCGGTTATCCTTTGCTGCACCACAAATACATTCAAACAGCCAATGAATTGTCACTGCCGTATTATAACATCAAGCCTTCAATGCCTGCAGTCGGAGGCGGAGTCCATCCAGGTATTGCTGAACGGTATATCAAAGATTTAGGAACCGATATTATACTGGCGCCCGGTGGCTCAATCCATGGCCACCCAAAAGGAGCAGCAGCAGGAGCAAGAGCAATGCTCCAGGCGATTAATGCTGTAATGAATGGCATACCTTTGGATGAAGCAGCAAAAGAACATAGCGAGCTTAAGATGGCACTTGATTTATGGGGATATAAAAAGTAAACTTAATTTTGGCACCTGTAAGGCTTTCGGGTGCCATTCAAAATTTATCATACATATAAATTTTGAAATAAACAAAGAGGAGGATTTCATGAAAAAGAACATATTATTTGCACAATCAGGGGGTCCTACCCAAGTTATAAATGCCAGTTGTTATGGAATAATCAAAGAAGCAAAAAAGCATGATGATATGAAAATTTATGCAGCAAGATATGGTGTTGAGGGAATTTTAAGTGAAAATATTATAGAA
>JALHJR010000098.1:0-2667 GCA_022840405.1 Tepidanaerobacter acetatoxydans
ATAGCATTGGAAAGGTGGAGTTCACATCATAAACAATACTATCAAAGTATTTTCTGGCAGGACCTTTTATTCTGACGATATAGAATTAATTAAGTGGGTTCTGAATTTGCAGCAACCGTATGCGAACTACTTAACTGGACAACTCCAGCAGATAGAGCAAAAACACAGCAATGCCTATCACTTTTAGAACAATTAGAAACAGAGAACATCATACAATTACCCCAAAAAGCAGGAAACAAAGGAAGCGAAGCTGCCCTTAATGCTATCGAAATGGCCAATCTTAAAAAGCAGTTGAATTTCTAAAAAATTAATATATTAGACCCATTTTACTGAAAGGTAAGATGGGTCTTTAAAATACAGATTTTAATTATTACCTGTATTTCCATGATTACCGCTGTTTCTGTGATTTATCTGATATATGTAATATGCCATAGCAAATATTGCACCTACAATAATTGGCTCTACGTCTTCTGCATATCCTGTAACATCCATGCCGATTACATCTCCGCCTAGACGCCCTGTAGCTTGGTTGTCGGCAATTTCAATATTTAATTCAAATCCGATTACAGGGCCCCCGCATCGGCCGCATACGGAATTACCTCGAGTTTCAAGCTCTAAGTTATAACCGTCAATTACTCCGCCTATTCGCACTGAGAAAAAATCAGGGCTAATTTTCCCCTCAACATTTTTTCCAACTATTGCCCCACCCAGTCTTCCTGCTATAAATCCTTCCTCCATAGAGTAATTGGCATTTATATCATTTCCAAAAATTGCGCCACCAATTCTGCCGGAAATCACACCGTCTTCAATACTGGCATCCACATCATATCCTCCTATAGCACCGCCAATTCTTCCCGAAACTTTTCCCATAGTAATCTTTTCTCCTTTAGCTGCATTTAGATTTAAATTGAAATTTTATAATCTGGCACAAATGTTTCTAGACCGTACAGCAAGTATATTGTACAACATATAACCTATTAAATAAAGGTGACACTAACTAGCCTTAATAAGGAACCTTATTTTGCAATATCCTTGATTCCGCCCCAAACTCCGTAGAAATTGAAAATGACAGCTCCAAATTACCCTGATAGAATATAGCTGTTACCAATAAAGTGTACAATTTAGTTCAAAAAGAAACTGGTATAGTTGACCCATACAAAGAAATTAAAACAATTAACAACAAAACAGCCCTTAAACTGTATCCTGAAATGAAGTCTAGATTAAAAAAGCTCAAAAACAAGATAGACTTTATCTTGCAGCAAATCTTGCTATAGCAGGAAATATTATTGATTATGGTCCGGCGTTTGAGTTTGATTTGGAAGAAACAATAGAAGAGGTGTTAAACAAAGAACCTGCTATTAATGATTTTGATATATTGTTAGAAAAGGTTATGTCAGCCCAGAGTCTTTTGTATTTTGCCGACAATGCCGGAGAAATAGTTTTTGATAAAATGTTTATCGAAGAAATGATAGCAGCAAGAGGTGAGCCCTTTAAAACCATTGCGTTTGTAGTTAAAGGTGGTCCAATTATCAATGATGCTATGATCGAAGATGTAGATGAAGTTGGAATAGATGAGATTCCTAATGTAGTTTTTCACGAAATAGGAAACGGTGAAAAAGGCACCGGTCCTGACCGAAGAGATGAAATTGTAAAAGAGTGGATAAAAAGACACGATTTAGTCATATCGAAAGGTCAAGGAAATTTTGAGGGTCTAAGTGAAAACGTCGGTATATTTTTTATGTTAATAGCCAAATGCCCTGTTATAGCGAAAGAAATCGGTGCAAATGTAAGGGATACGGTTATTAAATACCAAGTAAGGGAGGAAAACAAATGATAGTATTTGGCCCTGTTCCATCAAGACGATTGGGAAGGAGTGTTGGGATAAACAACATTCCACCAAAAATTTGTAGCTATGCCTGTGTTTATTGTCAATTAGGGAGAACCTTAAAAATGCAGATAGAAAGAAAAGCTTATTATAATGTAGAAGATATAGCAAGACAAGTAACCGAAAAAGTAGAGGATTTAAAAGATAGAGGGGAGAAAATAGATTATCTCACATTTGTGTCTGATGGTGTACCGACGCTGGATATAAACCTTGGAAATGAAATCGAGGCTTTGAAGCCTTTAGGCATTAAAATTGCCGTAATAACTAATTCATCATTGATATTTCGAGAAGATGTGAGAAGAGAGCTATCAAAAGCGGATTGGGTTTCTTTAAAATTAGATGCAGTAACTGATGAAATATGGCGTAAGATTGATAGGCTATGAAGGAAATGAATTTTCATCTACAGGGAATATTGAAGAAGACTTATTGAATGTCACAACAGTGCATCCGATGAAAAAACCGGCGGTTGAGATATTACTACAAAAATGTAACAGCAACTGGGATGTAGTAGAAAAGCTACTTGATGATCAAAAGATTATAAAATTTGAGTACCAAAATGAGACATTTTATATGAGGAAGTTGTCAAGTAAAAGATAACCAGCCTAGCCAAAATGCGGTGAAAAAACGTCTTATTGTAGAAGGGATAGTTACTATTTTATTTTACAGAATGAATGAAATTTACCAGAGCTGAAGCATGAAATTAACATACCCATTACCCAAGGGTTAAGAAGTCATGAAAAATAAATATTTTCTCAAAACAGCTATGAACAAGCAAACCCCAA
>JALHJR010000099.1:0-2663 GCA_022840405.1 Tepidanaerobacter acetatoxydans
ATTGGGGAAGGAGCCGGCGCGGGTGAACAGCCTGCATCACCAGGCGGCCAGGGATTTGGGCGCGGGCCTGATGGTTTGCGCGCGGGCAGAGGACGGGGTGATTGAGGGGATTGAGCTGCCGGGGAAGAGGTTCGCGCTGGGCGTGCAGTGGCACCCGGAATGCCTGCCCGAGGATGAAAGGATGCGGGCGCTGTTCAGGGCGTTTACGCGCGCGGCGGGGGAGTAGGAAGGGGGCTTTAAATCTCTTGAAAGCCGATATTCTGTAAGTAGGCAAAAGTCGGGTCATAAAAAGCAGGTGACCTTGTCGGGTCTTCAGGATCGCCTTCCGGCACAACAATCACCATTCCTTGCCGGGCACGGGTAAGCAAGACCCGGTAAGTATTTTTTAAGTATACTTTCTTATCCTCATTATGAATTTGGTTCCACTTTGAACCCCTGAAAGATTTATAATCCCAGCCTTTTTTCGAACAACGAAAATCTCCGTCCCAGATAACACAAGCCCAATCCACCTCAAGACCCTGCACCTGAAATTCAGTTACCACGTCCTCAAGGTAATAACTGGAGCGGATATCTTCTTTAGAATCCAAAAACCAATGGATGGGATCCACAGACACCCGTACATCAACAGCCAGAGGCTTTAAGCGAACCGCCTCGGAAGACACAAGCAAACCATAACGCTCAGAACCCCGTGCTTTCTGTTTCAACCAAGCTTTGGCTTTCTGTAAATCTCGCGTGATGACAATAGGGTAATGTTTATCAATTTCAGAACGTGTTTCAAACGCTGAGTTGGATTCCAAATCCAAAATTTGTTTTACAAGGAGAGAGACCTTCTCGCTTCTAAAAGAACGCATAGAGACAGCCAGATGAAGGTTGTCATTCCAGCGGACATTAGGTTGTCCACGTAACGTTTCGAGCACTTCCCCCGCTCCATATTCGCTATCGGTAAGCCTGGGTGAGATATGAATTTCCCAATCCGGATAGGAGCGTTGAAGTGCATCGACCCATTCAGAAATCCCCGCCTCGCCTGTATTAATCTCTTGCCCACCGCCTACCAAACACACAATAACCGCCCAATCCGGGTGGCGATCCATGCAAGAAATAAGGAATTCAGGCTCCGAAACGGAAAACCCAGGAAGTCCCTTCTTGCGTTTCATGAAGTTGGCCGTCTGTCGCAAATTCCACGCTCTTTGCGCTTCATCAAACAAAGCTACATGTTCGACAGGCGGGCGTTCCATGTTTCGCAAACACTCGTCTCGGAAATTATGTACATTTTGGATGAAGAGTTTTACTTCTCTTCTGGCATCACCCAATTTATGCTTTCGCATATTCTCATGATTACGGCTTACCCGATCCCGAGCTAAAGCCTCTCGTAACACCGCAACCAAAGGGCCATTCCCTGAAAGGAAAACGCTATAAAGTTCTTTATCTTTGTCAATGTTTTGGGTGGCAATGTTCAACCCCACTAATGTCTTCCCCGCCCCCGGGACTCCGGTGACAAAACAAATCACTTTTTGCTTTCTCTCTTTAGCGACTTCTATAATTCGGTTAATTTCTGCGGTTGTGATGCTAAGGTTCTTTGCACCAGCATCGGTTCTAGAAATTTCTTCAACTCTCTGCCCAGCATACAGGGCTTTGGCAGCCTCAATGATGGTTGGCGTAGGATGGTAAGCACCTTTTTCCCATTCGCTTAGCTCAATATTGGTTCCAGAATACTTGCTCAGTATTTGGTCTAAGGATGACCTTAACGACCTCCTACTACACAGGATAGGAGACAGAACCTTATCTGTGTACATTTCGAAAGTATCCAACGTCTCGATGTCTTGTACCTCAGTTGCGACCAAGATAGGAGCAATGACCACCTCATGACTGGTCTCGTGGAAGTTCTTCAAGTCCAGCGCATAATCCCAAACCTGATCCTTTGCCCCAGCTTCATATTTTTGACTACCAACTTTAAATTCGATGATGAACAAAACCGATTTAACCAAAAGAACCACGTCGATCCTCTTCCCCATTCTGGGGATAGAGAACTCAAAAAATAATTTTCCTTTCAGTCCAATTAAAACTTCCTTTAACAGTCGGATTTGCTCTTCCCAGGCTGCTTTCTGCGTTTGTTCAAGTGAAAATTCATTTTCACGGGCAAGGATACCCAAAATTTCACTGGGTTTTTGTTGGAGAAATCGTTCGATCTCTTCCGAATAATAATATCGTTGCATTTCCAATCACCCTTTTGCCGTAAGAGAAACGATGTGACCGAAACCTCGCGGTTTCCCCATAATAATAACTTATAATACCAATAATCCATTGAGGTTTCATCACCCGGGAGGTTTTCATGCCAAAACTGTTTGTTGCCATCACGGATGACCATTGGTTCAACACGCTCCGCGGTCTTGGTCAACTTGACGAGGTTAACTTCTGGCGCCCAACCCCAGGGGGCTTTAGGGCATTAATTCCCGGAGAGCTGTTCCTGTTTAAATTGCATTATCCAATTAATTCCATCGTGGGTGGGGGCTTGTTTGCCACCTATTCAGAACTGCCTATATCCCTGGCATGGGATGCCTTCGAACAGAAGAACGGCACTCTCACATTCGATGACCTGAAACGTAAAATCATACATTATCGTGGGCGGGTTCCCGACCCTAACGAGGATTTTCGAATCGGCTGCA
>JALHJR010000045.1:0-14402 GCA_022840405.1 Tepidanaerobacter acetatoxydans
TGGCATTATACATAAAGTATAGTTTTTATAAAGCAATCTGGTAAGATAGTAAGAATAATTTTTAAGTAAGAGCAAAAAAACCTAAAAAAGGCTAATTTTAAAATATAGTCTAAATATTTTATACGAGTGCAGCAATGATAAGGATGCTTAATTAAATAATAACTATTGATTTTACTGTGGGAAGTATTCCTAGATAATTTGTAATACACATTAATGGTTTAACTACCATATCTATGAATTATAGTTTAATATTTGTTTAAGTTACATCAAAAGCCATGATGCCAGTAACTTGAGCTATTATAAGAAAAGTTAATCAACAATGCTATAATAAAATAGCATAGTTACTGTTAACAAAAAACAATCTATTTCCCCTACCTATGCTTTTTGCCAAGTCGCTAATCTAATGCTATAATCTTCACATCTCTTCTTCGGTAAAAGACCGATTTGCGGCAAATATGATTCTGTGAAAGCCGCACTTAGTTTCAACCAAATCAGTTGGTTTTTACTAAGATTTGGCGAAAAACAAAAGGAGGGGAAAATATGCGGAAAATAATATTAGCGAAAGTATTGTTGATATCAACATTATTTTTAATTGTTACGCCGGCCGCGATGGCGGCACAATTAGGTGATCGAGTTTTAACGAAGGGTTGTAGAGGACAAGATGTAACTCAGCTCCAGCAAGTTTTAAACAATAAAGGATTTTGGTCGGGATATGCAGATGGCATATTTGGAAACAAGACGGTCGATGCACTGGTAAAGTATCAGAAAGCTAAGGGACTAAAAGCTGACGGTATTGCAGGTTTTGAAACATTTCGTGCATTAGGTGTTGATACGTCGTATCGAGGCAGTAGCGGTAGATTTTCCACAAGGGATGTAGAACTTCTTGCAAAATTAGTTTATGCCGAGGCAAGAGGGGAGCCTTATTCAGGTCAAGTAGCAGTAGCAGCAACTGTGTTAAACAGGCTAAACAATCCAGCTTATCCCCAGAGCATTCCTGAGATAATATTTCAGGTTGTCGACGGTCATTATCAATATAGCCCTGTGCTAGACGGCCAAATCAATTTAGTTCCGGATGAAACCGCAAGAAGAGCTGTTATAGATGCATTAAGTGGTGTAGATCCTACAGGAGGAGCAACTACTTTTTATAACCCTAGTAAAACTAGCGACAAATGGGTAAGAAATAGAGCATATGTTACAATGATAGGAAACCATGTTTTTTCGAAATAGTAATAGTATATGAATAAAAGGGGCTTCTAAAAAGAAGCCCCTTTTATTCATATTTAGTGATTGCGTATAGTCCGAAGACTACTTTTATGTTATAATTAACTAGATGCATTTTTAATGTTGTAAGTGCCGAAAGAGGTTATTTAAATGTGCAAAGCTGAATTCTTAACTGTTGCAAAACCTTCTGAGAGTCTTTATACAGTTAAAAAATCCAAATTTATTTCCAATGTTGTACCTATAAAAGATAATGAAGAAGCTGAAGATTATATCAAAAAAATCCGTAAAAAATATTGGGATGCAACTCATAATGTTTATGCTTACGTGCTAGGTTTAAATGATGATATACAAAAGTTCAGTGATGATGGTGAGCCTTCTGGAACTGCTGGTAAGCCAGTTTTGGAAGTAATAAAATCCAATAATATAAAAAACGTGCTAATAGTTGTAACTCGCTACTTTGGAGGTATTTTATTAGGAGCCGGTGGACTTGTAAGAGCTTATAGCGAAAGTGCTTCAAGAGGCTTGAAAAATTCCAGTATAATCAAGAAAATAAGGTGTAATGCGTACAAAATAGTTACTGATTATAATATGCTGGGAAAGGTGCAGTGGGAGCTAAATCAAAGGAATATTATTATTAGCGATATTAACTATACGGAAAATGTACAACTGAATATATATGTTCCGATAATTTATAATATAGATTTAGAGCAGCTTATTTCAAATATAACATCGGGTAGTGCATTGATTGAATTAGTCGGAAATTATTATGTTACTCAATATGATTTTTAAAATCAGTTTATATTAGAAGCTTTGCTAGGAGTGTTTATATTGGATGTCAATGAATTATGCGATAGTTTAGTAACATGGCTAAAAGAATATACTCAAAAAGTTGGAGCACTAGGAGCTGTTTTCGGTATGAGTGGCGGAATTGATTCAGCAGTAGTCAGCGTGTTGTGTAAAAGAGCTTTTGGCGAAAATGCACTTGGTCTTATAATGCCGTGCTACAGTGACAAAAATGATGAAATGGATGCAAAATTAACAGCCGATAAATTTGATATAAAATATCAAACAATCATTCTTGATGATGTTTATGATGAGTTTTTAAAAGTAATGGATAAAAGTGAAAATCAAATGGCTAAAGCAAATATTAAACCGCGTCTGAGGATGATAGCACTTTATTATTATGCAGCGTTGAATCATTATCTTGTTGTAGGATCGGAAAATAAAAGTGAAATTACAGTGGGATATTTTACAAAATATGGTGATGGTGGGGCTGATTTATGGCCCATAGGCAATCTTGTAAAAGGTCAAGTAAAAAAGCTTGCTGCTTACCTTGATATTCCACAAAAAATTATTGACAAGGTTCCTACAGCGGGCCTATGGAGCGGTCAAAGCGATGAAAAAGAGATGGGTATAACCTACAATGAACTGGACAGATATATTTTAACAGGTGAAACTGCAAACCCAGAAATTAGAGATCGAATAAGAGCATTATATATAAAAAGTGAACACAAACGAAGACTTGCAAAAATACCTGAGTTTAAACTCGATTAATAAATATAAATTATTTTTTATGAATTAAGTTAAAGGGGGAACTTGTATGTCAGGACATTCTAAATGGTCAAATATTAAAAACAAAAAAGCTAAGATGGATGCTCAAAAAGGGAAAATATATACGAGATTTAGCAAATTAATTATAGTAGCTGCGCGCGAAGGTGGTCCAGACCCGAATGCTAATTCGCGACTTAAGGATATAATTGAAAAAGCGAAACAGGCTAACATGCCTAATGATAATATTGAAAGAGCAATTAAAAGAGGAAGCGGAGAGCTTGGCGGAGCCGATTATGAGGAAATTATGTATGAAGGATATGGTCCGGGCGGTGTTGCAATTTTAATTGATGCTACCACGGATAACAGGAATCGAACTGCTGGAGAGATGAGACATTTGTTTGATAAGCATGGCGGAAACTTAGGTGAAACGGGCTGCGTTGCTTGGATGTTTGAAAAGAAAGGATTAATATTAATCGAAAAAAAAGACGATACTGATGTTGAGCAGATAATGATGCTGGCCATAGACTCAGGTGCAGAAGATGTTGAAGAGCTCGAAGATTCTATTGAGATAACTACAAGTGTTGAAAAATTTGAAACAGTAAAGAGCTACTTACAAGATAATAACATAGATATTTTCTCGGCAGAATTATCATTCATACCAAACACAACTGTTACTCTGCCTGAATCGGAAAGTGAAAAGCTGGAAAAGTTATTAGAAATCCTTGAAGAACATGACGATGTTCAAAATGTTTATACAAATTATGAACCTGAAGAAGAATCCTTATAGTAAGATAGCAAGCAATAAATACTACAATTGTATAATTATGTATTAAGTGGGCATACTATTCATCTGAAGAGTTAAAGGAGGAGTACGTATGCCCAGAAGCATTTTTAGGTATATTATTATAATATTTTTTATAATTGTGATAGGTTTTAGTTACGGGTATTTCAAGACTTTCTTTTCCTTTAAACCGCCGGAAGAAGGTCACAGTCTTGATTACTTGGAACAAAATGTATCAGACATATCTGAAATGAAACTTAATGCAGGTGCAAAATTGATATATATTACTTATTATGTGATATGTGGTGATGAAGTAGTTGAAGAAAAATATATTGATGATAAATATATAAATTGCACAAAAACCGAATTACAGCAGAATGAAAAAGGATGGGAGATTTTCAGTTTTACACCCGATGAAGTTAAATTAAAAAGGGAAATAAACGATATTTGCGACGACCATTATTATATTGGCGTACAAAATGGATATGTATCACTTTTTCAAGGTATTCCAGGAATAAAGTCGACTCTTATAGAGCAAACCGATATTATTGCAGATACTTTGAGAGAAGATGACAGAGCAATTCTGGAAAGAGGTCTTATTATTAAAAACGAAGAGGAATTTTTAAAAATTAGAGAAGGTTTAACAAATTAATAGTTTTTATAGTCAAGAAGGATATTCACCCTTAGATGTAGAATTACACTAAGGGTGATTTTATGTTAATTATGGGAGTTGATCCAGGTATAGCTATAAGCGGATATGGAATTATTTCTAATGAGCAGAGCAATTGTTATGTCGTCGAGTACGGAGTAATAAGAACACCGCCGAAACTTGCTATGCCTTATAGATTACAGCAAATACATGAAGGTTATCTTGAACTCATACAAAAGTATAAACCTGATGTTGTAGCTGTTGAAGAATTATTTTTTAATAAAAACGCGAAGACAATAATTTCTGTAGGACAAGCGCGCGGAGTGGCAGTTTTGGCTGCAGCATTGTCGAAGATTGAGGTTTTTGAGTACACTCCATTACAAGTGAAGCAAGCAGTTGTTGGTTATGGTCGTGCAGATAAACAGCAAGTTCAGCAAATGATTAAAACTAGCTTTAATTTAGAAGAGCTACCCAAACCCGATGATGCTGCCGATGCTTTGGCAGTAGCTTTATGCCACATGAACTCATATAAACTTCGAAATATAATGGATGGAAGAGGATTTTAAGTATGTTAGATTATTTAGAAGGTGTGTTGGTTCATGCTGAACCTGACTTTGCCATAATTGATATAGGTGGTTGGGGCTTAAAGCTAAACATTTCAATGTTTACTTACAATAAAATAAAAACTGAGCTTGGTAATAAATTAAAACTTTATACACAAATGGTGTTAAGGGATGATGCTGTAGAACTATTCGGTTTTTTTGACGTAGTTGAAAGACAAGCCTATGTACTTTTAAATAAGGTTTCTGGAATTGGCCCCAAAGCAGCAATTTCCATTCTTTCTTTAATGGATGTTGCACGATTAAAAACCAGTATATTATCTGAAGATGTCAAAGACCTTGTAAAGATACCGGGTATTGGCAAAAAAACGGCTCAAAAAATCATAATCGAGTTAAAAGACCGTATAAAAGACTTACCTGTGACCTCTGATGAAGGCATGTATAATTCTATTATTGAAGCAAGAGAAGCACTTATTTCTTTGGGCTTTAATCCTATGGAAATACAATTAGTTTTAGATGAGGATTCGGTAAAAAACAATGATTCTGTAGAAGACATCATAAAATGTGCGCTGAAAAAACTGTCAAAGTAAAGGGTGGAAAAATTGGACGATAGAATTGTTACTCCGGCTTTGAAAAATGATGAAGAATTAGAATATGAAAAAAATATAAGGCCACTGAGTTTTAATGAATATGTTGGTCAAGATCGTGTAAAGGAAAACCTTCAAGTTTTTATAAAAGCAGCTTTAATGAGACATGAAGCATTAGATCATGTTCTTTTATTTGGGCCACCCGGACTTGGAAAAACAACCTTAGCCTATATTATAGCTAGGGAATTAGGTGTAAATATAAGAATAACCTCAGGGCCTGCTATAGAACGGGCTGGAGATTTGGCGGCAATTCTTACGAATCTAGGGAATAGGGATTTGCTGTTCATCGATGAAATACATCGGCTTCATCCTAGTGTTGAAGAAATACTATACCCAGCCATGGAAGACTTTGCATTAGATATTATGGTGGGTAAAGGGCCTAGTGCCCGGTCTATGAGGCTGAATTTAAGTCCTTTTACCTTAGTAGGTGCTACTACTAAGGCAGGGCGATTAACATCACCTTTGAGGGATCGCTTTGGTATGAGTTTACATTTAGACTTTTATAAAATATCAGATCTGGTAACAATTATAAAAAGGTCTGCTGCACTTTTAAAAGTTGATATCGAGCAAAAAGCTGCTGAGCGGATAGCATTATGTTCCAGAGGAACCCCAAGGCTTGCCAATAGGTTGCTCAAACGTATCAGGGATTTTGCACAAGTCCGAGGAGATGGAGTAATTACGATGGATATTACAGAAGAAGGATTAAGGCTTTTGGAAATTGATTCTCACGGTCTTGATCAAAACGATCGAAGATTGCTTTTGACTGTTATTGACAAATTCGGCGGAGGCCCCGTAGGTATTGAGTCGATTGCAGCCGCACTTAATGAGGATGTTTCGACAATTGAAGATATTTATGAACCTTATCTTATTCAGGAAGGTTACATATTCAGAACAGCAAGAGGCCGAATTGTTTCAGATAAGGCATATGACCATCTTGACAAAAAGTACGAATAATTAATTTTGCTGAGAGGAGGCAGCTGTTAAAAAATGAGAAAGTATTTTTTATTATGCCTTACGATTTTTATCATAGGTATAAGTATCTTAATACCCATAAAGGGACAAGCAATGTATCTTATTCCGGATAAAATAAGAGTGGGCCTTTACTATGACAGCTCAGCACGCAGTTCATATCAATTATATTCAGGCAGTGGGTTTAGAGTGGGATTTACGACAGATCTATCAGTAATAAGTCTCTCCGATAAATTATTAAAGGTTTATGGCGCAAATTCAATGGATTTTGTGCCTAAAAAAAATAATATAAGAGATAAAAACATCGCTATGGAATATGCATCACAATTAGCACAGATGGGTATTGAAAGTTACTTGATTTTTGATGATGACTGGTCAGTTTGGACTAAAAGTTCAAATAAAACTACAATTTCAAGTGATTTTGACTTAGTTGTAGTTAAAGGAGACTCTCAAAATCCTGGGCTTATTTTCCATAGCACGATAGACAAACCGATATTTTTATCAAGTAGTAACACGACAAGTCCAATAGCAATTGAAGGTCGACAGTATCGTGGCATACTTGAGATGGGCTTGATTTCAGGAAAAAGTATTCAAGTAGTAAATGAACTGGGATTAGATGAATACTTATATGGTGTTGTCCCTGGGGAAATGCCACCAAACTGGCATATCGAAGCCTTAAAAGCCCAGGCAGTAGCAGCCAGGACTTATGCAGTTGCGAATCTATCTAAATGGCAAAAATATGGTTTTGATGTTGATGCAAGCCCCAGCGATCAACTTTACGGCGGTTATGATGTTGAAGATGCTAGAACCAATCAGGCAGTTGATGAAACAAAAGGGCAAATTATTATTTATGATGAAAACCCCATTACCGCTTTTTACCATGCTGATAGTGGCGGAAGGACAGAAGCATGTAGAGATGTCTTCGGCTTAGACTTACCATATTTACAACCAGTAGATGATATAGTCGATGTAAATTCTCCATATTCAAATTGGGAGATACACTTATCAGCAGATGATATCAGCGAGCGTGCAAAAGCTGTTATGCAATCTGTAGGTGAAATTAATGAAGTTTCCATAATTGAAAACACTTTAGCCGGTAGGGTCAAGAAACTATTGGTGAAAGGCAAGTCGGGAGAAGTTATAATTGAAAACAGCAATATCAGAAGTGTGCTTCAATTAAAGAGCAATTTCTTTAATATTTCAGGAGGATCGAAACTTGATGTTGTTTCAATAACAGGGGATGGAATAAAGAAAAATGTTAAATTAAATGGAAAAAATATTATAGCACAGGAAGGGTTAAGCCACATCTCGACGGGGTATGCTTCTATTGCAGGTGCTAATTTATTTAGAAATATTAATCTTAATACCACCGACAATACATATATATTCTATGGCCACGGCTATGGACATGGAGTAGGAATGAGCCAGTGGGGAGCCAAAGCCATGGCAGAAAATGGGTATAATTATACTGAGATTTTGTCACACTATTATACAGATGTCGAGATAGCATTATAAACATAAACTATAGCAGTTTTAGAAAGAAGTGTAAAAATGAAGCTCGAAGATTTTGACTTTGATTTGCCGGAAGAACTAATAGCTCAAGAACCGATAAAAGACCGCTCGAAATCTAGATTGTTGGTTTTAAATAAAACCACAGGAGAGATTGAACATAAAATTTTTGAAGATGTAGTTAACTACTTTGAGCAAGGTGATTGTTTGGTATTAAATAATACCAAAGTTATACCTGCTAGATTAATTGGATACCGTAAAAAAACTAATGGCAAAATTGAGGTAGTGCTTTTAAAGTCTATTGGTAGTGATACATGGGAAGTTCTAGTAAAACCAGGGCATAAAGCTCGCATAGGTGATGAAGTTATTTTTGGCGATGGCCGTCTAATTGCTAAGATAATCGACGATACTGACTTTGGTGGTAGAATTGTTAAGTTTCTTTATAGCAATTCCTTTGAAGAAATTCTTAATGAGTTAGGCCAAATGCCTACACCACCTTATATTAAGAAGAAATTACAAGACAAGAACCGATATCAAACTGTATATGCTCAGGTTCCGGGATCAGCTGCTGCTCCGACGGCAGGGCTTCACTTTACGGAAGAACTTTTAAAAAAAATAAAAGAAAAAGGTATTTCTATAGTTTTTATTACACTTCATGTCGGACTAGGGACTTTCAGGCCTGTAAAAGTTGAGAATATCGAAGAACATAAAATGCATGCGGAATATTACGAAATAAGCAATAAAACTGCCGAAGTAATAAATTCTACGAGACAAGCCGGCAGAAAAGTGTTTGCAGTTGGTACTACTTCGACCCGAACTTTGGAAACAGTTGCCGATGTAAACGGACAGATAAAGCCCGGCAGCGGTTGGTCTGACATATTTATCTATCCGGGCTATAACTTTAAAGCCATAGACGGCCTTATAACTAACTTCCACCTTCCTAAATCTACCCTTATAATGCTTGTCAGTGCTTTTGCCGGAAGGGAAAAGATTTTAAACGCGTACAAAGAGGCAGTAAGTGAGCGATACCAGTTTTTTAGTTTTGGTGATGCAATGTTAATAATGTAAGGTGGGTTATGTGAAAATGAAAATATCTTCGAGGATTGCAAAGGCTGTTATTATATTAGAAGCTATATTGGCATTCTTGCTTGCTATTGGTGTTGTTATAGGTTCTGCTGATATTTTACGATATTTCAAAATTATATATTATACGCCTGTATTAGAAACATTTTCGGTAATGCAGACTTTTTTAGGGCATATCCTAACATTGGTAATTGGTTTAGAGCTTGCGGTGATGCTGGTTAGACATACTCCTTCAAGCGTAATTGAGGTTTTACTATATGCAATAGCTCGCAAAATAATAATTGAATCTAAAAACATGTTTGATATAGTTTTAGGAATAGTTGCAATAGGTGGCTTGCTTTTTATTAATAAACATTTCGATCCGGCAAGAACCTTTATTACAGACATAAATATTGTTAACCCTGCCACTCTTGTTAGCGACTTAAACAAAAAGTTAAAAATTAATATTCCTGAAAGCCTTGGCAATACTATAGGTGGCGTGGTATCAAAAGTTTGCCAAGAAAGCGGTGAAAAGCTGGTAGAGGGTAAGAGCCTAAGAATTGCTGATGCCGAAATCACTATCCTATCTATGGACGGCGAATTAATCAGAGAATTAAAGGTAATAAAGCGTGAAGAAGAGGATGATTTACACTATGAAATTTAATGTTTTAAAAAAGTCTGCAAATACTTCAGCAAGATTAGGAGAACTCGAAACCCTCCATGGAAGTTTTGCAACTCCTGTATTTATGCCTGTTGGCACACAAGCTACTGTTAAAACCATGACTCCGGATGAACTAAAGGAAATAGGTGCAAAAATAATATTAAGCAATACGTATCATTTATATTTAAGGCCGGGTCATGAACTTATTAGGGAGGCAGGAGGATTACATAAGTTTATGAATTGGGACTGCTCTATTTTGACAGATAGCGGAGGCTTTCAGGTTTTTAGTTTGGGAGAATTGCGAAAGATAGATGAGGAAGGAGTAACTTTTCGCTCACATGTAGACGGTTCGATTCACTTTATTGGTCCTGAAACATCCATAGAAATACAAAATGCTCTCGGCAGCGATATAATGATGGCTTTTGATGAGTGTATTCCTTATCCTGCTACCTTTGAATATGTTCTAAGTTCTGTTGAAAGAACTACAAGGTGGGCCGAAAGATGTCAAAAGGCACATAATAACATAGATACTCAGACATTGTTTGGAATTGTGCAAGGTGGAGTTTATAAAGAATTAAGAAGAAAAAGTGCCATGGATATAGTGTCACTTGGATTTGAAGGTTATGCGATTGGTGGGCTGAGTGTAGGTGAACCTAAAAAAGAAATGTATGAGATGTTAGATTTTACAGTTCCACTTCTCCCTGACGATAAACCCAGATATTTGATGGGGGTTGGGACACCTGAGGATTTATTTGAAGGAGTTATTAGAGGCATAGATATGTTTGACTGTGTCTTACCTACACGCATTGCAAGACATGGCACTGTATTTACAAAAAAGGGAAAACTCGTTGTTCGAAATGCAGCTTACGCCAGAGATTTTACGCCGCTTGATCCAAGCTGCGATTGTTATGCGTGTAAAAACTTTACTCGTGCTTATATTCGCCACCTGATTAATGTCGGTGAAATATTGGGCATAAGACTGACTACGATACATAATCTACATTTTCTTCTAACACTAATGCAAGAGATACAAAAAGCAATTGAAGGCGACTATTTACTGGAATTAAAGGATGAGTTTTATGCAAACTTTAGAATATTGCAATATATGTAATTAAATTTTTATATAAAAACGAAAAAAGCAACTAAATAATGCTGCACAATAAACCCGATTTTTAAAAAATAATTAATATCAAATTACCGGAATAAAAAGGATTTCTTATTTTGACCTAGAACTAAATAAATATCTAAATAAATATTTTAATTGAAAGGATGGAATCAAAAAAATGAATACAGCAACATTTATGCAGCAGTTTGGGCCGATTATAATCATTTTTGCAATTTTTTATTTCTTAATAATTCGGCCACAACAAAAGCGCGAAAAAGAGCGCAGAGATATGCTTTCGAGCTTGAAAGAAGGTGACGATGTTATAACGGTAGGAGGTATATATGGCAAAATTCTTAACATAAAAGATGATGTAATTACTCTTGATGTTGGTGATAAGATAAAATTAAAAGTGACGAGAACGGCCATTGGGAACATATTAAAGAAAAGGGAAAAAACTGAAGATTAATCATGGTGATAAAAAGCAAGAGAAAATCTCTTGCTTTTTATCATATTCTACTTCCTTTTAAATAGATTATAATAAAAGGAGGTAGATTGATATGAAAGCATCAGCAGATAGCAAAAAAATAGACTTTATAAGAATCTTAAAAGGTGTTGTTAGGGCGTATTTATTTACTTTATTCCTATTTCTAATATTAGCCTTATTAATATATTTTACAAGTGTTTCTGAAAGCATTATTCCAAAAGCTGTTATTATTATAAGTGCTTTTAGTATTTTTTTAAGCGGCATTGATGTTACAAGGAACATAGATAGCATGGGATGGCTGCATGGGGGGCTAATAGGCTTTTTGTATATTGCGATTTTATTGATGCTAAGTTTTTTAATTGTGCCATCATTTTACTTTAAATGGAATATCGCAATTGACCTTTTTCTGGGGTTTCTTACGGGAGTCTTGGCAGGAATATTGGGAGTAAATATTTAATTTTTCTTTTCAAGACCAGCATTTTATGCTATAATATACTAAGATTATAGCGATGGAAGGAGAAACTAGTAATGAAACACATAATACCCTTACATAAAGGCTGCTTGAACAAAAAGGAAGATCTTATATATAAAGGCTGTGGAGAATGTCAATCTTCGTGCCAGTCAGCTTGTAAGACCTCGTGCACTGTAGCCAATCAGGTATGTTCTAAGGAAAAATAAAGGGCCTGTAAGGCCTTTTTTTATGTGCATAATTCAAGTTTGTTGACAACTAAATAAAACCGGATATATAATTAAGATTGCATCAATGTAAAGAATGGGGGAAAGGACCTAAGATGAATTCACAAACAAAAAGCCTCATAAAAATTGCCGCTATAGTCATTGTTGCAGCTATTTTAGCATATGCGACGCTATATGGTTTCCAAATAGCCGGATATAAGATTATCCCTATAAAAGAATCCATAAAACTGGGCCTTGATTTGCGAGGTGGTGTGTCGGTCCTACTTGAAGCTAAGCCAAAGCCTGGTGAAAAAGTAACCGATGAAAAAATGACAGGAGCGGAAAACGTTATACGTAGCAGAATCGACCAACTGGGAGTCACAGAACCTGTTATAGTAAGGCAAGGAGATACCAGGATTTTAGTAGAGCTTCCAGGAGTGGAAGATTCGCAGAGAGCGTTAGAAATTATTGGTAAAACAGCATCACTTCAATTTGTCGGGCCTGACAATGAGGTTATTCTGACTGGAGATAACGTCAAAGATGCAAAAGCAGTTTATGGCCAGCAGAATGAACCAATGGTAAGCTTGAAGTTTGACTCTGAGGGTGCAAAAAAATTTGCTAAAGCAACAGAGAAATATTTAAAACAGCCTATTGCTATAGTACTGGATGAACAACTAATATCGGCTCCCACTGTCGAAGATGTAATAACAAACGGTGAAGCGTTTATAACCAATATTCAAAGCATTGAAAATGCTGCAGAATTAGCTGCACTTATAAGAGCGGGTGCTTTACCGGTTGATCTTGAGCAACGTCAGGTAACGACTGTAGGGCCAACTTTGGGTGCAGATTCGCTGAATAAAAGTTTAAAAGCCGGTTTAATCGGAGTAACTTTGGTTTTCTTGTTTATGTTGTTTTATTACAGAATCCCTGGTCTAATAGCAGATTTTTCTTTATTGGTATATATAATGCTTGTATTGACAATTTTTTCAGCAATAGGTGCAACATTGACATTGCCGGGTATTGCGGGTTTTATCCTTTCAATAGGTATGGCTGTGGATGCAAATGTATTAATTTCTGAAAGGGTGAAAGAAGAACTGAGAAATGGTAAAACTTTAAGAGCTGCAGTAGATGCCGGATTTCACAGGGCTCTTACCACAATTATTGATTCAAACATAACTACAATTATAGCAGCTGTTGTTCTTTTGTATTTTGGAACTGGGCCGATAAAAGGCTTTGCAGTTACTTTGATAATAGGTATTGCAGTTAGTATGTTTACAGCAATAACAGTAACCAGGGTGATATTGATAAATTTGGTTAATACGCGGTTATTTACAAACAAAAAACTTTTTGGCGTATAAGAGGTGGAAAAAGTGAAAGTATATAAGATAATAGAGAAAAAACATATATGGTTTGGTATTTCCCTCACAATAATTGCTCTGGGTCTTGTATTTATGGCAATGCACGGCTTTAACTGGGGTATTGATTTTACCGGTGGGAATATGCTGCATTTTGACATTCAGCAGACTTATGAATTGTCAGAAGTAAAGAACGCTTTGGAAAAACTTGATATAGATTTTGAAGCTAAAAAAGCTGGTGACAAAGGCCAAGAGTTAATAATAAAGACAGTTAATTTATCGAAGGAAATGCAAGATGAGATTCTTGATGTATTAAAGCAAAAATGGCCAGATACTAAGCTGGTTAGGGCTGAAACCATTGATGCCGTCATTGGTAAAGAATTACAAAAACAGGCTGTTATTGCTTTGATTATAGCAAATATAGGAATGCTTATATATATAACCTTCAGATTTGAATTCAATTCGGCGTTAGCCG
This sequence comes from Tepidanaerobacter acetatoxydans, assembly GCA_022840405.1. Taxonomy (GTDB): domain Bacteria; phylum Bacillota; class Thermosediminibacteria; order Thermosediminibacterales; family Tepidanaerobacteraceae; genus Tepidanaerobacter; species Tepidanaerobacter acetatoxydans_A. Next base: position 13,705 of record JALHJR010000045.1, read on the forward strand.
CGGTTTTAGTATTATTACATGATGTTATGATCGTCTTAAGTTTTTATGCGATTTTCTATATTCCGGTGGATAGTACAATCATAGCAGTTATTCTTACTATAGTTGGATACTCTATAAATGACACAATAGTTATTTTTGACAGAGTCAGAGAAAATCTTAAAAATATAAGAAAAGTTCCCTTTGAGGAAGTAGCTAATCTTAGCATTTCTCAGACCGTAACAAGGTCTGTAAATACTTCGTTGACTACGCTTTTAACTATTACTGCTTTATTTTTATTTGGCGGTGAAACTATAAAGGATTTTACACTAGCATTGATTGTTGGTATAGGTGCCGGAACATATTCTTCAATATTTATTGCAAGCCCTTTATGGTCAATGTTTAGGGGAAAACTCAAAACAGCAAAAGCGTAAGTGAGGTGAAACGATGTTAAAACAAGTACTTTATGCAGGAATTGGTCTTGCTACCGTTACAAAAGAAAAGGCCGAAGAAGTCATTTCAGAGCTTGTTAAGAAAGGTGAAATGTCACAAGAAGAAGGAAAAGATGCTCTAAATACTCTCATGTACAGGATGCAGGAAGAAAGCGAAAAATTAAAACAAAAAATCAATGAGCAAGTTGACAATGCGATTGCATCTATGAATCTTGTCAAAAAGACGGAGTTAGATGAAATCTTACAAAGAATTACCGAATTAGAGAAACG
>JALHJR010000100.1:0-2586 GCA_022840405.1 Tepidanaerobacter acetatoxydans
CCAATTTATTCATTTGTATATACCGAAGTTGGCATCCACCCGGATGGAGCTCTTGCGCGAGGCACCGCCCCAGATCCAGATATCCCTAAGGATGTAGTTGGTGCGCAATGGTACGAAGTACCCGGGATCTGGTGGAACACAGTTGAAAGGCTATCCTGGACTATGCTTGGTAAGCCGGCAACTTATGGGTGTAAGTTTAGGCCGGTTGAGTAAGTCAACCCCTAATCGAGTTGGTGTGGTAAGAATATTGGTTAAACACCAATACACTGATGTTTGGTGCTGAGCCAGCAGATGGTATCCACTCCAATTACCGAGACTAACAGAGAGGTTGTCGAGGATCAGAGGTGGGACATACTTAATTCTAGAATCAAGAAGGGGTTCTTGTTTGAATAATCGTTGGACAGGAGTGTCACGATTGATCCCCGAATGCTTTCTTACCGTGTTGTAGTAGTACAAGTAATTAAATGCTTCAGTAAACATTTCTTGCTGGTTGGTTATTTTGAGGATTCTGGGGATGTAAAACTCGTCGTCATCGGTACGAAAACAGTTTTGAGTTTGTCCAAATAAGAGGCGCTCGGGCAGAGGCGGCGGCAATAGCAAATTATAGGTCGCGACGATACCTTAAGAGAATTTATTCTCTTGGAATGAAATTCAGCGGAATCTCCTCCAGATGATTCGTCAACGACCTAGTGCGGACCAAGTCCTGCAGGTCGGAACTTATACCCGTACATCCGACTCGGTCCGCGGTGGTGAGTTAAAGGTGGTCGTATGATAATTTCTATGAGCTTTAAACGCATAATTGTGTTTACCCGAATTTATCAAATTGGAACTTGAATGGCTCGAAACCAGGAATACCAATTATTGCCTCACCAATCTTTAAATTGGAAATTTCCCAATCCTCAACGACATTAGCATCACGTACCTGCTCCACAATTCCCCTAGACTGCACTGATGCCATATATACTTCCTTCTTTCGATTTCGCCCGAATAATTGCTGAATGTAAATCCGTGTTGCGGAATCATTTACACGAAAAGCGACTGTGGTAAGGAAACCTGAAAGAATACTGCGTGCTTGAGATTCTCCATAGGAGTTAAAGACCTGCTCAATATTCTGGACTCCAATTATAAATTTCGCCCCCAAACTACGGCCAAAATTTACTCCATCATCGATATGTTGTAGGTTTGGGATTAATCGAAACTCGTCTATTACAAACCAAACGTTTCCTTCACTCTTCTTTCGGCTCAACGCCTCTTTGATTGCCATATCTAATAACAAGCGGTAGATTGGGGTGAGTGTCCCACCAATTCCGAGGTCATATTCCACAAAAATTATCCGCCCACCTTTGTTACGAACTGCATTTCGCATCGACAAAGATCCTTCTTTGCGAAAATTTCCAACGAAAATCTCACGAATAAGTTGTTGAAGTTCAGAGATAACACCTTGAGTTTGCGGTGAACGGTCGTCAGCAATATAACTTACCATTGCCTTCAAGTCATCATATTTCTGCAGCATACCGCGGATTTCCGCCGATGGGGATCGATCCAGAAAATCACGAAGGATCTGATTATTTCTCTCCTCACAACCCACGGAGCGGCAGTAGTGCAAGAGGATTCCTGTCAATAAGTCGCGTGCGGCGTTGGGGAAGAACGGCTGGCTGGAGCGCTGTGACTTTTCGTAAAACAGCGAGCGAGCCATTTCGATAATGTTTTCTTCCATAGAGGCATCTTGCTCGATCTCATTAAAAATGTTCCAGTAGTCTGGTCCTGCCGGCCCAGTGGCTTTCTCATCATTGCTGATAACGATATCGCCACTTCTGTAGAAAGAGTTGTAAAAGTCACCCTTTGTATCAAAGATCAGCATAACATCGTTAGGCGACATTTTTTCCCTCAATTGGGAAATAATCTGAAAGATCGCATTAGTCTTGCCCATTCCAATGCCGCCTAGAAACAGGATATGTTTACTAAGCGTGTCATCGCTTAAGGGAATTCGAATCTCCCGGCCTGCCGTGTCTACTCCGATAAGGTTGCACTTGGCCCCAGAAATATTGAAGGGCGGCGGGGTGGGGTGCAGTTCAATTCCATCGAACACGCTGGTTTTGTTTACAGGTGCACTGTTACTAGTAACCATAACCATACCCATAGCTCTCTTCTTCACCCCCATCGACATTAGCAGCTGGACCTTCGGATCCCGACGGCTGGCTGGCCGGCGGCTCCATCGATTGACCTGCTGCCTCGGAGGTCTCGGCTGAGGCTGTTTCTGCCACCTGGACGGCTTCTTTTGCCGCCCCATATTCTGGCGCAGCTGCCTCAGTCATGGTTTCAGCAGTGTTCAAGCCACTTTTGATGGGTTCGCCTTGCCCATTTCCTTGCGGGGTACCTGGTTCCTGAACGAGGTTTTTCATCCCTTCAGTCTGCTGCATATCTTGGATTGCTTGGTACTTGGCCTGCACTCCCTGCCAGGCCTGTTCCTGGTAGTCTGGACCCAGCTGGGCGATCGCTTTTTGTTCTCTATTTTCACTGGCTGCATCGGCATTTGCGCGGTATTGGGGGTAGCCTGCCTGATCCTGGAATTGACCCGCGTATAAT
>JALHJR010000101.1:0-2585 GCA_022840405.1 Tepidanaerobacter acetatoxydans
CAAATATTGCCAGATTCTTTAAAGGTTTACCTTGAAGAAGGGCATCGTAATGAAACCATATACCGTAGCCGAGATAAAGATCTAGACAGTAAGCTAAGAGCTTTAACGTCTGATGCTATAAAGCTTTACCATCTATGTAAAGACCAGTCCATCAAAGAAACTGAAGCCTTTAATATCTTAGCCCGTATGCTAAAAGAACAGACTGACAGTACAGATTCCATGGTCAAGCTAAAACCTTCAAAAGAAGAGTTTATACTGCCCTCTAAAGTCGCAGAAGAAAAGGTATTTCTTCCAGGTAACTGAAACAAAACTCCATAGAGCAAAACTTATAGCAGAGATGAAAACCGTTGAGTATAAAAAGATTGCTAGTAAAAGAGCTGGGATTGAGGGCATACCTTCAGTGTTAAGAAGGCGCTACAATATCGACCATCTACCTGTCAGGGGATTAGTGTGCTCAAAAATCCACTTAGGATTTAAAATATCGGCTACTTGTTGCAAAAGGCTAATAAAGAGTAGGCTATATAGCCGCATAAAGGTTCTTGCATCTATATTTCACAGACATTTGTTGGAGATATTCTGTTTTCAAGTTACGGCTGCGGCTTAAATGGCTAAGTTGGTTTGTAAAAAACTATAGTTTTTGGGTAATAATCATTACTATAACTTTAAATAACTAAAGTACTCAGACACTAATTCTTAAAGCTTGTCTTTATCGGGATCTTCCATAGGATCAACAGCTTAATAAATCAAAATCGAAGGAGAAACATATTTTGAATAAAGTCTTGAAATCCAATATAAAATCTTACATAAAAATTTTTTTGGTTGGTATTTTAGTGGGGTGTATTTGCAGATTGGCAGATTATTTTCCCGCAGATACATTGTGGAGTTTTTCGTCAATCCAAACTCTATTAGGGTTTTGGATAATTACAAATACTATAATCGTCCTATTAAGCACCTCAAATATTTGTGCAGGAATTAGCTCATTTTTATATATGTTTGGAATGACCTTGAGTTTTTATGGCTTACAGGCAATATTAGGAATCTTTATTCCTTTGTTTTCCGGGGGCTTTCGCTTTAAGCTATTTGTGATGTTTACTGTTTTTTCAATCCCTTGTGCAATAGCGGCATTTATTTTGTATTATTGGAACAGGGATCATATTTTTAATTCTGTATTATACTCCTTGCCAATAGGAGCTTTGGTTGCAGAAGTAATCGCAATTTCTATGTATTTTTTGAAATATCATACATTCTTATTTCAGTTGTTGATGGATAGCATAGGAGTAATTATTTTTACTCCAATATTTTTTAAGAAGGCGAAAAGTAAGGGACTTTATATAATTGCTTTAATAGTAAGTTCTTTAATATTTTTCCTTATTTTTCCGTGGTAGTTCAGATTTACAACTTCTCATTTATCAAGAAGTTGAGAAAGATAGTTTAGCTAATCATAACCACCCGTCTAACGGGTGGTTTGCTCTAGCCCTGTAAGGGCATTTACCGGCAGAGCCTTAAGGCTCATTGAATAATCTGCCAACCGCATGATTTTTTCAAACCAGCCCTAAATGGGTTGTTTTTTCTTGTTTTTGCTTACCGCATCACCCATAAACGGGTCTATGTCTTCCTATATTTGATTTCGTATATATTCCTCTATCGCCTTTTTATTTCTGCTAGCGGTATCTACATAATATCCTTTGCACCAGAATTGTCTGTTACTGTATCTGTACTTTAAATTTGCATGTCTGTCGAATATCATCAATGAACTTTTACCTTTTAAGTATCCCATAAAGCTTGATACGCTTAGTTTAGGTGGTATTGATACTAACATGTGTATATGATCGGGGCAGGCATTTGCTTCTATTATTTCTACCCCTTTATATTCACATAGTTTCCTCAATATTTTTCCTATATCCTCTTTTATTTTTCCGTAGATTATTTGCCTTCTATACTTTGGTGCAAATACTATATGATATCTGCCATTTCATTTTGTATGTGCTAGAATATTATTATCCATAACGGATAATACCTCCTTTTAATTAAAAATATCTGAAATGCCCCTGCCTACATCAAGCACCTTGTATTCCGTACCTGTAAATCCTACCGTCGCATACCAGGCCTCCCTGCCGTTTACTATTACCCTAAAGTACTGTCTATTAGTGGACTGCCCCGGCTTTGTCTCCCAGTGCAAATCTTTACACACTACAACCGTTTTTGCATCTACCTGTTTTGTTTTATTGAATAAGTAATCCTCTATAGATGCCTTATACTTTTCAAATAAGTCCTGGTCAATCGCAGTCCATCCACCTACAGGAGTCCCCTCGGGAAATCTCGATGCCATCGGCCCCAAGTCCTTTATCTTCTGGATTATCTCGGGGGTAAGCTGGGACTCGCTTGTAATTCCCCCCGACTTATCGAGGCTCTCCCAGAGCTCATCGACATTCTCGCTTTTAGGAGGATTTTTTATGCCTTTATCCTCTGCAAGCTCATCAAACATTTCATCGGTAATTACGGTGGTATCCTTCGGCACGTCTGCGATTCCTATAATCTCATTTGCCCCTGCATCGCCTTTTTCCGAGGGCTTGCCCATAAAGGTT
>JALHJR010000007.1:0-78194 GCA_022840405.1 Tepidanaerobacter acetatoxydans
ATTATAGTATAATAGGTGCATCGGGGCGTAGCGCAGTTTGGTAGCGCGTTCGGTTCGGGTCCGAAAGGCCGTGGGTTCAAATCCCGCCGCCCCGACCATTTGTTTATAAATATAATAATAATGTAGCTAAATCAAAACCGCTTCGCACTAGAATACAAAAAGTGGTTTTTTGCTTTTTAATATGGCCAAATTGCAAAAAAGGGCTCAAACAAATATTCGATTTAAGCAAAAAAATAAACCGCAATTTGCGGTAGGAATAAAATTTTTTTAAGTTTCACTCTTAATCAACTTTAATTGATATTCAAGAATTAGTTTATCAAGTTTCGAGCTGAGAAAATATACTTTCTTGTTGATTAAGCTTTTTTCAGCCTCTAGGGCTGAATACAATTCCCCTTTGGCTTCATCTATCTCCTGTGCCAATCTCACCATCTACACTACCCCTTTGCTGCCTATATATAGCAAATTTTATCATAGCATTTTCTCAAATTCAACTACAATTTTATCATAAATATAGCATTTTCTGTAAAAATGTTGAGTTATCTAGCTATTATTACTTATTCTTGTCAATTTCAGCAAATTATTACCTTAAAATGGAACATAGCTAAATTTTATAAATTTGCAAAATTGCATTTTTTTGACAAAAACTGTATATAATTTTTATTCATTAACCAAATTTAAGTATATTGCATATTCAATCCGTTTTTTCTGCAATTCACAAGTAATTTCATACGGTTTTTTCATATCACCGTTTATTGTAAAATTATTGGCATTGCATCCACCACTGCAAAAATACCTTGCCCAGCATGTATTACATTTTGGCTTAGAGAATACGTGAGTATCCTTCATTTCAGCAATTATATTTTCATCAAGTTCTCCTTCAAATACATTGCCAATTATAAATTTCTCCTGCCCTATAAACTGATGGCATGGATATATGTCACCAGAAGGGGTTATTGCCAAGTAATCACGACCTGCTCCACATGCCCAAAGTCTCTTATATATGCATGGACCATCATATATATCCACATTGAAATGATAAAATTTAAAGGGATTCTTAACCGATTCTTTCCTCTTTAGATACTCATTGGCAATTTTTTCATACTGCTTGAAAAGAATTTCTAAATTGTCTTGTTCTAGTAAATAATCACCATCTTTTCCAACAACCGGTTCAATAGATATCTCTTTAAAACCTAAATCAGCCATATGAAAGACATCTTCAGCAAAATCCAGATTATACTTTGTAAAAGTGCCCCGCACATAATATTCTTTTTTATCCCTCTTTCTCAATTCAACTATTTTTTTGATGTTCGAAACAATTTCATCATAAGTTCCGCTGCCATCGGCTCTTACACGGATGAAATCATTAACTTCCTTCCTGCCGTCAAGACTCAAGACGATGTTATCCATGTGCTCATGAAGATACTGTATAACTTCGTCATTAAGTAAAAGGGCATTTGTTGTGATTGTAAAGTGAAATTTCTTATGGCATAACTCTTCTATGGACTTAGCATATGAAATAACCTCTCTTACAGTATCCATAGCCATGAGCGGTTCTCCGCCAAAAAAATCTATTTCTAAGTTTTTCATATCACCAGACTTTTCTACCAAGAAATCTACTGCCTTTTTCCCAACCTCAATACTCATCAATTCTCGTTTCCCATGGTAATCACCTTTTGAGGCAAAGCAATATTTACACCGTAAATTGCAGTCATGGGCAACGTTAAGACAGAGAGCTTTAACATATTGTCTTGTATCCAATCTATTCAGAATCGGATCAAGATTTATTTCGGTAAATAGGTATCCCTCTTTCTTTAATGTTTCTATTTCTTCTAGGGCTTCTTTTATATTCTGCTTAGGATATTTCATTTCAAGTTCATTTAGAGCACTTTCAGTTACTAAAGAACATTCATCGTAATAATCCAGAATATCATAAGCTAAATCATCAAGCTGTAAAACCGAACCACTATTTACATCAAGCACCAAATTCTTATCAATTACTCTAAATTTATGGATTTGAGCTGTCAAATATATCCTCTCCCATTGTTGCAATAATAGCTGTTTTTATTTTGAACCGTTCTCATTTTATCATAAATGCCGCTCTTGATAAAGATAAGTTCTTAAAAATATGCAAAAAGAACCCATTGTAAGTAGGTCATTTCTTACTAATTAAATCACCTTTTTAAAACTTTCTAGTGCCATAAAAAACATAAATATGGTAATATAGTAAGAGAAAGTTTATTTGGAGGTGTGTTTTTTGATTAAATGGAAAGAAGAATATAAGATAGGTGTTGAACAAATCGATAAACAGCATCAAAAATTATTTGAGATAGCCAATGAGGCTTATGAGCTTTTAAAAAATGACTTTTACTATGATAAGTTCGATAGAATCATAGAGATTTTAACACAGCTTAGAGATTATGCAATATACCATTTCAAGTCAGAAGAAGAATACATGCTCAGTATAAATTATAAGGGCTATCCAGCACAAAAAGAAGCTCATGACAGCTTTGTTGACAAGCTTAACGCCGTAAAGCTAGATACCATAGACAAGAATCAGAATCAATACATACTTGAATTGTTGGATTTTATTATCAATTGGATAAGTAACCATATCCTAGGTAGTGATAAACTTATAGTTTCTCAAAAGTAAACAAAGATGAGAAGATTATACGAATGATAGGCTTAAATATGCCCCGCATTAAGCTTTGCCATTTTAGGTTAATCTCCTTTTGAAAAAGCTTATGAATGCCGATATCCGATTTGGTTGATGCTTTAAGCTATGATGATATAGGTATTACGGGTGAATTATTATGAGTGAGTTAAAGGCCGAGAGCAAAAGCTTTATTTTATGCCTATGGCAGCTCTGAAAGCTTGGATAAAAACTTTACTTTATGATCACTGTCAAATTAATACATTTGACTTATAAGCAGCAAACCCCCAAGGCAGCATAATGCCTTGGGGGTTTAAAACTAAATGAGTAAGTCTATAAGCCGAGTTCTGTTTTAGATAGTCATCTATCTAGGATGCCAGTTGCCTGACACCTCTAGCGACCATACCCGAGAGCACAGCGGGCCACCGTTTAAGCTCTCCTATTCGGTCTTGCTCCAAGTGGGGTTTACAGAGCCGAGAAGTCACCATCTCGCTGGTGAGCTCTTACCTCACCTTTCCACCCTTACTTGGCCATCTGCCTTACAGCAAGAACGGTTAAAACCGTTACCAAAAATGCCAAGCGGTATCTTTCTGTTGCACTGTCCTTGAGGTCACCCTCACTGGGTGTTACCCAGCACCTTGCCCTATGGAGCTCGGACTTTCCTCGAGCAGTAATGCCCGCGACCATCTGACTTACTCATCATCTATCATTTTATAAGTGGATTATAATTATAGCATAAGAATCATTATTGTCAAGTTTTATGAATTCCCATTTTTTAGATATCTAATTCTTATTCATCAAGGGCTTCATCAATCCCACGGTTTGCTAATTCATCAGCTCTTTTATTGTTTTCCCGCCTTACATGCCTAACCGTATAACTTTTAAATTCTTCCAGCAGCTTACAGATTTCTTTATAGAGAGGTTTAAGACCTTCATTTTTTACTTGATATTCTTTATTAATTTGTTTTACCATAAGCTCACTGTCAGAAATAACTTCAATTTCGTCACAATCCATTTCTAAAGCTTCCTTTAAAGCTGTTATCATCGCGGTATATTCTGCAATATTATTGGTAGTTTCACCTATATACTCACTGATTTCTTTAATAACATTTTGATTTTCATCCATCAAAAGAACTCCGATTCCCGCATTCCCGGGATTACCACGGGAAGCGCCATCTGTATAAGCTATAACTTTACTCATAAGGCCTCCTATTTCAGCTTATTATAATAGTATTCTTCCGCAATTCTCGCAATAAACCAAACCTACACACTGTTTAACTTCTAAGGCTATCATTACAGATATTTCAGTCATGCATCCGCTGCATTTTCTATCAGCTGACACCATTGCAACAGGATTATGTTTAACCTTCTTGATTCTGTTGTATTTGCTTAAAATTTCCGGAGAAATGCTAGCCTCCAACTGCTGTTTTTGTTTACGTATCATATCTATTTCTTCTTTTATTCTATCAATTTCCTGACAAGTTTTCAATCGTTTTTCATTGTATTCTTTTTTCTTTTTTGTAATTATCTCTTTGTCTTGTATAAGGCTTGTTTCCAAGTCGTCGAGTTCTTCCATCATTTCAAATGCTTTCTCCTCATAATCTTTCACTTTAAGCCTTGCAATGTCCTGCTTATCTCTAAGGATTTTAAGTTCTTTTATTGTTGTAACTTCACCACCGTAAATTCTTTCTTCAAACTGTTTTATCATATTACAATATTCATCTGTTTTCTGTTCAATTCGTTTTAGCTCTTTTTTCAAAAGGTTAACACGTTCCTTTTTATTTTTAAATTCCGTATCCAAATTATTTATAGTTTTTTTTAACTCAGACAAGTTTTTTAAAACAGGGTGACTTTTTATAGTTTTTTCAAGCATCTTGCATTGACCTTCTACTTCTTGAAGTTTGTAAAGATTGTTTAACTCTTCCTTTATCATGGCCTGCTTTCCCTCCTTTAAAAAAATAAAGAGAATAGGATAATCCCTATTCTCATATAATTACAAACGGATCTTCATTTTTAAATATGGCAATCTCAGCTTGTTTATTCAATAGCTTTATTTCTTGCTCAAGATAGCCCTTAAGCACCGGGAGTAAAAGATTTTCTGTAGAAAAGTGTCCGGCATCTATTATAGCAATGCCGGCAGCTTTAGCATCAAGTGCCTCATGGTATTTTAAATCACCTGTAACAAATACATCTGCTCCAGAGAATATCGCTGCCTGAATCAAGTCACCACCGGCACCTCCGCACACGGCAACTTTTAGAATGTCTTTATTTAAATCTCCCACCGCTCTTATATGGGATGTGCCAAGTTTTTGCTTAACTGTTTTGCAAAAGTCCTTTAACAACACAGATTCCTTAATATATCCTATCCGGCCCAGACCAAAGGCCTTACCAGAATTCTCAAGAGGGTATATATCAAAAGCCACTTCTTCATAAGGATGGGTTTTCAACATGGCACTAATAACTTTTCTTTGTAAACTTTCAGGAACAATAGTCTCAATTCTTATTTCGTCAACCTTTTCCAGCTTTCCCTCTTGACCGATAAATGGCTTTGAGCCGGCTAGAGGTTTAAATGTTCCAATACCGTTAACATTAAAACTACAGTGGCTATAATTCCCTGTATAGCCGGCACCTGCATTGCACATTGCATCTCTTACCGCATCTTTATAATCTTTCGGTACAAAGACAACTATTTTTTTTAATTTCTCTTCATAAGTTTGTTTTAAAATTTCTATATGCTGCAATTCTAAAACATTTGCCAGAATATCGTTAATCCCTCCGCAAGCAGCATCCATATTGGTATGAGCAGAATAAATAACGATGTTGTTGTTTATCGCCTCATAGACTATTTGCCCAAGAGGTGTATCTTTTCGTAAAGATTTCAAAGGTTTAAAAAAAAGCGGGTGATGAGATATTATCATTTCGAAACCATTTTTTGCTGCAAATTCAACAGTTTCAAGGGTAACCGTAAGGGTTAAAAGAATCTTGGAAACATTTTCGGAAAGGTCACCTATAGCAAGACCTGGATTGTCCCAATCTAAGGCAAGATTTTTAGGAGCCCACTTCTCCAATATCTGCACTATTGTTTGGCAAGCAATCATTTTATGACCTCCTCTAATGTTTTTAATAGTTTTTCATATTTCAGAACAGCTTTTTGGCAAGCCTTTGTATCGGAAACTTTTAAGTCTTTAATAATACCTTGCAAAATATTTATGCGATAATTAATATATTCGATTATCACAGGATTTTTTTTATTGCGGATTACAGGACCTACTATAATATCAGTTTCATCAAATGGCGATAAGTTTGCTTTTCTAACTACTATTATCTCATAAAATTTATCATCTTCCCAAGTTACATCTTCATCAATTATCTTATATCCTATTTTAAAAAGGTATTTTCTCAATTCAGCCGGGTTTTTCATAGGCTGCAAAATAAGTTTTTCAAAAGAATCAGCAACTTGCCTCGACTCATTTATTATATTAATGATTGTCATCGCTCCCATACCTGCTATAACAGCAATATCAGCTTCTGCAGGATTTATGGTATTAAATCCCGGCCCCAACCGCAAATCAATAAAATCTTGAAGACCTGCTTTCGTAATATTTTCCTGAGCCTTTCTATAAGGCCCAGGAAGTATTTCGGTGGCTATGACTTTCTCTGAAATGCCTTTATTGACTAAATAAATAGGTAAATATGCATGATCAGTTCCCACATCAACCACTGTTAAGCCTTTTGGAATCTTTGATGTTATTGTTTGCAGTCTGTTCCCAAGTTTCATGTTTAACCTCGATATAAAAAGTGGATTTAAGCAAAAAAGTGGAGAAAAAAAATCCCCACTATTTTTTAAGTTATTCTAGAAAGTCTTTAAGCCTTTTACTTCTACTAGGATGACGGAGTTTTCTTAAGGCCTTGGCTTCAATTTGCCTGATTCTCTCGCGGGTAACACCAAAAACCTGACCCACCTCTTCTAGTGTCCTAGGTCTTCCGTCATCAAGGCCAAACCTTAATCGCAAAACTTTTTCCTCTCTCGGTGTAAGAGTTTCCAGCACATCTTCCAACTGTTCTTTCAAAAGAAGATAGGCGGCTGCATCGGCAGGGGCTAAAGCCTCATCATCTGGAATAAAATCCCCTAAAAAACTATCCTCTTCTTCGCCGATAGGAGTCGCCAACGAAACAGGCTCTTGAGCTATTTTCATTATCTCTCTTACCTTTTCAACGGGCAATTCCATTTCTTCAGCTATTTCTTCCGGCAGCGGGTCCCGCCCGAGTTCCTGTAACAATTGCCTTTGTATGCGGATCAACTTGTTTATGGTCTCAACCATATGCACCGGAATTCTTATGGTTCTGGCCTGATCGGCAATAGCTCTGGTAATCGCTTGTCTAATCCACCAAGTTGCGTATGTGCTGAATTTATAACCTTTCTTATAGTCAAATTTTTCTACTGCCTTCATCAAACCCAGGTTGCCTTCTTGAATTAAGTCTAAGAAAAGCATACCTCTACCTACATATTTCTTGGCAATGCTAACGACTAATCGCAGATTAGCTTCAGCTAACCGGCGCTTTGCCTCTTTATCTCCTTCTTCTATGCGTTTTGAAAGCATTATCTCTTCCTCAGCCGAAAGAAGTGGAACCTTACCTATTTCTTTCAAATACATCCTAACGGGATCATCAATGGCTACCCCTTCAGGAGCAGAAAGGTCTATTTCTTCAGTAGGAACTTCTTCCAAAGTTTCTTCCTCCGGGATTTCTTCGCCATCATCTAAAACCTCTATGCCCATTTCTTCAAAGGATTCATATATCTTGTCGATCTGTTCCGTGTCCAAATCTTCTATATCCTCTAAAGCATCCATAATTTCTCCGTAGGAAAGCACACCATTTTTTTTGCCTTTTTCAATTAAATCTCTTACTATTTTCATTTTATCCTGAACAGGTTTTTTATCGCTTTTCTTTTCAATCTGCTCTTTTTTTGCCATCTATAGTCCCTCCTTCCCTGGAGTATTACTTACCTCCACTTCATTCATTTCGGCTTTCAGTTGTTGATAAGTGTTCAAAAGACTGTTGATCTCCTCTCTTTGGCCCAATAATTCAGCCTTCCTGATTTGCTCTCTTACTTGAACAATAGATTTTTTAAAATAGCCTTGCTTTACCTTTTTTATAAGTGAATTTATAAGTTCTTCATCCTCTAAAACCACATTTTCCATAAGTATCGTTGAAAGTTCTGCACATCCTTCTTCATCCAAATAATTAAATATATATGAGCTATCTATATCTTGATTTTTATTGATCATTTCAAAGAGGACATCAGCTATTTTCTTCGTATTTTTGTCTGTGAAAAATCGAGGGTCAAGTTGACCTGCCATTTTTTTGCACAACTTATCATTTTCAAGAATTAATTTTAATAATTTCCTCTCGGCTTTATGAAAACCTGTTACCTGCGATATTTTATGAAATTCCTTATTATTATTTCTTATATGGCTTTTTTTATACTCATATCCATTGTCTGCCAATTTTCTTCTTTGAACTTCTTTTTTTATTGCCTGAACTGAAATTCCGAGCTCACTGGCTAATTTTTTGGCATACAACTCCAGCTCCGGCTCATTATCGACACCTGTTAAAATATCCACTGCTCGTTTAATAAATTTCAGTTTTCCATCATGTGCTTGTATATTTATATCTTTTTTAGCCAGAAATAGTTTGTAGCTTATAAAATCCATAGAATCAGTTAACAGTTTTTGAAAATGTTGTGGACCATAAGTTTTTATGACTTCATCAGGGTCTTTTCCGTTTGGCATATTTAATACCTTGACTCTCAAACCTTCTTGTGCCAATATATCTATTCCCCTCACAGTTGCAGCCTTCCCGGCTTCATCTGCATCATATGAAAGAATAACCCCATCGGTATATTTTTTAAGCAATCTTGCTTGATTTTTTGTAAGAGCAGTCCCAAGAGAAGCTACAGACTGATTAAAACCATATTGGTGCAATGTTATGCAGTCCATATAGCCTTCCACCACTATGGTATCAAGCGCAGGGTCTTTTTTTATCATGGAAAGAGCGTATAAATTGTCTCCTTTAGAAAACAATGGCGTTTCAGGAGTATTTAAATATTTAGGCATTGATTCATCAAGAGCTCGCCCTCCAAACCCAATAATATTCTTTGTAACATCTTCTATGGGAAACATTAACCTATTTCTAAATCTATCGTAATAGCCTTTATTATCCTTTCTAGGTATAATAAGACCGATTTTCTCTAATGTATCAATCTTTACGCCCTCAAAATGAGCAAATTTTATAAGTCCGTCCCAAGATGGCGGCGCATATCCTAGGTAAAATTTTTCTACTGTTTCTGCAGTCAATCCTCTCTCTTTTATATATTCCATGGCTTTAGAACCTTCGCGGGTATGTAGCAAACAGTGATTGTAGTATTTTGCTGCCAAGCGATTTACTCTAAGGTATTCACGTTTTTCTTGAAACTCCAGCGATAGGTCTTTGTCCATATTTCCCGGAAGTTTGATGTTAAGCTTATCAGCCAAATATCGAACAGCCTCTGGAAAATTGAGGTTTTCTTTTTTCATTATAAAAGTAAATACATTTCCGCCTATGCCACATCCAAAACAATAAAACAATTGTTTTTCCGCATCTACACTAAAGGAAGGAGTCTTTTCCTTATGAAACGGGCAAAGACCAATATAATTGCCTCCTTGTTTTTTCAGAGAAGTGTATTCAGATACAATTTCTACTATATCTGCTTTGTCCTGTACCTCTTTTATGACCTCTTCAGAATAAAACCCCATTTTTATCACCAAATCTTAAAAAATCTCCTCAAAGCCAGAATGAGGAGTTATTCTTGCAACAAATTTTAAAATTCTTCTCTCCTCCCTCTGAATTTACATACACATTATTCCACATTATTCTACGTCAGTATCAATTATTCCTTCTTTTTGTCCTGCAAAATAATTGATAAATTACTCTATCAGATTTCTAGCGGCCAAGATGAAGGTATAAAAAACTCTCGAAATTTTTTAATGGCATATATATCCGTCATACCGGCTATATAATCGGCTACAGCTCTTTTTATATTCTCTTCTTTTGAAATTTTTATAAATTCAGGAGGCATGAAATTTGGGTGTAGGATATAATACTCAAATAAAAGTCTTAACATTGTTTTAACTTTTTTTTCCTGAGTTTTAGCAGAAGAAGAACCTACGTAAACACTTTCAAATAAATACGACCGCAGCTTTTGCGTTGCATTATATATATCATCACTCATTGCTACTATAGGTTGCTTGAAACTTGTTGATATAACATCCTTAATCATTGTATCGATACGTTCACCGTGTTTTTTGCCCAAGACCTTTACTGATTCTTGCGGCAGATCTTCCGGCTTTAATATTCCTGCTCTTTCAGCATCATCGATATCGTGATTTATATACGCAATCCAATCAGATAATCTTACCACCTGGCCTTCAAGTGTGGCAGGGTTTCCGTGCGTAGTATGATTTTTTATGCCATCCCTTACTTCCCATGTAAGATTTAAGCCCTTTCCTTGTTCTAAAAAATCTACAACTCTTACACTCTGTTCTTCGTGCCTAAATCCTGTTTCTAACAATTCATTTAGAACTTGTTCACCTGTATGACCGAAGGGTGTATGCCCTAAATCATGACCTAGTGCTATAGCTTCAGTAAGGTCTTCGTTTAACCTTAAGCTTCTAGATATCGTCCTTGCAATTTGAGATACCTCAAGTGTATGAGTCAATCTGGTCCTATAATGATCACCTTCAGGAGAAATAAACACCTGGGTTTTATGTTTCAATCGCCGGAAAGCTTTTGAATGAAGTATTCTATCTCTGTCCCTTTGAAAATCGGTTCGTATGCTGCATTTTTCCTCCGGACGGCATCTGCCTTTGCTTTTAGAGCTCAACGACGCATAGGGAGAAAGACAGCTTTTTTCGATTTCTTCTTGCCTTTTGCGAAAATTCACAAGGCCTCACCTCACAAAAGATTTCCGATGGATTTATTTCATTATTACTCTATTCGATATTCTCGTTGTTTTTTCCTCTTGCATTTTGTAAAAAAGAGGCGAAAAATTCGCCTCTTTAAAAACTATTTATGATTTATTTTTGCCTGGGCGGCTGCAAGCCTTGCGATTGGCACTCTAAAAGGTGAACAGCTGACGAAATCCAGGCCAATCATATGACAAAATTCAACGGAACTTGGTTCTCCGCCGTGCTCACCACAAATACCTATTAAAAGATCCGGCTTCACACTTCTGCCTTTATCCGTAGCCATCTTCATCAATGAACCAACACCTTTTCTATCAAGAACAATGAAGGGAGAATCTGAAAGTATTTTTTGTTCCACATAATGAGGAAGTATCTTGCCTTCTGCATCATCACGGCTGAATCCAAAAGTTGTCTGTGTCAGGTCATTTGTTCCGAACGAGAAGAAATCCGCAAAATTAGCAATCTCTTCAGCAGTCAGGCATGCCCTTGGAAGTTCAATCATTGTTCCGATAAAGTAATGTACCTTTGTTCCTTCTTCTTCAAATACCTCCTCCGCAGTCTTTTCTACGATTTCTCTTAGAGTCTTAAGCTCTAATTCGTGATTAACCAGAGGTATTTCAATTTCAGGTATAACCTTAATACCTTTTTTAGTTAGATTACATGCTGCTTTTAGTATGGCTTTTACTTGCATAGTATAAATTTCGGGATACAGCAGGCCTAGTCTGCAACCTCTAAGACCCAACATCGGATTCATTTCTCTGAGGGCTCGCACTTTTTTAAGCATTTCCTGTTTTTCTTCCAGTTCTTTTGAACAACCTTTTGCTTTAAGTTCCATTATTTTTACAATAAGTTCTTCGGGATTAGGTAGGAATTCGTGAAGAGGCGGATCTAGCAACCTTACGGTAACAGGCAATCCTTCCATTACTTCAAAAATTCCCTCAAAGTCTTCCTGCTGTATAGGCAAAAGTTTAGCCAGGGCTTCTTCTCTTTCTTCTTTGGTTTCTGCCATAATCATTTGCTGAACTATTGGCAGCCGATCCTGTGCCATAAACATATGCTCGGTTCTGCAAAGCCCTATACCCTCTGCACCGAATTCTAAAGCTACTTTAGCATCATGAGGTGTGTCAGCATTTGCCCTAACTTTTAGCTTTCGTATTTCATCAGCCCAACTCAATATTTGATTAAATTCAACGGAAAGTTCCGGATCAATCATGGGAACTTCGCCAATCATAACTTCTCCTGTAGATCCATCAATGGAAATTACATCACCTTTTTTGACTACAAGCTGCCCAACTGTAAACTCGCCTTTTTCATAGTCAATTTTTACGGCTTCACATCCAGATACACAAGGTTTTCCCATACCGCGAGCTACAACAGCAGCATGACTTGTCATGCCACCGCGGCTTGTAAGCACTCCTTGAGCTGCAACAATACCATGAATATCATCAGGAGTGGTTTCCGTCCTAACCAAAATTACTTTCTGACCTTCATTGCCCATGGCCTCTGCCTCATCTGGGTCAAAAACCACATGTCCCGAAGCTGCCCCCGGAGATGCTGGCAACCCCTTTGCTATAGGCTTAACATCAGCATTCGGGTCGATTCTGCGGTGGAGTAGGGTCTCTACCTGACCCGCCGGCACACGAAGAATTGCTTCATCCTTATTTATCAAGCCCTCTTTAACCATATCTACGGCAATTTTTACAGCAGCCTGAGCCGTCCGTTTACCGCTGCGCGTCTGCAGCATAAAAAGCTTCCCGTTTTCTATTGTAAATTCTATATCCTGCATATCTCTATAATGCTTCTCTAACAACTTGCATACATTTATAAATTGCTCATATACATCTAGCATGACATCTTTTAGCTGTTTTATGCTCTGAGGTGTCCTGATACCAGCCACAACATCTTCGCCTTGTGCATTCATTAAAAATTCGCCGTAAACTTCTTTTTCTCCCGTTGAAGGATTTCTGGTAAAGGCAACACCGGTTCCTGAATCATCACCTTTGTTTCCAAAAACCATAGTCTGAACATTAACAGCCGTTCCTAAATCATCGGGGATTTTATTTATTCTCCTGTAAACCTTGGCTCTCTGATTGTTCCAAGACTTAAAAACTGCTTCTACGGCCATTAAAAGCTGTTCCTTGGGATCTTGTGGAAACTTTCGGCCTGTTTCGTTCCTTATTTTTTCCTTATAAAGCTCTATAACCTCTTTCCAGCCATCCGCATCCATTTCAGTGTCTTGGGTGATACCCTTTTTCTGCTTTACCTCGTTTATGATGGATTCAAATTTATCATGCTCAACTTCCATAACTACATCGCCAAACATCTGGATAAATCTTCGATAGCTGTCATAGGCAAAACGCTCATTCCCTGTTTTTGCCGCCAATCCCTTAACGCTTTCATCGTTTAGACCCAGATTCAGTATTGTATCCATCATACCCGGCATAGAAATAACTGCTCCTGACCTAACTGATACCAACAACGGATCTTGATTATCCCCAAGTTTCTTGCCCATTTCTTTTTCAAGATCATCTAAAGCTTGGAAAATTTGAGATAAGATATCTTCGGATATCTTTTCACCTTCTTCATAATAGTTCAGGCAGGCTTCGGTTGTGATGGTAAAACCCATCGGTACAGGCAAGCCTATCTTAACCATTTCTGCCAGATTTGCACCTTTACCTCCTAGCAAGTTGCGCATTTGAGCATTGCCTTCGCGAAAACTGTAGACATATTTTTTTGTCATATTATACTTCCCCTTTCCTTATTATCTCTAAAATGCTAGTGGCTATTTCCTCCACTGCTTTATTTGAAACATCAATTTTAGGGCAACCAATTTTTTCCATTATCATATCAGCATATTCGATTTCTTCCATAATTCTTCCAAGTTGAGCATAAGTTGCTTCTGTGCTAAGGCCTAAGGCTTTAAGTCTTTCCTGCCTGATATCAAACAGCTTTTCAGGGCTTATAGTAAGACCGATAATCGTCTTTGGCGGAAGGTGAAATAATTCATCCGGGGGAGCAACCTCCGGTACCAAACGGAGATTTGCAACCTTTAATCTCTTATGAGCCAAAAACATTGCCAGGGGAGTTTTAGAAGTTCTTGAAACACCTATAAGAACAACATCTGCCCGAGATAAGCCTCTGGGATCCTTGCCATCATCATACTGAACCGCAAACTCTATTGCTTCTATTTTTTTGAAATAATCCTCATCTATTCGATGGACTAAACCTGGCTGTAAATGCGGTTTAACTTCAATTATCTTTGAAAAAGTATCCATCATCGGCCCCATTAAATCTACTATAGGTATCTGATTTTGCTCCGCCAGACTTAAAAGGTGCTGTCTTACTTCCGGTAAAATAATTGTGCATACAATAACACAATTAGCTGTATTTTTAGCTTCCTCTATGATATCTTCCACATACTCATTGTCAGTTACATAAGGAACTTTGCGAATATCAACTTTATCGGAATTAAATTGAACCATCGCCGCACGAATTACTAATTCGGCAGTTTCACCAATAGAATCGGAAACTGCAAACACTACCGGCTGGCTTTTTCTATCTTTTATAATCATCCCCTCCTTTCTAAGTCTTTCCAAGTTCAACAAAAAGTTTCGTAATTGTAGTCTTGGTTACTTTCCCAACTATCTTATATTTTTCCTGGTCATTTTCTGTTACAGCTTTCACTACCGGTAACGCATCAATTTGGTGATCGACAATTTTTCTTGCAGCATCATAAGCACTTTCTTCAGGTGTTACTGTAATTATGTTTGGCATTCTGGTCATTACGATACCTATTGGCATTTTATGTATATCTGCATTTCCGATAGCTGTTTTTAGCAAATCCTTACGAGATACCAGCCCTGCTAAATTACCATCTTTGTCAGTGATGAAAAGGGTTCCCACATCTGTCAAAAATAAAGTTACTATAGCATCATATACGGAAGTATCTTCCTTTATGACCGACGGAACTGACTTTATCTTATCGACTTTTATATCATTCATTTTTTCTGATATGAGATTTTTAGGATCTTTCCCTGCAAAAAAGTATCCCACCCTAGGTCTGGCTTCTAAAATACCAAGCATGGTCAAAACTGCAAGATCAGGTCTTAGTGCTGACCGAGTTAAATTGAGTTTGTCCGCTATTTGTTCACTGGTAATTGGTTCATATTTCTTTACTATATCAACTATTAAAGCCTGCCTTGATGATAATTCTATGGGTTTTCACTCCCTTCGAACAGGCTACAAATTGCCAAATATTATTATACTACAAAACATAAAAAAATCCTCTTTTTTTGCTAAAGAATTTCATTAGATACGGTATTACTGTCAATTACCGCAGCCAAAAAATAATCTTATAAAAACTCTCAATAAAAGTATATTTTTTAAATAAACCCTATATTTTATCTGGGATTGTAATATCTTATTATTTGCTGTTTCCTATGTTTAACTTATTTACATCTTTTATGAATTCAGCAGTTTTAAGTTTATGGTCGACATGATGTAATATAAAAAGATCTAAAACGTCTTTTAGTTGTTCAGCTACATATTTCTTTACTCTCAAACCTTCCAGCTCTTCATATGTTCCCATTAACATTTTTCTAATTACATTTAAAGTATCTGAAGTAATGTTTATCGCTTTTGTATCTTTTCCATGACAGTCGTGACAGAGGATGCCTCCCATTGCCGTACTAAAATATATTTTATCAAAAGATTTTCTTCCACAGCCTACACATTGAAATAATTCCGGTGCAAAGCCCTGTATTGCCATAAGCTTTACTTCATAAATGCGGCTGAGTATCTCAATATTTTTCCACTTCTGAAGAAAATACATGGTTTTTAAAAAAAAGCGGAATAATTCCTGATTTTTATCTTCCAAAGGCGTAGAAACCCTGAGAAGTTCCGCAAAATATAAGCCATAAGCCATGGATTCTAAATTCTGACGTATTTTATAAAAAGACTCTTTTATTTCGCATTGACTAATAGTATCCAGATTTCGACCTTCTAAAATTAAAAAATTGCTGTAAGAAAACAACTGACTCCCTGCAAGTATAGGATTTCGCGGTCGGCGCACACCTCTGGCTACCGCATGAACTTTACCTTTATCAGGTGAAAAAAGGGTGAGTATTTTATCTGCTTCGCCGAGGTTTCTATATCCTAATACTATAGCATCGGTTCTGTATAGAGCCATGTATAATTTACCCCTTTGTTGGTTTAGTCATAATTAAATTTGCCCCACTGAGGCAGTATCTGAATCCAAGTATTGCCCGGATTTACAACAAGTTCTGTGTCATCTTCAAAAGTATAGCTTGTTCGCTCTTTTCTGTCATCTTTCCGCCATTTTATCTTGCTACAATACCCATTACTTATATAATAACCCTTTCCGCTGTCAACGGTCTTTATGGAAAGTCTGCCAACATCATCTACTACTTTAGTGACAGCAAATTGTAAAATAATATTTTTTACAAGAATTTGTTCACCGGTTTTTTTATCGGTATGAGGTTCGCCGTTAATATAACGCTTATACATCTTTTTATCTTTGTCATATGTATAGCTTACTACATAATTTTTAAAATATTCTAATTCAAACTCTTCAAGGACTTGGTTCCCAGCAGGAGTCTCTTCTGAATTGAAATTCCACAAAGTCAGTTCAATGTCTCTGATAAAACCCTTTTTTTCTGATGTTTTTAAAATGTTCTCGGTATTTGTATATGCATTATGCGGCTCCTTGCGAAACCTATCTCGCCAAAAAGTTACATCATCATAAATACCGTTTATTGCATCAATGTTTAGTTTCTTTAAATCAATATACCCCTGAGGACTGGCACCATAGTGTATATATATGCTATCATATTCCATAGCATAATCAAGAAAATAAGGCCGTGCACTGCGTACAGGACCAATTTCATCTACCGTTTCTCCGAGAAAAAGTGCTAAAAAGCGAGTTATACCTCCTTCGGTTAAAACTTCATATACTACACCCGCTTTATCTAGACCCGACTGCGGTCGAGCATTGTATTCATTTTCTATCATAACCGCAAGAGGTCTTTGCTTCTCATGCTGAATGTCCATATCTGTGCCGGTAAGCGGATTTTTAACTTTAGGAATAATTTGTTCATTTTCTTGTGATTTCGTTACTTCGTCCCAATCGCTTGGTGTACCATAGGAATCTTTGCAGCTATTTTTATCGCTGCAACCAGCGTGAATTAATAAAAACAAAACTAGTATAACAATGGTCAGGTATCGCTTAAACAGCATAACTGTACCTCCTGCCATGCTATTTACTTAACTCAAAAGCATCAAAATTCTTTTGTAAAACACAATGTAGCCAACAACAATTGCATTTATTGCAGATATTAGTACGGCTCCAGCGGCTACATTTTTAGCCACCGCTGCCAGTGGGTGATATTCTTGAGTATACATATCTACAACCGTTTCAATGGCTGTATTTATCATCTCTGTAACTAACACAATTGTAATCGTCATAAAAACTGTCAAAATCTCTAAAGTGCTAAGTTTTAATAAGTAGCTCATCAAAATTACCAGCAATGCAGTTGCCAAATGAATTTTTATATTGCGCTGAGTTCTGAAAGCATACAATATACCGGAGATGGCATAATAAAAACTTTCGCTTAGAGTTCGAGCTTTTTTCATTTTAATTAATCCCTCTTGTCAAATCAATAGCTTTTAAAATTTCTTCTTCCCTTTGCCTCATAACAACTTTTTCTTCACCAACTTCATGGTCGTATCCCAGTAAATGCAATATGCCGTGCACAACTAAAAAGCCGACTTCTCGTTCAAAAGAATGTCCATATTCTACAGCTTGCTCTTTTGCTCTTTCTAGTGAGATTACCACATCTCCCAGCAGTTCTTCCTCTTGAAATTCGAAACTTCCACACTCTTCAAAAACGGTTTCTCTCATAGCAAAAGATAATACATCGGTTGATGCGTCTAAAGATCTGTACTGCCTGTTGAGCTTTTGGATGTATTCATCATCAACCAAAGCTATACTTACTTCTAAATCACCTGATACCTTTTCAACTGATATGGCTGTATTTACAGCCTTATTTATAAGTTCTTCTAATTTTTGCGTAACATCAATTTTATCTTGTAAATTGTTTATTACTACATTTACGTTAGCCATGATTTGAATCCTTTCTCTCTAATTCTTTCAGTTTATCCGGATATTCTATGCGCGTATGGAAAATTCCGGTCAATACCCTTGAAAATGCTAAGGCAACTTTATCAAGGTCCTTTAATGTCAGGTCACATTCATCTAACTGACCATCAGCAAGTTTATCTTTGATTATCTGACGTATAAGCCCTTCTATCTTGCCTGCCGTAGGATTTGGCATGGACCTGACGGCAGCTTCGGCACAATCTGCCAGCATCACTATAGCTGTTTCACGAGTTTGAGGTTTTGGACCTTCATAACGGTAAGTTGTTTCATCCGCTTTTTTTTCACTGCTTTCATCCATAGCCTTATTATAAAAAAACGAAAGCAAACTTGTACCATGATGCTGTGCAATAAATGCTGTAATACTTGAAGGTAGTCGATGTTCTTGTGCAATTTCAAGTCCATCCTTGACATGCGATGTAATTATCAAAGCACTAAGCGTAGGACTTAGTTTATCATGTGGATTATCAGATGTTAGTTGATTTTCTATAAAAAAATAAGGTCGCTTCAATTTGCCTATATCATGATAATTAGCTCCTACTCGAGCCAATAATGAATCAGCTCCTACAGCTTCCGCTCCAGCTTCAGCCAGGTTCCCCACGATTATTGAATGATGATAAGTGCCGGGTGCATCTAACATTAACTTTCTAAGCAGCAATTGATTTGGATTTGAAAGCTCGAGCAACTTTACAGCACTGGTGATACCAAAAGCATTTTCAAGGAACGGCAAAGTGCCAATTGTCAATATAGACGAAAATATGCCGCTTATCATACCCCAACTGCTCTGTCGTAATATTTCCAAAAAAGTGCCGTTATTTAAAAGCAACAGGCCGGTTATAAGAAGGAAATTTACTCCGCCTATTATTCCACCTGCTTTGGTTAAATCAGAACGCTGAGATACTTTTGCAGTACAAAAAACTCCAACTACAGCTCCCGATAAAGCAACAAGTGTAAATGAAAAGTCACTGCCCAGCATAATCCCAATGGCTATACTCATTGTAAAGCTTGAAAATATAGCAATCTCCGGATTGATTAGTATGGATATAAGCATACTCCCTGCCGCCAATGGGACCAGATAATTGGAAATAGTTTTGACACCTAAAGAAATAACAAGTGTTGATAAAATAATCAGCACCAATAATATTAAATAAACATTGTTATTATATACATCTCTATGAAAACGATATACTGCAAAAGCCAATGTCCCCGCTAGCATGCCTGATATACAAAAAGCTCCTATCAAAAGACTTACATTAGCTTTCGTGTCCCTAGCCAGCAATCCCAATTCTTTAAGCATTTCCTTATGTTCAGCAGTTATAACAGTTCCTTTTTCAATTAATACCTGATTTGGAAGAACCCTAACCGGCACTACAGCTTCCATAGCTTCCTGCTGCTGCTTTTCGGTAGCTTCGCGATCATAGACCATATTGGGTTTTATCGTCAAAAGAGCAATCTCTTCCCCGATACTTTTAAGTTCATCAGGTAATTTTAAGCTTTTAAATTCTTCTATAACATACGTCTTTGTTCTCTCTAAAGAATCTTCCTTAACGCCTTCTTCCATAACTGTTTCAATAATAGCTTTTATTACGGTTTCCAACTCTTTTAAAGATGTGTCGCTCATAGATATAAGCTGGGCATATGATTCTTTTGAAATATCCTCGGATATCTTTTCCGTTAATAATTGTACCTTATCTTCATCTTCCAGATAATCACGATTTCTTACTTCTTTAACGTAATTTAAAATATCCTCAACATGATTTTTCACTTCAAGAGTAATGGTGTGATTTAAAGTATATTTTTTAGGAACAGCATCGGCCGCAGCCTGCTGAAGCTTATCTGTAGCAATGGTATTAATGGCATCCTTTCTGGCCATGATACTTTCCTGAAGTACTTCTCCTACTTTAACATCATATTTTTGAGGAAGTGATGAAAAGAATATCATGATTGTCAATACAGCAAAGAAAAAAAGCCCCAGCACCATTTTCTGGAACATAGAATTGTTTAAAACAGCTTTTACTACTTTGTTGGGAAAGGCTAAATTCATCATAGCTGCACAATCACCCCATATTCTATAGGTGTTTCTTGTCAAACTTCTCATATGCCTTGATTATTCTCTGTACTACCTCATGACGTACAACATCTTTATCATCTAGATAAATAAATTGAATTCCCTTAACATCCTTTAAAACTTCTCTGACTTGTTCCAAACCAGAATAAACCCCTTTAGGCAAATCAATCTGAGTCAGATCCCCGGTAACTACTGCTTTAGAGCCAAAGCCCAGCCGCGTTAAAAACATTTTCATCTGTTCAGAGGTCGTATTCTGAGCTTCATCTAAAATAACGAAAGAATCATCTAATGTACGCCCTCTCATATATGCTAAAGGCGCAACTTCAATTAAACCTTTTTCCATATAACGTCGGAAAGCATCCACACCCAAAATATCATATAAAGCATCATATAATGGCCTAAGATAAGGATCGACTTTGTCTTGCAGGTCTCCGGGTAAAAATCCGAGTTTTTCACCGGCCTCTACTGCCGGCCTTGTTAATATAATTCGGTTTACTTCTTTCTCTTTAAAAGCTGTTACTGCCATAGCCATTGCAAGATAAGTTTTCCCCGTCCCTGCAGGCCCAATACCAAAAACTATGTCATTT
Source organism: Tepidanaerobacter acetatoxydans (assembly GCA_022840405.1). Lineage (GTDB taxonomy): Bacteria > Bacillota > Thermosediminibacteria > Thermosediminibacterales > Tepidanaerobacteraceae > Tepidanaerobacter > Tepidanaerobacter acetatoxydans_A. Next base: position 20,483 of record JALHJR010000007.1, read on the forward strand.
TGTCTCATGGCAAGTGCGTAAAGTTTCTGTCCTACAGTTTTAGGCTTTATAGGTTTTCCGCGATGAGTATAGCAGATTATATCATCATATAAATCATTAAATTTTTCTCCCTCACCGTTTTTTGCAAGTTTTACAAAATACTTTACTTCGTTAGTTGTCAAAGAATTGCCGGCACGCAGCACTTCAAGCATTTGATTAAAAAGCTGTTGTACCGACTCCACATTTTTTTCTTCTCCAAGTATTGCAATTTCACCCTCACGAGTAATTACCTTTACATTAAATTCTTCTTCGATATACTTAACATTTATATCGCGATTACCAAATAAAAATACCATATTGTTTACGCTATCTATAGTAACTCTAGCTTCTGCCAGATTGTCTCTCAAATTTTTTCCTCCCCATATTCGATTTCTCTTTTCTGGCCTATATCTTCAATTACTTCTATTATCATTGAGCCAATAACCGATGTTTGATCTGAATCCAGCATATATTCCATTTTTTTTTGGGTTACTTTTTTTTCCTTCAAAATGTCCTTTAATTGCAAAAGAAGTTCGTCTTCTGCTTCACGAGATGCTTCTTCTATATTTAGAAACTCCTTTATTGGTTTCACTTCTGCATATTCAATAATATCGAACTGTATACCGCCTGACAATCTAGGCAATATACTAAATTCATTTATTGTTTTCTTATTGTAATAATCATACGCAATATCTCCAAGTTGAAAATTTAAGATGTGTTTCCCAAGCTGGAGCACTAAAGATTTTTTACTGTTACCTGTAGGAATCATTTTTGTTTTGACAAGCGGAACTTTTACGGCCTTCTGGTACCATACACGAGCATTTACGATACCTTTAGCATGAACTAGTAATACTTGATCTTGCTCCTGATCCAAAACAATTTTTCCGGTTATCAAGACATCTCCTTTGCTTACCGTTTGACCCGGTTCAACTAGTGCTTCACCTCGAAAGTTTATTATTTCCTCTATTATACCATCTTTTGAGGCTATTATATCACAGGGCGTATTTTCTTCAAGCTCGGGTGGCAATTGTTTTTTTACAAGCTCAACTATAAGTTTTGAGCCTCTTATTTCAATTTCTGCCCAAGATATATTCTTATATTTTGTCAGCAACTTATTAAGATAATATTGCTTATCAAGCCCATATTTAAACGTTCCTTCTCTCAAGCCCCATTCCCGTAAATCCTGGATAACAGATGTGCTTAAATCATTATCCGAACATTTTATCTCAATGTTCCAAATGAATGACGACATTAAATAAATCGCTACCACAAAAAGCAAGGCACCAAACAGAAATGCTTTTCGCTTTTTTAGTTTGGATATTGTGAAAAACAGACCTACCCGCTGTAAAACATATATGCGGCTGCGGCTTTTTTTTGCTAAACGGGTAAGTTTAAAAAAATTCCTTACATTTATCTTAGCGGTTAACTCATTATCATTAATTCGCTTAACATCCCATAAATAGAGATTCTTCATTGCAGCTTGGTTTAATAGTCTTTCACCATACTCCCCTACAATTTTAATAATAACATAACCCGAAAGATAATTCCATAGTTTTATAAGAAGCACCGTTGTACCCCCTTAATCATTCCTCAAGCTCTATAGCTGTAATTTTTCCTTCAACAGTTATTTCATCGGCAATAATAGTTTTGATAAGAAGGCCTGCTCCCTTTATACAAACTACCCCAATTGAAGTATTTATTTTTACCAGCTCAGAGTTGTATTGTATAATACCTTTGTGATTTTCTATAAAAGCAGCAATCCTACCTGTAAGAATCACTTTGGGTACATTTAAAATTACATCTTGTGGCAGATCCAGGGCATCAGATATCTTTTGTCTTATTCCTTCGCTCATGGTGATAACTCCTTTTAAACTTGTTTAGTTAAAATTTATTCGATCATTATCGGTTTAATAACTATAAAAAATAAAACCCTGCAGTTTTATAAAACTGCAGGGTTTTATTTATTTTAAAAAGCTGTTACGTGTAAAATCTGCGTTGCTTATGGGCAAGTGCCTTTGGCGGAGATAATATTTCTTGAAATACTATCCCTCTTAAAATATTTTCACGACTAAAAAACTCGGATATTTCAATATCAGATTTGGGTTGTAGTTGTTGTTTTGGCTCTGTATAATCGTAAGTAATTGTATCTTTTGAATTTTCTTCCACAGGTATGCTTGAAATATCAGCTTCCATTTTTATAGTTCTTGATTCGCTTATATTACTTGTTTCCGGCTTGAAATCTTGAAAGGGCGGTAGCGGGTATTCCTTACTCTTTTCCGGCCTTTTAGGTGTTGGAAATGTCTTTGTTTTTCGAGGTTGACCAAGTCGCTTAATTGCGTTACTAAAAATCATAAGTAGGATAAGGAAGATAATATTTTTCATTTAATTAATCACCTACTCTTCATTCTGTTTATCTACATTTTCGCCCTTTTGCCCCATCTTAGATATAGAATCTCTCATCTGAGTATCGGCCATTACATTTTTCATATTATAATAATCCATAACTCCCAATTTTCCTTGTCGTAAAGCTTCTGCCAAAGCCTTAGGAACTTCCGCTTCTGCTTCAACAACTTTTGCCCGCATTTCTTGTACCATAGCTTTCATTTCTTGTTCTTTTGCTACTGCCATCGCTCTGCGTTCTTCGGCTCGTGCCTGGGCAATACGCTTATCTGCTTCGGCTTGCTCGGTTTGAAGCTGTGCGCCTATGTTTCTGCCTACATCAACATCCGCTATGTCTATTGAAAGGATTTCGAAGGCTGTTCCTGAATCAAGGCCCTTATTTAAAACTGTCCGTGATATTAAATCAGGATTTTCTAAAACCGCTTTGTGGCTTTCCGCAGAACCTACTGTTGTAACTATACCTTCGCCCACTCTTGCAATAATAGTTTCTTCGCCTGCGCCTCCTACCAGTCTGTCAATATTAGCCCTTACGGTAACTCGGGCTTTTGCTTTCACCTCGATGCCGTCCTGTGCAACTGCTGCTACTATAGGAGTTTCGATAACTTTAGGATTTACGCTCATTTGAACGGCTTCCAAAACATTTCTACCTGCCAAATCTATGGCTGCGGCTCTTTCGAATGTAAGTGGAATTTCAGCTCTCTGAGCTGCTATCAAAGCATTTATCACCCTGTCTACATTTCCGCCTGCAAGATAGTGGGCTTCAAGCTGATCAACTACCACATCTAAGCCGGCTTTAACGGCTTTTATCATGGGATTTACAATTTTATGGGGCGGAACGCGGCGAAGCCTCATGCCTATCAAATTGAATATCCCCACTTTTACTCCCGCAGCTAAGGCCGAAATCCAAAGGCCCAGAGGGACAAAACTCAAAACAATTGCAAGTGCAATAAATATTAAAGCTATGATTAAAAACAAACCTATTGCTGGTCCCATTATACATTCTCCCTTTCTATACTTTTTACGATAATCTTACTACCTTCTACTCTTATAACCACAATGTCCGAATCACTTGGTATAAATTCTCCTTCTGCTAAAACATCAACTTTTTCTCCATCTATTACTGCCGCACCGGCAGGTCTTAATGGGGTAATTGTTTTACCCTTGGCTCCGAGAAATTTACTTATATCCTTACCTGCTGCTACATAGCCTTTAGTTTTTTCTTGCTTTGTGCCTAAAATTATACGGTTAAAGATCGGATTTACCGTGATTTTCTTCATCAAAAAATATATTATAATGCTGCTTGCCGCAACAGCAAAGACAATGGATATCAAAGCCTGCTCAAGATTTGGAAAAGCCATTATCACGGCTGCAATTATTGATAAAATCCCTGTTACTCCAAAAACTCCGAAACCGGGCATAAATATTTCTATTAAAAGAAGTATCATTCCCAGTATAAACAGGCCGAGAACCCAAGCAGGCGCAGCTCCTGCCATAAAGCTTCCTCCAAAAAACAGGCCAAAGGCCATAAGTCCGATTACTCCAGGAATTCCAAAACCCGGTGAAAGTATCTCGGTTACAATGCCTACTATTCCTATTGCTAATAAAACTGGCGCTATATAAGGATTTGATGCTACGTGTGCAATTTGTTCCGCAAGGTTCATCTTTGCTCTAATAATCTCGGCATTGCCTTTGTTTTCTGGCAAGGTTTTTTGTATGACTTTGTCTAAATTTTCCACTTGCTCATCTATGAGCCCCAGTTTTAGCGCTTCTTTAGTAGTAAGGGATAAGATCTTGCCCTTTTCTTTTATCCCTTCGATAACTATATCTGCATCTGCCATCGCCGCAACCAGTTGTGGATCTCTGCCCCTTTCTTCCGCTACAGCTCTTAAAGCCGAGGACCAATAAGAAATATATTTTTCCTCATTAGGGCGGGTTTCAGCGGCCCCTATGGTCGCTGCCGGAACAGCCATAATTTTCTCACAGGATATCGCGATAATAACGCCGGCAGAAGTAGCTTCATTGTTTATGAATGCAACCGTAGGAATAGAAGTGCGAAGAATGTTATTACTTATCTTTATAGCCGAATTTATTTCGCCGCCGGGTGTATCTATTTCAAAAATCAGGGCCTTTGCCTGAGCTTTTTCAGCTTCATTTATAGCTCTTTCGGTAAAAACAGCCAGCCCATTATCTATCACTCCTTCTATAGGAATAACATACACAAAAGCCTTGCTATTTGGGCCGCTTTCAGCCTTGCATGTATGAAAAAAAGTTAACATACAACAAATTGAAACAAGTATAATTAAAGTTTTTTTATATCTCATGCTTTTCTCCTTAAATCCTCAGTTTGTGTATATCTTTTCTTACAAGTGTTAAAAGAGCTTGGTATCACAAGATTCCAAGCTCTTAAATTACAATTACTGCTGTAAAAACTTTTTTACAGTTTCGCTGACTAAGCTGCCGTCAGCCCTGCCTTTTACTTTAGGCATGGCGGTTCCCATGACTTTGCCCATATCTTTTATGCTATTCGCACCAACTTCAATAATAGTCTGACGAACTATTTCTTCCACTTCTTCATCAGTCAATTGCCGAGGGAGATAACTGGATAGAATAGCTATTTCTCTTTCCAGACTTTCTACGACTTCGGCTTTGCCCAATCGTTCGTATTCATTTATATCATTTTTGCGCTTCTTTACTTCTTTAAAAAGCACTTCGATAACTTCTTCATCATCTAATTCATGAAGCTTCTCTTTTTCTGCATAAAGAATCGCCGATTTTGCCATACGAATAACCGAAAGCTTTTCTTTTTCTCCAGCTTTTAACGCAGCTTTCATGTCATTGTTTAACATATCTTTTATCGACATGTTATTATCTCTCCTTAAAATTTACGAGATTTTCTCTTGCGGGCTGCCTCAGATTTTTTCTTACGCTTTACACTTGGTTTTTCATAGTGCTCACGCTTTCTTACTTCAGAGAGCACTCCTGACCTTTGACACTTTCTCTTAAACCTTCGAAGCGCATTGTCTAGTGATTCGTTTTCCCCTACTTTAACTTCCGACACTTTATATTCCCTCCCTCCGCTGCACTTTCTGCTACATAGAAGTCTTACTATAAAATGTGACTATAGTTAATTATAAAGCCAGATTCGATTATCGTCAACATCATCCGGGAGGCCATGTCATAAATCTGCCGCCCAACAGGTGAAAGTGCAAATGATTAACGGTTTGGCCGCCTTCCTCACCTGTATTAACTACCAACCTGAAACCTTTTTTATCTATGCTGCTTTCTCGGGCAAGATGTTGTGCAACTTTAGTAATTTGTTTAAGGATTTCTGCATTATCCTTATTAATTTCCATAATTGATGCTATATGTTTTTTTGGAATCAAAAGGAGATGGATAGGGGCTTGTGGATTAATATCATTAATAGCAATAACTTCCTCATCCTCATAAATTACTTTCGCCGGTATTTCTTTATTTATTATTTTGCAAAAAACGCAGTCCATCAAATTTCCACCTCCTTCATATATTTTTACTCTATTTAAATTTATTCAACATTAATACAAGTATTTCCTTCTTTCCTTAAACAAAATTTTACCCTTCAGTGACCTCACCGAAAACATAATCATTAAAATTTTTCTTTAATCTTACATGTATTATCTTATTATGAAGGTCTTGCTTTGATTTCACAGCAACTTTAATGTAATTTTCGGTAAGGCCTTCATAGAAGTTATCGTCTTTTTTATCCTCAAACAGTACTTTTTGTATAGAGTTTACAAATCTTTTACAAAAATCCTTTTCGAGTTTTTCGCTTAAAGATATTAGCCTATGACTCCTCTCAACCTTTACACTTTTTTCAATTTGATTGGGCATATCATCAGCTAATGTTCCTTTTCTTGGAGAAAAAGGGAATACATGGAGTCTCGAAAAATTTATCTCTTTTATAAAGTTTTCGGTCTGTTTAAATTCCTCTTCGGTTTCTCCTGGAAAACCTACAATAACATCTGTGGTAATCGATGCATCCGGCATTAATTGTCTAATATAATCAATTCTATCTCTAAATTCATCGGTGGTATAACGACGGTTCATTCTGCGAAGTACAGTATCGCATCCGCTCTGAAGTGGTACATGAAAATGATGGCAGAATTTTTTTATTTCACATAAACTTTTCAAAAACTCATCTGTCAGTTCCATAGCCTCAATAGAGCTTAATCGTATCCTTTCTATGCCTTCAATGTCTGCAATTCTTGAAATAACATCAAATAGATGAATGTTCTCATCTTTAAAGTCACGACCATACAATCCTAAATGAATCCCTGTAAGCACGATTTCTTTAAAGCCATCTTTTGCTAAGCTTTGAGCTTCATCTATAATATTGTCAATCGAGCGGCTTCTAACAGGGCCTCGTGCATAAGGAATTATGCAATAGGAGCAAAACATGTTACAACCATCCTGTATTTTTAAAAATGCACGAGTCTTCTGACGATGGCCCTTTAAAGCTATCTCCTCAAATGTCTGCTGCTTCATTATGTTACCCACAGTCACAATTGGTTTACTGCCCTGTTCGGCCTTTTCTACCAAGTCGACTATGCGATGTCTATCTTTTGTACCTACAGCAACTGATACGCCCTTTATATTGAACACCTCATGTAGAGCCATTTGAACATAACATCCCACAACCGCAACCTTAGCCGATGGATTGTTCCGGATTGCTTTACGAATAATCTGCCGCGATTTTCTTGCACTTTCATTTGTTACATTACAAGTGTTTATTACATATACATCTGCTTTAGTATCGAAGTCAACTATTTCATAGCCTTTATTTTCAAAAAGCTCTGCCATGGCTGCAGATTCATATTGATTTACTTTACAACCTAGAGTAAAAAAAGCTACTTTCGGCATTATTTTCCTCCCATGTCGCCGATTTCATACATCAACACACTACATGCAACAATTCCTGCTGTTTCGGTTCTCAATATCCTAGGACCTAGGCTTACAGGTACGGCACCTGCAATCTTTGCTTTTTCTACTTCATCTTTCGAAAAGCCACCTTCAGGTCCTATAAATACTGCAATTTTTGAAATGCCCTTATTATCGTTCATATCTTTAATTATATGTCTTATTGATATTTCTTTCTCGTTTTCCCAAGGAATTATACATAATGAGTATTTTTTGATTTCTTGCAGGGCAAGGTCAAAGCTTAAAACATCACCTATCTTAGGTATATCCATCCTCATACACTGTTTTGCAGCTTCCTTGACAATTTTCTCCCAGCGATTCTTTCGATGTCCTAATTTGGATGGCAAAATATTTACAACTGTCCTTTGTGTTATAATCGGGATAAATTCGCTTACTCCAATTTCTGTATTTTTTTGAAGTATCCAATCAAACTTTTCTCCCTTAGGCAAACCTTGAAATAATGTTATATAAGGGCTTATACTCTTTACCTTATTCTTCTCGATAATCTTCAATTTTACACTAGGGCCTTGCGTGTCGATGTCTAAAATAACCCCAATACTCTCAGTATTCGCACCATCAGATATATGGAGCACATCACCTGTTTGATATCTAAGAACTCGAATTATATGATGTGCATCTTCTCCCGAAATTGTTATCTGATCATTAATATTTAAGTCTTGAAATACAAAAAATCTAGACATAAAAATAACCTCCCCCATCAATCACCGATGGGGGCTTGAGTTGAAACCAACGCAACCCATTCACCTTTTTCAAATTGCTCTATTAAATCAAAGCCATTTTTTTCTAGTGCCTCTATAACAGATAATTTACGATCTTTTATAATTCCCGATGCAATGAAAACACCATTATCTTTTAAACATAGAGCTACATCTTTGCTTAAATCAATTATGACATCAGCTATTATATTGGCAACTATAATATCAGCTTTGAAATTAATGTTCTGTAATTTATCGCCCTTTATAGCCCTAACACAGGTTTCTAAATTGTTTCTCTTAATATTTTCGCGAGCAATTCGCACAGCATTTTCATCCCTATCGATAGCTAACACTTGTTTGGCTCCAAGCTTACCGCTGGCTATTGACAATATTCCGGAACCGCAACCAACATCAATAACCGTTATATCCTTTTTTATATATTTTTCTAAAATTTCGAGGCACAGCATCGTGGTTTCATGGGTTCCTGTACCAAATGCCATGCCCGGATCTAATTCAACAACAACCTCATCTCTCTCTGGTTTATATACCTCCCAGGAGGGTTTTATTACAATGTTTTTGCCTATATGGGTAGGTTTATAATACTTTTTCCAAGCACTACTCCAATCGGTTTCGGAAATCGTTGTTAGAACTACCTCGCCCTTTCCAATGTCAAGACCATAGCTGGGAAGTTCACTTATACGGTCACGAATTGCCTGTGTCCTTTCAGCAAGACTACTGTCCTCGATCAAGTATCCCGTAACCTGAGCCACTTCAAAATCCAATCCTTCCGGAATATCAAGATAGTCCCACTCATCAGGGTCATGTGATCTAAGATATATTTTAGGATCCTCGATTACCACTCCGGCTACCCCGGCTTCATAGAATATATTTGATACGGCTTCAATAGCTTCAGTCGTGGTCTTGACCTTTATCTCTACCCAGTTCATTTAAACCCTCCCAATTATACACCAAAAGCACCTTTCATTTTACCAAAAAGTCCCTTTGATGTTGGTTTCACATGCTCTCCGCTTATTTCAGCAAATTTTTGCAAAAGTTCTCTCTGTTGTTCGTTCAAATTCTTAGGTATTACTACTTCGGCTTCCACATACATATCCCCTCGACCATATCCTTTACTGCGAGGTACACCTTTTGATTTTAAACGAAATCTGGTTCCCGGCTGGGTCCCTTCAGGTATACGAAGTTTTACTTTCCCTTCCAGTGTAGGAACCTCTATTTCATCACCAAGAGCTGCTTGAACAAAAGATATCGGTGCTTTATATATCAGGTCATCGCCCTCTCTGACAAATAGTTTGTGAGGTTTAACTCGAATTATAATGTATAAATCACCCGGAGGGCCTCCGGCTTCACCGGGTTCACCTTCTCCGCTCATGCGGAGCCTTGAACCGGTATCAACGCCGGCGGGAATTTTTACTTTCAATTTACGGGCAAATCTGCTTTTCCCTGAGCCGTGACATTCCGGACATACTTCTTCCACAATACTTCCGCTGCCACCACAAGTTCCACATGTAGTCACATTAGTAAATTGCATCGAACCAAGGTTTTGCACCTTTCTTACCTGCCCAGTCCCTGCACAAGTGGGACAGGTTTTGGGCCGGGTGCCGGGTTTGGCCCCGGTACCATTGCATTTTTTACAGTTCTCCATACGATATATCTCAATTTCTTTTTCTGCACCAAAAACAGCTTCTTCTAAAGTTATTTCCAAGTCATACCTTAAATCCGCCCCACGAACCGGGCCTCTTCGTCTACTTTGACTAAAACCGCCGCCAAACCCTCCGAACATATCAAATATATCATCAAAGAGACCACCGCCAAAATCACTAAAGTTGCCAAAACCTCCAAAATCACCGAAACCTCCAAAATTACTCGCATCAAAGTTTCCTTCACCAACACCGGCATGGCCAAACTGATCATATCTGGCACGCTTTTCGGGGTCTCGGAGAACTTCATACGCCTCATTTATTTCTTTAAACTTTTCAGCGGCATCCTTATCTTTGTTTACATCAGGATGATATTTACGGGCTAGCTTTCTAAATGCTTTCTTTATCTCCTCTTCACTTGCATCTCTACCGACGCCCAATACCTCATAATAATCTTTCTTTGCCAATCGGCATCACCCCATCCAAGTCAGCCCCGTAAGAGCCGTTAATTCTCATCATCCACAACCTTATAATCAGCATCTACCACTTTTTCATCACTTGTATTTTCTGCCGAATCAGATTTATTTGTTTCAGTGTATCCCTGCTTAGACGAATCTGTCTGTGCACCACTTGCTTGGTATAGCTTTGCAGATATATCATAGAATACCTTTGTTAAATCATCTGTTGCTTTTCGAATTTTTTCAGTATCATCTGATTCAATAGCCGCTTTTACATTATCGATTTCTTTTCTGACTTTTTCCTCATCATCTTTACTTATTTTATCCGCTAAATCGGATAACATTTTTTCTGATTCGTATACTAGTGAATCAGCTTTGTTTTTGACTTCTATTTTCTCTTGTTTTTTTCTATCCTCTTCAGCAAATTTTTCTGCATCTCTTATCATCCGCTGGATTTCTTCTTCATTTAAAGTAGAAGATGCTGTAATAGTTATCTTTTGCTCTTTTCCGGTACCCAAATCTTTAGCAGTTACATTTACAATTCCGTTTACATCAATATCGAAAGTAACTTGAATTTGCGGAACTCCTCTGGGGGCCGGTGGAATACCAGTGAGTTGAAATCTTCCTAGTGTAATATTGTCAGCCGCCATAGGACGTTCGCCTTGGAGTACATGAATATCTACTGCTGTTTGACCATCTGCCGCAGTTGTAAATATCTGGCTCTTTGATGTGGGGATGGTAGTATTCCTTTCAATTAGTTTCGTGAAAACTCCACCCAAAGTTTCAATTCCTAAAGACAGCGGCGTAACATCCAGCAGTACTATATCATCAACTTCTCCTGCTAAAATCCCTGCTTGAATTGCAGCACCGAGTGCTACAACTTCATCGGGATTAACGCCTTTATGCGGTTCCTTGCCCATTAATTTTTTTATAGCTTCCTGAACCGCAGGAATTCGCGTCGAACCTCCGACAAGTATTATTTTATCTACATCTTGAGGTTTTAACCCGGCATCTGACAATGCCCTTTCGGTAGGACCCATGGTGGCTTCAACCAAATCCCGAGTCAGTTCTTCGAATTTAGCCCTTGTAAGTGTTACTTCAAGATGTTTAGGTCCATTAGCATCCGCTGTAATAAACGGTAAATTTATATCTGTGCTCATCACGCTAGATAATTCTATTTTAGCTTTCTCTGCGGCTTCTCTTAATCTTTGAAGAGCCATCCGATCTTTCCTGAGATCAATACCGTGTTCTTTTTTAAACTCATCAGCTATATAATCAACTATACGCTGGTCGAAATCATCTCCGCCTAATCTGTTATTCCCGCTGGTGGCTTTTACTTCAAAAACTCCATCGCCAACTTCAAGAATAGACACATCAAATGTTCCACCGCCTAAATCAAAAACTAGAATGGTATGATCATTGCTTTTATCAAGACCATAAGCCAATGCGGCAGCAGTAGGTTCATTTATTATTCTAAGCACTTCTAGACCAGCTATTGCTCCAGCATCTTTTGTAGCTTGCCGTTGACTATCGGAAAAATATGCAGGTACCGTAATAACCGCTTTAGTAATTTTTTCCCCTAAATAACTTTCAGCATCTTGTTTTAATTTCTGCAAAACCATTGCAGAAATCTCCTGCGGCGTATATGTCTTATCATCAATGTGAACCCTGTAGTCAGTACCCATATACCTTTTTATTGATTGAATAGTCCTTTCAGGATTAGTTATAGCCTGACGCTTAGCTAACTGACCAACTAAACGCTCACCATCTTTAGTAAAAGCAACTACCGAAGGAGTAAGTCTTGACCCCTCCGCATTAGATATAATGACTGGTTTACCACCTTCCATGTATGCTACTACTGAATTCGTCGTTCCAAGATCAATGCCTATTACTTTACTCATAAGCAATCACCCCTCTTAATTATTTTTAACAACTTTAACCATACTCGGTCTAATGACTTTAGAGTTATACATATAACCCTTCAGCATGACTTCAGCTACTGTACCAGGTTCGTATTCCTCACTTTCAACCATCATCACAGCATCATGAAAATTGGGATCGAAAGGCTTTCCTAATGCTTTTATTTCTTTAATACCGTGTTTTTCAAGCACCTTTTTAAGTTGCTCATATATCAATTCAATACCTCTATATAATGCATCATTTTTATCTTCTATTGAATCTAAAGCTCTCTCAAAATTATCTACAACCGGTAAAATATCCAATACTAATTGTTCACCGGCATAAAGATGAATTTCTTGAATATCTCTTTCAGTTCTTTTTCTGTAATTTTCTAAATCTGCCTGGGTTCTAAGCAATCTATTCTTGTAATTATCTATTTCTTTTTGTTTTTCTTCCAAAACCTTTTTTAAATCAACATTTTCTTGCATATCATCTATTTGCTCAGCTTGATTTCCGCTTTGTGTATTCTCCTCAATCGTATCCGATTTATCACTACAAATACACTCATTCTGCTTAAGTTCTTCATTGGTAACCTCATTTTGCTTGCAACTTCCATTTTCTTTTGATTTTATAGTCAATGGTTATATTCCCCCTTTCGTTTTTGTTCTAAAAATCCATCTCACCGGTAGCTATTGGTGATTCTTGGGGAGTTTTTTGGGCAGTAGATGCATCATCACGTTTTTTTATTATGGTATTAATTCTTAAAATAGCCTCAGAAACTTCCCCTGCTGCTTTTAGGGCATAAGACTTTACTCTAGCGGGGTCTAATACTCCAAGTTCCATCATATCGGCCACTTCCCCATTTTCACAATTTATCCCTATAGAATTCATACCTTTTTCAGTCTGTGTATATATAACTTCTTCTACTTTTTCCAAAGGATTATACCCTGAGTTATATACGATTTGAGCTAAAGGTTTTTTCAGGGCTAATATGACACAATCCAATCCATAGGCGGCCATGCCCTTAATTTTAGCTCTCTGCTTCTCTAACTCTCTAGACATGGCTATTTCAATAGAACCTCCGCCGGGAACTATACCATAAAGGATTGCAGCTTGAAGCGATGATGCAGCATCCTTTGCAATACGCTCTCTTTCACCTGCTATTTCCTCTGTGGCAGCTCCTACCATAACAGTAGCCATAGGATTCCCTTTTCCGCCAACAATTCTGAGCTGCTTTGATTTTTCGTCTTCGTAAACCTTCTCAGCTCGGCCTATGTAATTTTGAATTTCTCCAACCGGTTTATTAAGGCCAAGCCTTTTTATTATACGAGCTCCCGTATGTTCGGCAACTTTTTCCATATCTTTTCTGGATACCCTTTCCAATGCAATAACACCTGCATCAGTAAGTATTTCTTCGGCTTCATCATTAATACCTTTATCAACCAACACCAAATTAACATTTAAGTCGACTATTTTTTTGAGATTTTCCTTAAATTCTTCCTTCATTGCTAAATAGCGGGCAAAACCTGCCTCAGTTCTTAATGCCTCAGGAGCAATTTCTTCTGGCTCCAAGGCATCATCTATTAATAATACTCTTGTATCGGATATTTCTTGTGGCATTTGACTGTTCAGCTTTTCTTTGTCTATTATAAGACCAAGAAATACCTCATTTTCAGCACCGGCTCTTGCCATTATGATATCCTTTAATTTAAAATTCTTATCTTTAAGCTTTTCTTCACCCACTAATTTTGCAGCCTTAGTAACAAGCTCCGCTATATCCTCATTTTCTCTTCCTGCAATTAGTGCAATATTTTTCAGATTTATATCATCAATCCCAGTTATGGGAATTGCATTTGATTCTAAGGTTTCTTGGGCCGTACTTATGCCTATCTTTATACCTTCAATTACCTTAGCAACAGGCACTCCTCTTAAAATTTGACCCACACCTTCAGATACCATTGCTCCTGCCATAATAGTAGCAGTTGTAGTTCCGTCACCTACTTCTTCTTGCTGGGCTTTCGCTATATTTATGAGTATTTTTGCGGCAGGATGGTTTACATCCATTTGTTTTAAGATAGTAACACCATCATTGGTTATGGTCACTTCCCCAAAACGATCTACTAACATAATATCCAGGCCCTTGGGACCAATAGTTCCCTCGACAGCCGATGCTACAGCTCTTATTGCATTTGAATTTGTTATCAAAGCTGCCAGTTTTTCATCGACTTCTTGTGTATTATCTTGAAATGACAATATGGATACCTCCTCTTGTAATTACAACATATCTGATACAGTTTTTATCAGATACTCTGTTACCTGTTCAAGTATGGATATAACTCTGGAATATTCCATACGGGTCGGCCCCATAATCCCGAATATACCCAAATTTTTTTTATCTACGGAAACATTTGCAGTTACTATACTGAAATCCTGCAATTCTGTAAGTGTATTCTCATTCCCAATAGTAACGGTTATAGTATTAGGTTTGGATAAATCCTTAAATGCTTTTATAATCAACTCGCGATGTTCTAGTAAAGATAAAAAGCTCTTGACTTTTTCCACATCCTGAAACTCTGGATACTCTAACATTTTAGAACTACCGGCAGAAACAACCTGGGTATTTTCTTGTATATCACCAAGATTATCTAATAATATTTCTAATAACAGATTCAATATTTCATCATATTCTATCATCTCGGTCTTTACGGCATCCATTATTTCATTGGTAATCTCTGAAAAAGTTTTTCCGGTAAGATTTGCATTTAATATATTAGATATCCTTACAAAGTCAGAATCGCTAAAATTTTGAGGTATATCAATAATATGATGACTAACATTTCCATAATTTGTGACCATGAGTAAAAGGCCCTTAGTTTCATCTATACGGGTAATTTGAATGTGCTTTAAATGGCTGGTTTCCAATTGAGGCCCCATAATTATAGCTGTATAACTAGTAAGTCTTGATATTACACGTGCAGCCTGCTTTGCTATTTCTTCCAACTCGTTTACTCGTTTTTTAAAAGCCCGCCGTATCAACATCTGATCAATTTCATTAAGTTTTTTTGACGGCAGCAAAAAATCCACATAGTACCTGTAACCTTTGTGTGAAGGTATCCTACCTGCTGATGTATGTGGCTGGAACAGGTATCCCGATTCTTCTAAATCGGCCATCTCATTTCTTATAGTTGCAGGGCTTATACCAAGATTATATTTCCTGGCTATGGTTCTAGAGCTTACAGGCTCAGCAGTTGAGATATATTCATCAATTATAGCCGCCAGTATCTTAATTTTCCTCTCCTCGAGCATCATATCAAATACCCCCTTTTAGCACTCTCTTGATTAGAGTGCTAAATCTATTATAAAAAATACCACTAAGATTATTTTTTGTCAAGAATCTATGGCAAAAATTCTGCAAAAACTACATTGGCAAAATCTAATCCTCTGCTGGTTAATCTGATTTTATTCGTGTTTTCTTTAATAAGCTCTTGTTCTTTCAGTTTTTTTACGGATTCCCCGTAAACCTGCTTAAATTTCTTGCCAAACCTTTTTTGAAAGGCTTTTTTATCTAATCCATCCAAAAGTCGTAAACCTAAAAAGCAGAATTCCGCTTGCTGTTCCATTATGGAAATAGTTTCCATGTCGGCAATGGCATTTGCATGCTCATTGATAGATTTTATATATGCTTGAATAGAAGAATAATTATAAAATCTTTTATTGTCTAAAAAAGAATGTGCTCCTGCTCCTAATCCCAAATACTCTTGGTAAGTCCAGTAAATCATATTATGTTTTGATTTTCGCCCGGGTATTGCAAAATTTGAAATTTCATAATGATTGTAGCCTTTATTTGTTAATAGCTCAATGGCCCTATAGTACATTTCTCGCTCATCGTCCTCAGAGGGAAGTGCTAAGGTCCCTTCTTGCTGTCGACGATAAAATTCCGTATGCTCCTCTACAGACAAAGAATAACAGGAAATGTGTTCCGGGAAAATGTGTAGAACTTTTTTTAGTGTTTCATCAAAATCCTCAACTTTCTGATTTGGAAGGCCAAAAATTAAATCTATATTAATATTGTCAAATCCAACATTTCGTGCTGTTTTAAAATTTTTTTCAAAATCTTCAACAGTATGAATCCTGCCCATGATTTTCAGCAACTGATTTTGATAAGCTTGAAGGCCAATACTAAGTCTGTTCACTCCTAAACTCTTCAACGATATTAATTTTTCCCGAGTTAAAGTTCCTGGATTTGCTTCTATAGTGATTTCCGCGTCTTTAGCTATATATACGCTTTCATGTAGAGTTCTTAAGATATCGGCCAATTGCTCGCATCTTAATATTGTCGGAGTTCCACCGCCAATGAATATAGTTTGGGCAGCATATCCACACTTCTTTAAACCTAAAATTTCTTTCTTTAATGCTGCAAGGTATTCAGGTATAAGCTCCAAAGTTGTAAAAGAATTAAAGTCACAGTAATGGCACTTTTTTATACAGAAAGGAATATGAATATACAATCCTATGGTTTTCATGGCTATTCCATTTTCAATACAGCCATAAAGGCTTCTTGAGGTAATTCTACATTACCTATCTTACGCATTCGTTTCTTACCTTCTTTTTGTTTTTCAAGAAGTTTTTTCTTACGCGATATATCTCCGCCATAACATTTAGCAAGAACATTTTTTCTTAAAGCCTTTACTGTTTCACGAGCTATAATTTTCCCTCCGATAGCTGCCTGAATTGGAACTTCAAATAAATGCCTTGGTATAACCTCTTTCAATTTTTCCGTTATCTGGCGGGCACGACCATATGCTTTGTCCTTGTGCACAATAAATGAAAGTGCATCGACAATTTCTCCATTTAATAAGATATCCAGTTTTACCATATCGGATTTTTTATATCCCGTAAGCTCATAGTCAAGCGATGCATAGCCTCGTGTCCTAGATTTGAGTTGATCAAAGAGATCATATATTATTTCCGAAAGAGGCATATCATACCTCAAAATTACCCTCTTCTCATTAATATATTCCATATCTTTCATAGTGCCACGCTTTTCCTGGCATAAATCCATAACTGCCCCCATATATTCTGTAGGCAGCATTATGGAGGCTTCCACATACGGCTCTTCCATATATTCTATCTCGGCCGGATCCGGAAAATTAGTAGGATTGTCCACTTCAATTTTACTGCCATCAGTCTTTTTTACTTTAAAGATAACGCTGGGAGCTGTTGTTATAATATTAAGATTGTACTCCCTTTCTAAGCGTTCTTGTACCACATCCATATGCAATAATCCTAAAAAGCCGCATCGAAATCCAAATCCGAGTGCGGCAGAAGTTTCAGGTTCAAAAAACAGCGATGCGTCACTGAGCTGTAATTTGCCTAAGGCTTCTTTTAAGCTCTCATATTCTTCGCCTTCAGCAGGATACATGCCGCAAAAAACCATCGGTACAGCTTTTTTATAACCAGGCAAGGGCTCCTTTGCCGGATTTTCCGCATCGGTTATGGTATCACCGACCCTTGTATCAATTACATTTTTTATACCGGCAGCTACGTATCCTACCTCACCTGCCTGCAGATATTGTACCGGCTGCATGTCAGGGTTGAATACACCTATTTCGGCTACTTCGAAAATATTATTGGTTGACATCATTTTAATCATTTGTCTTGGCCGTATATGACCATCTATTACTCGGACAAAAGCAACCGCTCCTTTATATGGATCATAGAGTGAATCAAAGATAAGAGCTCTCAGAGGTAGTTCATTACAACCTTCTGGTGCTGGAATACGCTGTATAATAGCCTCTAACACTTCTTTTACGCCTTGGCCCGTCTTGGCAGAAGTCATTATCGCATTTTCAGCATCAAGACCGATAATTTCTTCTACTTCGCGTTTGGCCTCATCCGGTTCAGCACTTGGAAGATCTATTTTATTTATTATTGGTATTATTTCCAAATTATGCTCTAAAGCAAGATACGTATTTGCCAAAGTCTGAGCTTCGATACCCTGACTGGCATCTACAATAAGCAGAGCACCTTCGCATGCTGCAAGGCTTCTTGATACCTCATAGTTGAAATCTACATGACCCGGTGTATCAATAAGATTTAAAAGATATTCTTTGCCATCATCTGCTTTATATATCATCCTTACTGCCTTGGCTTTGATTGTAATACCTCTTTCCTTTTCTAAATCCATTTTATCCAATACTTGATCCTGCATCTTACGCTCAGAAATAGTATTTGTATATTCCAAGAGTCTATCGGCCAAGGTGGATTTGCCATGGTCTATGTGGGCAATAATGCAAAAATTCCTGATTCTCTCCCGGGGTATAGATAACATTATGTTCCTCCTTTATACCTTAACTTAAATTTAATTATACCTATTTGCAGGTTTTTTATCAACATTTTGGCGGTCTTTTAATATTGTTCTTGCAGGAATTAAGGAATAGAGGGTGAACTCTTTTTCATTAATTTTTAAGCTCATGCAGCCTTTACCAACAAATATTTCACCTATTTTATAGTACTTTTGAAGTTTAAAAGTTTTTCCTAAGATAGTCAAATCATATGCTCTATCATTGAAAATGATAAGGTTAAAACTTTTTGGTCTTATGTCAAGACCCATCGTAGCATTCAAGCCTTCTTCGGCAATGCGGATGCCAAGAGAAAGAATAATTGTAAATATAATAAAAAGCGTCACAAGGTCTTTATAAATCATCATTGTATTTCCTTTATTTGATTTTATGAATTGGTCAGACTTATTTTTAGCTATTTATCACGTTTTCATTCAACAATTGACAATTCCTTTATTATATCAGCAAGTACTTTGGCAAAAATTTCCGCTGACTTTATTGATTCTTCTAATGTATTGCCATGACTCCCGATTTCTAATAAAATAGCTTTTTTGGATAGATGTTGATTAAACCGCTCACTTCTTAAATTGATGCCGCGAGAAATTCCCGGATAAAGTTGTTCTAATTTATCATTTAGCAAATTAGCAAACTGGTAATTTTCCTGCCAGTTAGGATGAGGAAAATTTTTGTCAGTGCCTATAACCAGCATTAATCGAGAATAAGTAGTACCATCGATTTTAACTGTAGTTATCTCTCTGGACTTTTGCGCATCGGCTACAGGGGCATCTCTATGAAGGTCTATAATTATCTTAATGGACGGATTCTGTTTTAAAATTTGTTCGACGGTTTTAAGTGAGTTCGCATATGATGTCATATAAGTTGGAATATCATGAACTGTTTTATTATGCATTGTTGGTATTTTTAGGCGGTTTAATTGGCTTGCCATGACTTCTCCAACTTTTACAACAGTATAATTTAAGTCTTCCGTGTGATAAGTATTATCACGGGGTTTGTAATTAAATTTTTCCGACGGCATATACGCTTCAGTGGTATGGGTATGATAAATAAGTACAAGCGGCTGTCCTGAAATAGGTTCCAGCTTTTCAACTTCATTATTTTCTATCTCATTTATTTGCGGTTGTGGCAGTTCTTCCGACGGTTCATGTTCATTTTCAGTAATAATATCCGAATCTTGTATCGGCAACTCAACTCCCGGTGTCATTGCCATCTCAGTATTTATCAAGCTGATAACAGGAAGATGCATAAAAAAATAGGTTTCGGGATTTAAAACATCGATATTTGTCAGTGTGCGAGAAATAAAGCTTGTTGATTTTTTTAAATCTATCGAAGGCCCTTCAACTTCATTTATATAATCCAATATAGGTAGACTTATATGTAATATCCTTTTAAATACCTTATTATCCACATTGTGTAAAAAATTCTTCTGTTTTTTTACTTGCACATCGTTTCCGCTTATAACGGAGTTACTGCCATGGTTTACGTGATTTTTTACGAAAGTTGCCGCAATGTTCAAAAGTAATAAACAGATAAGAGTAAATAACATAAAAATCTTTATCTTGGGTTTTACTTTTATTACTTTAATTCTTATCAAATTTATCACATCCTCTCCATAAGCATATTCAATTAAAAATAAAAAAATGAGGCGAAATTTAGCCTCATTATTGAAGAAAAGTACTGACTTCATTATATTGTATTCCTGGATGAAGGGCTAGATTTAAGCCTCCCGCAAGAGTTTTAGCAGTATTATCAATTAAGGAGTCAATTTCCTTTGGCGTCACTACTAACTGTCCTACAAAAGGTGACATAACTTCCTGAATAAGCTTGTATTTTTCCTCCTTATCAAGGGTTTCCAAGAGCTTATAAAAATCACTTCCTGGTTTAGCCTGTCTTGTGAACTGGCCGATGAGCATATCCAGAGTATCATTGGCCATTGTTGCAGCGTCTACTACGGTAGGTATACCTATTGCAATCACCGGTACGCCCATATTTTCCTGAGTTATGCCCATGCGTTTGTTGCCAACACCGGATCCGGGATAAACACCGGTATCTGTAATTTGTATTGTTGTACTTATGCGTTCCATACTCCTTGAAGCTAAAGCGTCTATAGCAATAATCATATCAGGCTTTACTTTTTCCACTAAGCCGCTGATTATATCTCCGGTTTCAATGCCTGTTATGCCTAAAACTCCCGGAGCAAGTGCACATACGGGTCGTATGCCATCTTTTGTATTAAATTTTTCAGGCATATATTCAATCAAATGTCTTGTAACTATAAGTTTTTCTATGACCTTCGGGCCGAGGGAGTCAGGCGTAACATTCCAATTGCCCAGACCTATAACAAGTACTGTTGCTTCTATAGGGATTTCAACCATCCTCTTAAGCTCATCGGCTAAATTCTTACTGACTTCTTCCGTAAGAGCCGAATCTTTTTCTTTTAATCTGGGCACTTCTAAAGTTACATAATATCCTATGGGCTTGCCCATTTTCTCTGAGCCTTCTTCATCCTCGATTCTGACCCTGCTTATAGTCATTTGCTTAGATTTTTCGGTATCCACCGTAACCCCGGGGATTTCTTCTTCTCCCGCAAGCTCTCGCGCTTCTAATGCAAGATCAGTACGTATGCTGATACTTATGGCCCAATCACCTCCTTATCTAAGTTCAGTTGGAACAAATGCGTCAACCACACCTACAACCAATGATGCTAATAGCGCTCCCCACCAAGTTACGCTCATAGCAGGGACTAGAAACTGTGCGAAATATATAACTACTGCAGCAGTGATAAAGCCTACTATGCCCCTGCTTTGCGGCGAAACCTTATCTCCGAGAAGGATTTCCACTATAAAGCCTAAAATAGCAATCACTATTGCAGCAATCAGAGCTCCTATAAAGCCAGCCACCTCAAAGCCGGGAAGTATAAAACTCATCAGCATAAGCACCAAAGCAGATACAATAAACCTAATTATCATTCCTATCATAAAATTAGCACCTCCATTTATTTTTCATTAATATAGTAACCGTTAATTTTTTATAATATACTAAAAACAAGTTTTTTATATCAGTATTTTATATTGCCTTCTCTTGCATTTTATCCAATGAAGTGATAAAATATCCCTAGTGTTTTAAGGGGGTGAATAAATTTTGGCAAATATTGCATCGGCAAAAAAACGCATACGCCAGGCAAATAAGCGTACGCTTCAGAATAACAAAGTAAAGTCGCAAATGAGATATTCCATTAAAAAGTTTTTAGAAGCTGTCGATACAGCTGATTCCGATAACATTCAGACTAGTTTTAAAGAAGCCGTAAAGATAATCGATAAGGCTGCTTCCAAAGGAGTTATTCATAAAAATGCCGCAGCTCGTAAGAAATCAAATCTTTATAAGAAACTTTTAGAAGTCAATAAAGCAAGTTAATCAGCGTAAGCAGAGCTTACGCATTTTCTCTTTTTTACGCCTGTGCACGATAGATATATATGATATTTAGGTCAAAATTAGCGTTGTAAAATTAGAATTGATGTTTATTGAATATTCACTATTTTGATAGCATGCTTTTCTTCTCAGGATATATTAGTCACCAACAGTTCAAGGCCTATTCTTTCCTGAATTTTCCCCATTTTAATATCCATATCAAGGTCTTGGCATAATTTCAAAGATCTTTTTAGTTCATCTAAAGTAAAATTCTCGGACTGTTTTATAGCCTTTCGAATCACAAAAGGATGCAGTCCCGATTTTTCTGTTATTTCCTGAAAACTTAAGCCCTGCAAAGATTTTACCGTTATTAAATTCATCACATGTTTCGATATCATGTACAGTATAACGATGCCTTTTTCTCCTTGTTCCAATAGGCGATTTATTATCTTAACGGCTTCTGTAGACTTTTTTGAGCCTATACAGTCCATCATGTCGAATATATTACCTTCCAAGGATTTATAAAAGATATCAGATAAATTATTCTGTTCAACGGTCTGTTTCTCAGCCAAAAAAGCAGCTATCTTTCTGAGCTCACTGTCAGTTTGATATAAATCTTCGGTATATTCAGCTATAAAATATGCCGTCTTTAAATCCATACTCTTTCCATACAATTTTATCCTTTGCTGCACCCAAAGTGCCTTGTCTTTTAGTGAAGGTGTATTAAATTCTCGGACGATCCCTTTGGATTTAATCATCTTAAATATTTTTCTTCGCTTATCTGCTTTTGTGGCAGTAAAAACAAGATAAGTATGGTCAGGTATAATCTCTAATTCTTTTAAAAAATAATCTTCTTGGTTGGTTTTTTCACTTTCAAAAAACCTGGCATCATAAACAACTACCAGTTTTTTTGCTGACATCATCGGCACTATATTGCATGCTTTTAATATATCTTCTTCAATTACCGTTTTGCCGTCAAGTGGAATAAAATTGATAGCTTCTAAGTTTTTAGGAACAATTTTTTGTTTTACTTTTGCAACTTCTTCTTTTATTAAAAGTTTTTCTTCTCCAAAAAAAAGAATTAAGTTTTTCATGGCTCTTTTAACTCCTCAGGAATTGTTGTATATATTTTAACACTGCTGTTGGAAATTTTAAAGCTGACTGCACCGCTAAAATCCGTTCTAAGCACTGTTACACCAAGGTTTTTCAGTAGTTCTATTACTTGTGGTGACGGATGGCCAAAATTGTTATCTTTGCCCACGGAAATTATGCCATATGAAGGTTTAGCTTTTAATAAGAATTCTTCAGATGTGGATGATTGACTCCCATGGTGGCCAATTTTTAGTACATCTGAGCTTATATCTATCTCAGAACTTATCAGGCTTTGCTCTCCTTCGTATTCTAAATCACCTGTGAATAAAAAGCTTATACCTTTATAATTCATCTTAAGCACAACCGAACCATTATTGCTCGAGTAATTCGTTTTTTCATTTTTTACAGGATTTAGCACATCAAAAATAGCATCATCAATAATAAACTGATCTCCTCTACCAACCTGTACGGTTTTAATTTGCTTTTGCTGTGCAATCCTAAGCATTTCTTTGAAAATAGCACAATCTTCAGGCACACCATATACAATACTTTTAACTTTCATAGAATTTAATATGGATAAAAGACCTTTTGCATGGTCATCATCAAAATGAGTAAAAACTAATACGTCAATTTTATTTATTCCTTTTGAATAAAGCAAGGGCATGATTATATCTTCACCCGTGTCAAAATCGCCATTATAATATACAGGTGTGCCACCACCATCGATTAACACAACTTTTTTGCTTTTAGTTTGAATGAGAATAGAATCCCCTTGTCCCACATCTATAAAAGTCACCTCCAAAACTTTTAGAGGTATAATGACAGGTATAAGCGCAAGAAACATTAGAATAACTGCACAAAGCCTTTTATGTCTTGATTCAATTTTACCAAAGGACGGTACAAAATCAAACATCAAAACCAAAAACATAAAATACAGAACTATACTTATTGGAGGTATTGCGGGAACTATTATTGTTGAAAAAGGCAGTTGCGAACTTATAAGGATAATTTTTTCTACAATCTTTAATAAAAAACCAGGGACTGTCATAAAAAGTGGCCCCGCGAAGGTAAACAAGAGCCCAATAATGCCTGAAATAAGTCCGCTGATTAATATTATACTTACTAAAGGTATTACCAAGATATTAGTTACAAATCCGATTAGTGATATGCTGTTAAAATAATAAGCTAAAAAAGGCCATACAGTAAGTTGTGCCGATATCATGACTGCGATTGAGTCCCTAAGATACCTTGGAAGCTTTTCAAGGATTAACTTTAAAGGAGCGAAAAAAAGCATTATTCCAAGCACCGCAGCATAAGAAAGCTGAAAACTTACAGAGAACATAGTAAGCGGGTTCACAAATAATAAAAATGTTGCCGAAAGGCAAAGCGTATTTATAGGATCGTTTTTTCTCCCAACAACCTTGGCTAGCATAAATACAATTATCATTATAGCCGCTCTTATGACTGACGGCGATAGCCCTGCCATAAAACTATAGAAAATGATGGCAGTACTTCCTATGATAAAAGAAATAATATTTGATAAACCTAATCTTGAAAAAACCATTTCAAGAGCGGCATATATGATTCCCGTATGAAGGCCGGAAACTGCTAAGACATGTGCAACTCCGCCACTTTTTACAGCTTTCATGGTTTGGGCAGGAATATTGTCCTTTACTCCAAGAGCAATGCCTACCATGAGTGATGACAGGTTTGGAGGAAGGCAAGATGTATAAAAAGACGTTAAATTCTCTCTTAAACGAAAAGCAGTTGATACAAAAGGGTTTGTTTTATATCTCCCAATTTTAGCTATTTCCCGGGAAAACATTGAGGTCGAGATGCCTTTTTGCAAAAGATATGCTTTATAATCAATGCCGTTTGGATTTCGCCGGCCTTGTGGAAGTTTTAACTTGCCGGAAAACTTTATAACATCGCCATATTGATATATTATACTTTTATCATCTAAGAGCGAAGAAAGTCTTACTTTCCCAGTTACAACTTCATACTTTTCGTCATCCAGCAAATATAAAACTTTAACATCATATACCACTTTATCTTGTTTTGCTGTAGGAACGCCACTTACCATACCTATCAGAGTCTGTTGCTGTTCTGCAAAATCAGCTACTGTTCCTACCATTTTATCTAATCTGAAGTTATGATAAAATGCTCCAAAAAACACTATAGCCACGGCTAATAATGCCATTCTTGCTTTTTTATTTTTAATTAATATACTCCCTGCAAAGCTTATAATAGATATAACAATAAACATCCCGGCGGCTTTTACAGAATTGCCCAGCATTATACCGGGAATGAAAAATATCACAAAAAATAGAAAAGGTCGGTACATTTTATGACTCCTTAAGCTTTGTTTTAACAATAGTTATTTCTGGATTTATTAGGAAAATCCTGCTTTTGAATTCATTCGGTGTTGATTGCAAAAATAATTTACAAACTTAAAGAAGGAAAAATAAAATTTTTAGAGAATACTTATATTAATTATAAATTAAATAGTAAACTTTTTAGGTGCCCATTAGGGAGAATAGGGAATCAGGTGAAAATCCTGCAGCGGACCCGCCACTGTAAGCAGGAAGTTTCCCACAATTGCCACTGAAAGTTATAAGCTTTTGGGAAGGCGTGGGTAAACACTGAACTGCAAGCCAGGAGACCTGCCTAAAATGTTTATAAGATATCTTTAGGATGATGGTAAAGTTCTAAGATTGAGTCTTTTTCTTCAATCTTAGAACTTTTTTTGTTCATCCAAATACTTAGTTAAATTAAATCTATGATTTAAATCTTATTGAGGAGGAAGTTTTATGACCAAATTTGAACAAACCTTACAACAAATTAAACCTCTAGATGAAGAGGTTATGGAAAAAACTCAGGCACGCCTGGATGACCTGACAAAACCTGTCGGAAGCTTGGGTATGTTAGAAAATATCGCAAAGCAAATTGCCGGTATAACAGGCAACGTGGTCCCTGAATTGCCAAAAAAGGCTGCAATTTTAATGGCAGGAGACCATGGTATCGTTAAAGAAGGGGTAGCACCTTTCCCGCAGGAGGTAACACCTCAAATGGTACTTAATTTTGTAAATGGCGGAGCTGCCATGAGCGTACTAACACGACATGAAAATGCTAAATTGTATGTGGTTGACATTGGCGTAGCTTCAGATTTGCCTGATGTGCCAAACATCATCAAGAGGAAAGTAGCATATGGAACGAAAAACATGGCTGAGGAACCAGCTATGACTTATGAAGAAGCAACTCAAGCTGTAGAAGTAGGAATTGATATTGCTGAAATGGTTATTAGGAAAGGTGCCGGAATAATAGCTATTGGCGAAATGGGTATCGGAAACACCAGTCCCAGTTCTGCCATTATTGCTACTTATAGCAATCTTCCGGTTAAAAATGTAGTAGGGAGAGGTACCGGAGTAGATGATGGAAAATTGAAAATAAAAATAGCTGCTATTGAAAAAGCTTTAACTGTAAATAAACCAAATCCTAAAAACCCCCTGGATGTCCTATCAAAGGTAGGCGGTTTGGAAATCGCCGGACTTACCGGAGTTATACTAGCTTGTGCCGCAAACCGAGTTCCGGTTATAATTGATGGATTTATTTCCGGAGCTGCCGCAGTTATAGCAAAAAAAATGTCACCATTAGCTGTAAACTACATGTTAGGCTCACATCTTTCAGAAGAACCCGGACACAAGATAATTCTGGACTTTTTAGGCATCAAGCCAATACTAATGATGAATATGCGATTAGGAGAGGGTACCGGTGCAGCTCTTGCAATGAACGTGATAGATGCAAGCCTAAAAATATTAAAGGAAATGTCAACATTTAGTGAAGCTGGTGTTTCAAACAAACTGTAAATTAAATAGCAGCCCGTAATTATTTCAAATTATTAAGTAATCCCTGTGCTTAAGCTACTTGGCAAGGGATTACTTTTTACTTTATAGAACCAATATTGCTTTTAAATGTGGATAAAATAACTCTGGTGATTCTTTTTTGAGCAGCTCTTTATTTTCCTTATTGAGTATTATATAATTTACAATAATAAACAATAAAACCAAAAAAGTTTTTACGGGGGAATGTCTATGTTTTTCTTTGGCATCTTTGGAATTCAGCAAAAGGACCGTCCTGTAAAAGAATTCGATAATATTATTTGTCCCGAGTGCGGAAAGCTTACCCGAGCAGAACTCAGAGAATCATTTACATATTTTCACTTCTTTTTTATACCGATATTCAAGTGGAATAAACAATATTTTCTTCAGCTTAGATGCTGTGGCAGTATATATACTGTAAATCAGGACTATGTAAGAGAACTTCAGCATGGAGATAGTGTAGATTTTGACCGGTTACAAAAAATGCAAATGCCAAACAATATTTGTCCTCACTGTGGAAGCTTCATAAATCCGAATTTTGCTTATTGCCCTTTTTGCGGACAAAAGCTTTCTTAATGACTCAGGCTGCTTATCAAATCTTGCATGATGTAGTAACCGGGTTTTTGTTGGGCAATAAATCTAATAACTTTTATAGCTCCATTTGCCAAAACTTTTCTTGATGTCAGCTTATGAGAAATTTCTACGGTTTCATCTTCACCTATAAAAAACACCGTATGTTCTCCTACTAAATTGCCGCCCCGAATTGCATGAATACCAATTTCATTTTTATCGCGTTTTTTTCTTATATCAGCTCTGTTATATACATAGTATACATCCTTACGAACTTCTTTAATGCCATTGGCAATCATAAGTGCAGTTCCACTGGGTGCATCAATTTTTTGATTGTGATGTTTTTCAATAATTTCAATATCATGATCCGATAAAATCTCTGCAGCTTGCTTAGCTAAGCTCAAAAGCAGAGAAATACCTAAACACATATTATGTGAAACAAATACAGGTACAGTCCTTGCAGCATTATAAAGCAATTCTATATGCTCTTCTTCAAGACCTGTGGTACCCACTGCCAAAGCAACACCTTTAGCGGCAGCATAATCAGTAAGTTGTTTTATAGCAGAAGGATTGGAGAAATCTATTATTACATCCGGAATTTCCGGAATTTTAAACAGGTCATCATAAATGACTAAATCTCCTTCATTATAGGCTATATCAAAACCTGCTATTGCTTTCATATCATTATAATTTCTTATTAACTGAATTACAGTTTTCCCCATTTTGCCTTGAGCACCGCTTACAACTACTTTTATCATGTTAAAAAAACCTCCAATTTACATATTAATAGATTAATAATATGATTCCTACCGTAAAAAGTGAATTTTAGCCCAGAAATGTCAATATATTGTTTTAGATTTAATAAAAACGCTATATGTTGAGCATCAATTTGAGAAAACAGGGTTTTTACATTAGAATCATAATATATATTATGTGTAATAATACCATTTGGCTTCAAGTTATTCAATTATATTTTTTATAATTTTATGCTCATATTTTTTATTACCTAGAAGAAGGAATTACTGGTTTTTTGTCGAATAATATATTAATAGAAACTATAACTATTATCAAAAAGGGAGGCAAACAATGATGGAATTAAAAGGTTCTAAAACCGAAAAAAATCTTCTAGAAGCCTTTGCAGGTGAATCCATGGCCCGCAACAAATATAAT
This sequence comes from Tepidanaerobacter acetatoxydans, assembly GCA_022840405.1. Classification (GTDB taxonomy): domain Bacteria; phylum Bacillota; class Thermosediminibacteria; order Thermosediminibacterales; family Tepidanaerobacteraceae; genus Tepidanaerobacter; species Tepidanaerobacter acetatoxydans_A. Next base: position 49,062 of record JALHJR010000007.1, read on the forward strand.
TTTTTTGCTTCAATAGCAAAAAAAGAGGGCTATGAACAAATAATGGGTGTTTTTCAGGAAACCGCTGACAATGAAAAGGAACACGCCAAAATGTGGGCTAAATATCTGGGATTAATCGGCGACACCAAAAAAAATCTTGAAGAGGCAGCAAAAGGTGAAAACTATGAGTGGTCGGATATGTACAAAGAATTTGCCGAAACAGCTAGAGAAGAGGGGTTTAATGATATAGCAGCACATTTTGAAAAAGTTGCGGAAGTTGAAGCAGAACATGAGAAAAGATATTTAAAACTGCTTTCTAGATTACAAGATGGAACTGTCTTTAAGCGTTCCGAACCTATCAAATGGCGCTGCCGCAATTGCGGTTACATTTATGAAGGTACTGAGCCGCCTGAAATATGTCCTGCTTGTGCACATCCAAAGGCGTTTTACGAGCCTGCAGCATTTAATTATTAAATTTAAAAGCCTCCGATCGGAGGCTTTTAAATTTCATGCACGGTTTATTGTAAATATTTACAAATAAATTTAGAAATCATTATTAAATTAATTATTTACTCTTAGAGACCAATGTCTTTTCTGTAATGCATGCCATCAAAATATATCTTTGAAACAGATTTATAAACTAATTCACGAGCATCTTGTACGTCTTTCCCCAAAGCTGTTACTCCTAGAACTCTCCCGCCTGCCGTAACAATTTCACCATTTTTCAAGGCTGTACCTGCATGAAATACTATACTTCCGTTTTTTTCGGCATCTGCTAGACCTCTTATGGGTTTACCTGTTTCATAGGAACCCGGATAGCCTCCGGATGCTATAACCACGCATACTGCAGCTTCTTGCTTCCACTCTATTTTAGTATTTAGTAAATTTCCATTTATTACGGATTCTACAATATCTACCAGATCCGTTTTAAGTCGAGGAATTACCACTTGAGTCTCAGGGTCACCAAACCGGCAGTTATATTCCAAGACTTTGGGGCCAGACTTTGTAAGAATAAGCCCGGTATATAAAATTCCTTTAAATGGTATACCTTCACTAGCCATAGCATCAACAGTCCGCTGAATAATGTCATGTTCTACAGTTTTTGCTAATTCTAAGGTATAAGCCGGGGCAGGCGAAACTGCTCCCATACCCCCGGTATTCGGGCCTTCATTATTATCAAAAACTCTCTTGTGGTCGCGACTGCTCACCATTGGAACAGCCACTTTGCCATCACAAAAAGCAAGCACTGTCACTTCAGGACCTTCTAAATACTCTTCGATAACTACACGCGATCCGGATTCCCCAAAGGCTCTATCGATCATTATGCTCTTAACTGCTTCTTTGGCAGTATCCCTATCATGTGCAATAATAACTCCCTTACCTGCCGCTAGACCCTCGGCTTTAACAACTAGAGGCATTTGGGCAGTATTTATATAATCCGCAGCATCCTGAGCCCTTTCAAAGACTCGATAGTCAGCTGTCGGGATTTTATACTTTTTCATTAAGTCCTTTGAAAATACTTTACTACCTTCTATTTGAGCTGCTGCTTTACTGGGACCGAAAATACCCAGTCCCCTGCTTTCAAATTCATCGACTATACCTGCCACCAATGGTGCTTCCGGACCCACTATTGTCAAATCAATATTATTTTCTTTTGCAAAATCTGCCAATCTATTTATATCGTTTACCGATATATCAACACAAGTTGCAAGATTTTTAATGCCTGGATTACCTGGAGCAGAGTATACCCGGTCAACCCTAGGACTTTGAGCAAGCTTCCATACCAACGTGTGTTCTCGACCCCCGCCTCCAACTACAAGGACTTTCAAGCGTGCTACCTCCTTTTACTAAGCAGTTTATTAATATGCGTATAAGCGGGCGGTCAAAGAAAGGCCGCCCATACATATGCTACTGAATTAATGTTTGAAATGCCGCATTCCTGTAAAGACCATGGCAATGTCGTTGGCATCTGCTGCTTTAATAGAATCTTCATCGCGCAATGAGCCTCCCGGCTGAATAATAGCCGTTATTCCAGCATCTGCTGCTGCCTCTACCACATCAGAGAAGGGGAAGAATGCATCTGAGGCTAACACTGCACCTTTGGCCTTGTCACCTGCATGAGCAATACTTTGCTCTGTCGGCCAAATCCTGTTAACCTGCCCTGCACCGACACCGACAGTAATAAGGTCTTTTGCTAAAACTATGGCATTAGATTTTACATGCTTTACAACCTTCCAACCAAAGAGCAGGTCTTTCATCTCCTTATCAGATGGAGCACGCTTTGTCACAACTTTTAAATCACTTTCATCAAAATCTTTTATATCCAGCTCTTGAACTAACAAACCTCCTGACACTTTTTTCATATCTAAGCCGAAATCGGATTTATTATCAAAATCTACTTCCAATATCCGTAGATTTTTCTTTGTCTTCAATATTTCCAGAGCTTCAGGTTCATATCCCGGTGCAATTACAATTTCCAAGAATATCTTAACCAATTCTTCAGCCGTCCGGGCATCCACAGGTCTATTTAATGCCACAATCCCACCAAAAATTGATACAGGATCAGCTGCATATGCCTTAACATAAGCATCATAAATATTATCACTGCATGCCACACCGCAAGGATTTGTGTGCTTTAAGCCTACCGCTGCCGGCATATCAAACTCCCTAACTGCCTTAAGTGCAGCATCTGCATCATTTATGTTGTTGAATGATAATTCCTTACCTCCAAGCTGTTTAGCACCGGCTAATGTGCCAGAATGCCTTCCTATTTCACCATAAAAAGCCGCCTTTTGATGAGGATTTTCCCCATAGCGCAGATCTTGAATTTTTTCGTACGCCAAAGTAAGATTCTCTGGAAACTCTGTAATTGCTAAATCAGCAGGTTCATCAGCTAAAATCTGTTTTTCCAAATACCCTGAAATCAAAGCATCATAATGGGCTGTATGCTCAAAAACCTTGCAAGCCAGCTTAATTCGCTGCTTACCGTCGATATTACCTTTCTTTTTCAGTTCATCCAGTATAAGTGGATAATCTTCAGGGTCCACAACGACAACCACGTCCTTATGGTTTTTGGCTGCAGAACGCAGCATCGACGGACCACCGATATCTATATTTTCGATAGCCTCCTCCAAAGTTACGCCTGGCTTTTCGATGGTTTGTTTAAATGGATAAAGATTTATAGCTACAAGGTCAATAGGTTCTATGCCCAGCTTTGATATTTGCTGCATATGTTCATCATTGTCCCTTCTAGCCAGTATTCCGCCATGGATCTTGGGATGGAGGGTTTTAACCCGACCATCGAGGATTTCCGGAAATCCGGTAACATCGGACACAGCGGTAACTTTTATACCTGCTTCTTGTAAGGCCTTAGCTGTGCCTCCTGTAGAGAGTATCTCCACTCCTAATTCAAGAAGGCCTCTTGCAAATTCTACTAGGCCCTCTTTATTTGAAACTGATATTAGAGCTCGCTTAATCATTGCGAATCCTCCTTGCTGATTATTTTGACCCTACGGCCATTAATTTCTAATCTACCTTCGGCAAATAGTTTTATTGCTTCTGGGTATATTCTGTGCTCCTCTTCTAACACCCGTGCTGCCAAAGTTTCAACAGTATCATCATCCTTAACGGGTACAGCCCTTTGTAAAATGATAGGACCTGTATCAGCCCCTTCATCTACAAAATGAACTGTTACTCCGGTTAGCTTTACACCGTAATCCAGCACGGCTTTATGCACTTTTTCGCCATAAAATCCTTCACCGCAAAAAGCCGGTATGAGAGATGGATGAATATTCATGATTTTACCTTGAAAAGCCCGGACAAAATGTGGAGATAGGACTCTGATATATCCTGCCAGTATGACTAAATCCACATTATAGGCATTAAGGATTTTTATGAGTTCATTTTCGTATTCTTCCCTAGTTTTATAATTCTTCGGCAGCACTACCGCTGCAGGAATATTGTGTTTCTTTGCCCTTTCCAGGGCATAAACATCTTGCTTGCTGGAAATGACTACAACAACTTCTGCCGGAAGGTAGCCTGCTTCCGCTTTGTCAATGATGGATTGCAGGTTGGAACCTCCGCCGGATACCAAAATACCAAGCCTCAGCTTTGGCAAAATACCACCCCGCCTTTCCCCATAGATACCTGTCCTATAATCCAAGCGTTTTCTCCTTGCTCTCTTACAGTATTTAAAATAGTATCGGCATTTTCTTCCGGCGCAACAATTACATACCCTATGCCCATATTAAAAGTCCTATACATTTCTTTATCTTCAATCTGCCCTATTTTTTGAATCAAGTGAAATACCGGCGGAATTTCCCAAGACCCCTTATTGATTATAAACTCCATGCCTTCCGGTAATATGCGCGGTAGGTTTTCTATCAATCCCCCACCAGTAATATGTGCCATACCATGGACATTGAAATCTTCAAGAGATTTAACCGTTTTTGAATATATTTTTGTAGGTTTTAATAGTTCTTCTCCTAGCGTTTCCCCAAAATCTTCAATATAATCTTCCGGCGAAAGCCCACCTAACTCAAACAATACTTTCCTTGCTAAGGAATAACCATTGCTGTGAAGACCTGATGATGCAATTCCAATAACAACATCATCTTTTTTTATAGATAAACCATCAATGATTTTAGTTTTATCCACAACTCCCACAGCAAAGCCTGCAATATCATACTCATCTTCATCATACATTCCTGGCATCTCCGCTGTTTCGCCGCCAAGAAGTGCACATCCGGCCATCTTACAGCCATCAGCTACACCTTTAACTATATCGGCAACCTTTTCGGGAACAAGTTTTCCAAGTGCAATGTAATCCAGGAAAAATAAGGGTTCCGCACCGTGAACTAATATATCATTTACACACATTGCTACACCGTCGATACCTATCGTATCGTGCTTGTCCATCATAAAAGCTATCTTGAGCTTTGTACCGACTCCATCAGTGCCGGAAACCAGCACAGGTTCTCGGTATTTCTTGACATCAAGTTGAAAAAAGCCGCCAAAACTTCCTAAATTTCCTAACACGCCAGGCCTGAAGGTAGAACGCACATGGCCTTTTATGAGCTCGACTGCTCGATTACCCGCGTCCACATCCACTCCGGCATCTTTATAAGTGGCTCTTTTTATTTTAACTCACATCCTTTTTCAGATTTAACGTTTTTCAAATACATAACGTTTTCCTTCACGAGGAACCTCAATCGGATATGCTCCCGAAAAACATCCCGTGCAAAATCTCTCACCTGAAAAACCTGTAGCCTTCATCAGACCGTCTAAGCTCAAATATCCGAGGCTATCGGCTCCTATATACTGCCTGATTTCTTCTATCTTCCGTTGAGCGCCTATAAGTTCTTTGCGAGTGGAAGTATCAATGCCAAAATAACAAGAGTGCATAACCGGCGGTGAACTGACGCGAACATGTACTTCTTTAGCTCCAGCTTCTTTTAAAACCTTAACTATGAGACCGCTGGTGGTGCCACGCACGATAGAATCATCGACCATTATAAGGCGTTTACCGCGAACGGCTTCCTTTACAGCATTTAGCTTGAGTTTAACTCCAATTTCCCTTGAGCTCTGAGTAGCTTTAATAAAAGTCCTACCAACATAGCGATTTTTAATAAGCCCGATGCCAAATGGAATCCCGGCGGCTTCGGCATAGCCCATGGCAGATACCGTTCCTGAATCCGGCACACCTATGACCAAATCAGCCTCAACTGGATGCTCCTTTGCAAGTAGCTTCCCCGCTTCCCAACGAGCCATATGAACATTGCTCCCATCAATGGTACTATCAGGTCGTGCAAAGTACACAAATTCAAAAATACACAGTGCCGAACTTGAATTATCTTTATCCTTTTTGATACTCTTTACTCCATCCTTATTTATAACAATTATTTCTCCGGGCTCTACATCTCTGATAAATTTAGCATCAATAGTATCCAATGCACAGCTTTCTGATGTAAGAATATATGAATCGTCTTGCTTACCCAGGCACAGCGGTCTGATACCATGCGGATCCCGCATGCCTATTAAGGTATCTTCTGTCATAATAACCAATGCATAGGAGCCTTTTATTTTCTCCATACAGATTTCTGCTGCCTTTATAATATCTTCAGAATGTTCCTGCGCAATTAAAAAAGCTACTACTTCACTGTCTATTTCAGTCTGGAAAGCCACTCCACGTTCTTCCAGCTCTCTACGCAGTTCCTGGGAATTTACCAGATTGCCATTATGAGCTACAGCTAAAGAACCTTTTTTGTACCGAACTACAAGAGGTTGAGAATTAATAAGAGTGTTGGCTTCCGTGGTTGAGTATCTCACATGACCTACACCTATGTGCCCAGACAGTTCGTCTAGTATCTCATCATTAAACACTTCAGAAACTAAGCCCATTGCTTTATGATATTTTATACCGCTGCCTGAAGTTACTGCAATTCCAGCGCTTTCCTGGCCTCGATGCTGCAGTGCATAAAGACCGTAAAATATATTGCGCCCGAGAGTAACATCTTTTTGTGGATTGTATATACCAAAAACACCGCAGGCTTCTTTTAGTTTATCGCTCATTTTTCTATTCTCCGTTTAATAGCATTATTCCATATTTCAGCTATTCTCTCTGTTGATACTTCTATCTTGCCAACAACTTGCTCTTTTTGTTTCACTTGTATGTTTAAACCACCGGATTTTACAAATCCCAGCACACTTGTTTTGACACCGATTTCTTTGGCAAGCTTATTTAAGACAGAAAGATTTTCTTCTGGTAAACTTAATATTATTCTAGATTGACCTTCTCCAAAGAGCAGCGTATCCGGTCTTAAATCGGTTTCAATCTCTCCGGAAAAGCCGAGATTCCCTGCTATGCAGCATTCGGCCAATGCAACAGCCAAACCGCCTTGAACAACATCATGGGCAGAATTGACAAGCCCTAATTCAATGGCTTTTAAACAACAGGTTTGCACTTTCTTCTCTAATTCAATATCAAGCCTGGGTGCAGGACCTGCAGTAATGTTTAATACTTCCTGCAAATAAGTAGATCCTCCTAATTCATCAGTATTCTCACCAAGAAGGACTACCAAATCACCCTGTTTCTTAAAATTCATCGTGCAATGTTTATTTACATCATCTAAAACTCCCACCATTCCTACTATTGGTGTGGGATATACGGCACTGAACTTTCCTTCATTATAAAAGCTGACATTACCGCTTATAACTGGAATATTCAACTTCTTGGAAACTTCTGATATGCCATCGACACATTTTTCAAATTGGTAATAAACCTCTGGTTTTTCAGGATTGCCAAAGTTGAGACCATCAGTAAGCGCTAAGGGTTTTGCACCGCTTACCACCAGATTTCTGGCAGCTTCTGCTACTATCTGTTTACCTCCCTCATATGGGTCAAGGTAGCAATAATAACCGTTACCGTCAACGGAAATTGCAATTCCCTTTTTTGTCCCTTTTATTCTAATAACTGCAGCATCTGACCCTGGTGCAACTACGGTATTTGTACCTATAGTCTGGTCAAATTGGCGGTATACTATGGCTTTGCTGGCAATATTAGGTGAATCAAGCAGTTTAAACAATACTTCATTTAAATCATCAGTTACCGGGATTTTCGAAAAATCAATTTGAAGTTTATCCATATATACCGGCCTTTTACTTTCTCGTTTGATAATAGGTACACCTTCAGCCAGTGATGCGGCCGGGACTTCACCTACAACCTTCCCGTTTTCTAATATTCTCAGCATTCCATCATCGGTAACCGTTCCAAATTTTACAGCATCTAAATCCCATTTTTTAAAGATTTTCTTTACATCATCCTCATGGCCTTTCTCCACAATTACCAACATTCGTTCCTGAGATTCAGATATCATAATTTCATGGGGTTTCATATCCTTATCTCTTTGAGGAACCAAAGCAACATCGAGTTCTATTCCGCTTCCTGCTCGGGCAGCAGTTTCGCATGTAGAGGAAACTACTCCTGCGGCTCCCATGTCCTGAACACCGACTACCCAGTCATGCTGCAGCAGTTCAAGGCAGGCTTCCATCAGTTGTTTTTCCTTAAACGGGTCACCAACTTGCATCGGAGAACCCTGATCCGGATTGTCATCCGAGAGCTCACCCGATGCAAAACTTGCTCCGTGCATGCCATCACGTCCTGTAGCAGCACCAACCACCATTACAGAATTGCCTACTCCTGCTGCTTTTCCACGAACAATCTTGTCATGTTTAATTATTCCAACACACATGGCATTAACCAAGGGATTCTCTTTATATGAATCGTCAAAGTAGACCTCACCGCCGACCGTTGGAATACCCATAGCATTTCCGTAATCGCCAATTCCAGCAACTGCTTCTTCAAATAAATACTGTGTCCGATCATCACAAAGGCATCCAAAGCGAAGAGAATTTAAGAGAGCAATCGGTCTTGCACCCATAGTAAAAATATCCCGAATCATACCTCCTGCACCTGTAGCTGCTCCCTGATAAGGGTCAACCGCTGAAGGATGATTGTGGCTTTCAACCTTCATAGCAACTGCTAAATTATCTCCAATGTCAACTATTCCGGCATTTTCACCAGGGCCTTGCAGCACCTGCGGACCTTGAGTCGGAAACCGCTTCAATACAGGCTTTGAATTCTTATAACTACAGTGTTCTGACCACATAACACTGTAAAGACTCAATTCCAAATAATTAGGTTCCCTGCCCAGAATTTTTAATATTTCGTCAAATTCTAAATCAGTCAAGCCTAATTTCTTAGCTTCTTCTCGAGCAGTCATGGATTTTACCTCCTTCTACATACTGCAGAATAGACTGAAACATTCTTATTCCATCGGTGTTACCGAGAATTTCTTCGGCACATCTTTCCGGATGAGGCATCAGACCCAATATATTACCTTCTTGGTTTGCTATAGCTGCTATGTTTTCCATTGAACCCAAAGGATTCGACGCCTCCGCTGCGTTTCCGTTTATATCACAGTACGTCAAAACTATTTTATTTTGTGTCTTTAGTTGTTCCATTGTCTTTTTATCAGCATAATAGTTGCCGTATTTGCATGCAACAGTCAAGCGAATTACTTCGCCGTTTTTGTAAAGATTAGTAAAAGGAGTAGCATTATTTTCTACCCGAACAAAAACATCATCAGAATAGAATTTCAGGTCTTTATTTATCAGCATTGTTCCGGGCAAAAGGCCAGCTTCTAATAATATTTGAAATCCATTGCCTATACCCAATATGTATTTTCCGGCATTAGCAGCATCTATTACGGATTTAATGACTTTTGAACGAGCTGCCAGAGCTCCCGGGCGCAGATAATCACCATGAGATGCTCCGCCTGGAAGAATGATGAAATCAAAGTCTTGAGCGGCAAAAGTTTCTTTGTGAAAAATTGTATTTACGGGTTGGCCTAAAATATTTTTACAAATATGATAACAATCACCATCGCCACCACTTCCGGCAAACTGTATCACCGCACAATTCATGTTCAAGCCTCCATTATTTCAAATTTGTAATCTTCAACCACAGGATTTACTAAAACTTTTTCACATAATTCCTTCATTATTTCCTTTGCTTTAGCCGCATCACAAGCATTAATTCTTACCTCATAATACTTGCCCGTTTGTATATCTTGAACATCCTTAAATCCAATATTTGAAATGGTTGCTTTTATTGCACTGCCTTGTGGATCCAGCACTCCAGTCTTAGGAAAAGTAAATACTCTTGCCAAAAACATACGCATAACTCTCCTTTTATCATTTTATTTGTATTTTGCAAAAGACAATACCATTGGTTTTTTCGGTGTTCTCTGTTACAGTATTGTAAAACTTTGCAGTATTATTGAATTTTGATAATTACATATTAACATAGGCCACTTTATTTAGCAATACTTTTTACGAACATTTTTATAAATATTTATAATATCGTGCGGTTTTATGTCGGATTAGATTGGGTAGCCCGCCGGAATATTAGAGTTTATTTAAAAAAACTCTTATCCTTTTTACTGCCTCTTCCAGGTTTTCCATCGAAGTAGCATAAGCCATCCTCACAAAACCTTGACCGTTTTCGCCGAATGAACTGCCAGGAATAACTGCAACTTTGCCTTCCCATAAAAGTTTTTGGGCAAATTCCTCTGAAGAAAGACCGGTTTTTTTAATTGAAGGAAATACATAAAATGCTCCTTTTGGTTCAAAACAATCAAGCCCCATACTGCTCAGGCTTTCATATAAAAATTTTCTTCTTTTATCATATTCCGTTCGCATATTCACAATATCTGCATCACCGTTTCTCAAAGCCTCTAATGCAGCATACTGGCCCATGGTTGCTGCGCAGGTTACATTGTACTGATGAACCTTCAGCATTTCCTTAGTCAGACCCTCCGGTGCTGCAATATATCCCAACCTCCATCCCGTCATAGCATAGGATTTAGAAAATCCGTTTATAGTAACCGTCCTCTCCCACATATCGGGAATCCCAGCAAAAGCCGTATGATTCACGCCATAAGTAAGTTCTGAATAAATTTCATCTGCAGCCACAATTAAATCATGTTTCTTTATAATCGGAGCTAACTCTTCCAATGCTTCTTTAGTCATTACTGCTCCGGTAGGATTGTTCGGATATGGCAGAATTAACAATTTTGTTCTGTCGGTAATATACCTTTCCAGTATATCGGCTCTTAGCACAAAATCATCTTCTTGATATGTAGGCACATAAACCGGTTTACCTCCGGCTAAAATAGTACAAGGCTTATAAGCCACAAAAGAAGGCTGGGGGATTAATACTTCATCACCGGATTCTACCAATGTTCTTATAACAACATCGATGGCTTGACTTGCTCCTATGGTAACAATAATTTCCGTCTCGGGGTTATAGCCTATTTTGTATCGATTTTCTAAGTACTTTGATATTTCTTGTCTGAGTTCAAGCAAACCTGCATTAGGGGTATAGAAGGTATGACCCTGTTTAAGAGCCTCAACAGCAGCTTGATTTATATGAGCTGGTGTTGTAAAATCAGGTTCACCAATACATAGAGAAACTGCCCCTTCAACTTCATTTACCATATTAAAAAAATAACGTATTGTTGAAATCTCAATATCCTTTGCCCGCTGTGTTACATATTTCTGATAGTCCAAAAAATCTCCTCCCTTAAATTAATTGATTTTTTAATTATGATTATATCTTCAAATGATTTCTTCGGCAAGATATTATATTATTGTAAAGAAGGAACTCTTGATAAAAAAAGAGAAGTTATAAGAAATAACAAAAGCCGGAGGTAAGTCATGGAACTGCAAGCCGAAATTATTAAAATTATTCAGTCCTTTAGCAATCCCATCCTTGATGCCTTTTTTATTGCAGTCACGAATCTGGGAAGCAGTTTATTCTATTATCTTATGATTCCTGTATTTTACTGGAATATTAATAAAAAAATCGGTATAACCTTAATTACATCGCTGCTATTTTCAATGTACATTAATGTATCATTAAAAGAAGTTGTCACTCTTGTAAGGCCAATAGGATACCCGGGTATAAGAAGTTTATTCGTAATCTCTGCCGGAGGCTTTTCTTTCCCCAGCGGACACGCTCAAGGAACATCCACATTTTGGGGAGTTATTATGAAATGCTACCACCGCCAATGGATCTATATACTTGGAACTGCGGTTATTTTTCTGGTCAGCTTTTCAAGACTGTATCTTGGCGTTCACTGGCCTTTAGATGTTTTAACAGGCATAATTTTGGGCTTATCCATATCTTCCGTTTTCGTGTGGATATCAAGAATATGTAAGCCCATACCGCTGATTTACAATACAGCACTTTCCTTAATTGTGCCAATTATACTGGTTTGTTTATTCCCTTATGAAGATAATTTTATTTACACAGGAATGCTATCGGGTAGCTGGTTAGGATATGTTTGGGAAAATTACTTTATAGGTTTTGAGCCAAAATGTAAAACCAGGATTAGAACATTGATAAAATACCTGATAGGTATTATTGGTTTTTTATTGATATATGAGGGTTTAAAGTTGATTTTGCCACCATATAATTTTTATCGTATGCTAAGATATTTCAGTATTGGATTATGGTTAACATTTGGAGCACCTATTTTCTTTTACCGACTTGGCCTTTAAGAACCGTCTAAATAATAAAAGAGTTCATTTAATAGGCTCTCATTTTCGAAACTTCTTTTAATTCCCTTTTTAACTTCAGTCTCCAACTTTCTAATTCTGATAATATCTACCAATAGCTTATCTTATTAAAGATTAGTTTTCAAGCTTAGTAAACTCAAAAATCGGGGAAAGCCCCGATTTTTGAGTTTACTACATCTCAGTGGTTTGTATGCCTTGCATTATTTTATCCATCATGGTGTTTTTCTCAGTTGCATTGGATTTGTCCCATACAAGCTCAAAAAGGATTCCCATCCCGGGCAGTGCCTCTTCCTCTCTTGTATCAATGGTTTCTTGGATATAGCCTTCAATCTCCTCCCGACTACTTCCGGAAAGATTGTGAATTACAAGATTTCTGATATCCAAAGCTGGTCCCACTACAATCTACCTTCCTTTCATTTTAATTCTAAGTATATTAGTTCCCAAATTTATAAAAAAAATGACGGTTAGTACCATCATTTAAGAGTTTATTAGCTTTAACCTTGAAAAATTTATACAACTATACCGCCAAACAGATTTTCCTCATCATCAATACATAATTCCATTACTTACTTAATATTTTTTAAGGCTTCATCTTACTTTTATTTAATTTCCAGAATTAATCCTGTCATATCTAAAAACTGTTTTTTAATTTCTTGTTTTATTAAGTCATCTACATCTTGAGCCGACACCACTTGTACAGACATTTTATCAAGAAATACACTCGGATTTCTCTTTGCTTTAATACCTTTTTCATTTATGAGGCGTTTTGTAATATTAATTATTTCTATTTGGTTGCAGGAGTCGCTTACGGTTATTGAATATCCGGTTTCTCTTTCCAACTCTTTAATTATATTACTATATTTTTCACCAATGGGTTTTGATATAAATGAAAGTTCGATGTATTTCACACCATTACTTGTTACTTTTATGCTTTTTTTATAAGGCCGGTGTGGTTGTGCATAAAATTTTTCATCTATATGCCTTAGAGCCTCATTTTGCTCCATCTGGTTTATATTTGTGCCAGCAAGTATATTAGGATTGGTTTCATCTTCTTCATTTACTGCTAAGTATAAGCCTGTTATTTCCTTAAATTTATAAGACAGCATTTTGCCATCAGGCAATTCGCCTTCTGCAAGAACTTTTACTTTGCCGGAGTGAGGCATATACGATATTTTATTTATTGTTACATCTGCAGGAAATAAATTATAAACAACCTCATCAATGGCAGATTTGTTTACATTTTCATTTATTTCAACACGCCAGCCCGTATGCACCTCAAATTCTTTAATCTTGCTGTAATACTTTATCTTGGCAATATCCGGAAAGTTAAAATATAGTAATGCGATTTTATCATCAAATCTTGCACCTTTTTTATATAGACCTGATTCGTAGCCGAAAAACTCATCTGCCAATTGCAGCATTTCATTGACTTCCATCACTTTAGGCTCGCTCAGCTTCTCTATTTCGCTTTCCTTTACAGCATGATATAGAAACATACGACGTGGGTTCGGTTCAAAGTACGGAGAGTTGTTTAATATTTCCTTTACTTCTAATACGTCCTGCTCATACCCCCAAATTTCCATAAGTTCTTCTGCGGAAAGAGCAGTTTCTGTGCCTAAATTGTCTTTTACAAATTCCCATAATTCTTTTATACTTTCCTGATTTAGCGGTTCATTACGTTTCATATTAGGGCATTTCGCTATACGTCTTTGTTTTCGAGGCTTTTTTATATTTATTTCATATTGTTCTCCGTTCCGGGGTGCATATATAAATCCGTTAATATCCTTTTGCATTTCCCTGCCAAGACTGTTTATGGCTTCGGGATTGCCGTGGACTAAAAATATCCTCCGCGGGTATAAGTTATTAGCAATATTTAATATTTCCATCTTATCGGCATGAGCTGAAAGACCAAACTTGCCTACACGGCATTTTACACTAATCTCTCGCTCTCCTAATTTAATGGTTCTGTCCTGCTTTTTATCAGCATCATCATCTGTTTCAATGATTTTTAACAAATCTCTTCCCGGTGATTCTTCATCCTGATACCCGGTTACGGCAATTAAATTGTTTTCATTAGTTGCTAAACCTTGGGCATACATTTGACTAGGTCCGCCGGTTAACATACCTGAACTGGCAATAATAACACATGGATTTTTTGATTCTAAAATTTCTTTACGAAATTCAGGTTTGTCCACAGGAGATACATTGTCATCATAGAAGATATCCACTCCTCTAAACACTTTTTTTGCTAAATTTAATCTTAAATAATTTGGGTTAAGCTTATAAATCCGACAAATATCCTTGACCATACCATCGACGTAAATTGGACACGAAAGCAACTGCCCTCTGTTCATAGCTTTTTTTAATATCAGAATCACTTCCTGTGCCCTTCCCAATGCAAAAGCAGGAACTAAAACCTTTCCTCCGTTGATTATCACTTCATTTATAGATTCAATAAGTCTTTGTTCTTCTACTTGGCGGTTAGCATGAAGCTTGTCTCCGTATGTAGATTCAAAAATAGCCACATCAGGCCTAAGTTTAGGAACGGTGGCCCCTTCTATTGTATTTTGCTTAAATCCCGAAATATCTCCCGAGTAAAACAAACTGCCTTCAGAACCAACCATATAAATAGACGCCGCACCTGCTATATGGCCTGCACTGTAAAAGGTAGCAGTAATATTACTGTCACTAAACAATTTAAAGCTAAAATTTGGTGAAAAACAAACGGTCCTACCCAGCATTTCCTGTACATGATTTTCTGCATATATGGGAATTTCTGGTTCTCTTTCCATTATTTTTAGACTATCATATAAAAGAACTCTTGTAAGGTCTTTAGACATATGAGTCATGTATATAAGTGCGTTAGGAAATTGACGGCTTATGGCCGGGAGAGCACCTGTATGATCTGTATGGGCATGGCTTATTATAATAGCATCAATACCACCGTTTTCTTGAATTAGCCTAAAATCCGGAAGGGTATCCTTTGATGAAGTAAGCCGTATACCGCAGTCCAGTAAAATATTTTTTCCGTCTATTGTCACAAGATAGCAAGAAGCTCCTACTTCTTGTGCTCCACCACAAAATATTAACTTCAAGTTTTTACCTCCAATTCTATTAGTATTTATAATTAATCTGTTGTTTTTTATTCTTTATCAGAACTATTATATCAGAAGAGGTTTGATTTTTCAGTATTATATATCGAATTGAACAGCAATATGTAGCTTAAAGTCTTTAATTTGATATAATAAGTTTATCATATATTTTAATTTAAGTAATAGACGGAGGTTTAAAATGACACCGATTAAACTTATAGCTCCAACCCTCTTCGGTATAGAATCAGTCACTGCAAATGAATTAAGGAGATTGGGATATAGTAATGTAACAGTGGAAGACGGCAGGGTTACCTTTATAGGTGACAAGCAGGCGATTTGCCGTTCAAACCTTTGGATACGCTCTGCCGAAAGAATTTTAGTAAAGATAGGCG
This sequence comes from Tepidanaerobacter acetatoxydans, assembly GCA_022840405.1. Taxonomy (GTDB): domain Bacteria; phylum Bacillota; class Thermosediminibacteria; order Thermosediminibacterales; family Tepidanaerobacteraceae; genus Tepidanaerobacter; species Tepidanaerobacter acetatoxydans_A. The sequence goes on from JALHJR010000007.1 coordinate 64,666, forward strand.
AGTTTTCCGCCACAACTTATGACAAGCTCTTCGAGAATACAAAATCTCTTCCATGGGATGAGTGGATACCAGAAGATGGAGCTTTCCCCGTAAAGGGCTACTCCTTAAAATCAAAACTTTATAGCGTCCCTGATTGCCAGTCAATAATAAAGAAAGCTGTTGTAGAAAAATTAAAAAATAAATATAAGAAAAGTTGGTTTGATGAAACCGGACCTCTTTATCAGATACAATTTTCTCTAATGAAAGACAAATTCACGCTCATGATAGATACTAGCGGTCCGGGGCTGCATAAAAGAGGCTATAGGGAAAAGGCCAACATAGCACCACTTCGGGAGACTCTGGCAGCCGCAATGATACTGCTAAGCAGATGGAGAAGTGATAAGCCGCTGCTTGACCCGTTTTGCGGTTCGGGAACAATCCCCATTGAAGCCGCACTTATTGGAGCAAATATCGCACCGGGTTTGGATCGTGAATTTGTATCACAGGGCTGGCAACAGATACCTAAGAAAATGTGGTGGGATGCAAGAAATGAGGCTCATTCACTGATAAAGAAAGAAAAGCTGGAAATTAGGGGTGCGGATATTGATAAAGAATCAGTAAAGCTTTCTGATGAAAATGCCTATAAGGCAAATGTTGATGAATATATTACTTTTGAAAATGTGGCTGTAAAGGACATCAAGCCTTTTGGAGATTATGGTTGTATTATATGCAATCCACCGTATGGCGAGCGTATGGGTGAAAAACATGAAGTAGAGCAAATTTACAAGCAAATGGGAAAAGCCTTCAAACAATTTGATACATGGTCGAAATATATACTCACACCACATGAAGACTTTCAGAACCACTTCGGGAAAATTGCAGATAAAAACCGAAAATTATATAATGGCATGATAAAGTGTTATTATTATCAATACTTTGGCCCTCGATTTTAGGAAATATCGAGTATATGAGCTTTTAATGATATATGATATAATTAGTATAGTATAACTTTAGAGTTTAGAATTTCCAACAAACGGGGGTTTGGATATTGGAAAAAAAATCTCGAGACCTTGCCGTGAATCGAAAAGCAAGGCATGACTATCATATATTAGAAACTTTTGAAGCAGGTATTGCTCTTACAGGTACCGAAGTAAAATCTGTGCGTGAGGGCAAATGCAATCTCAAAGATAGTTTTGCAAGAATTGAAAACGGCGAAATATATCTATATAATATGCATATAAGCCCATATGAAAAGGGTAATATTTTTAACAAAGACCCTTTAAGAACACGAAAGCTGTTAATGCATAAAAAACAAATTAACCGACTTTTTGGGCAGGTTAAAGAAAAAGGCCTGACTCTCATCCCGCTTAGATTATACTTAAACGAGCGGGGACTTGTTAAGGTTGAATTAGCCTTGGCTAAAGGTAAGGCTCTATATGATAAACGTGAAGATGCAAAGCATAGAGATGCTGCAAGAGAAATAGAAAAGGCCTTCAAAGAATTTAATAAAGCATAAACTATGATTTAGATGCAGGAGAGATACGCTTTCCTTAAATTTGCAGTAAATCATAGTTGTAATATTACTTTTTTTAATGATAATATGTTTGAGGAAGGGAAGAAAAATGCCAACATTTGATTTTGAATGCAGAAAATGTGGTAATCATTTTAGTGAATTTGTCAGCATTAAAGATAAGGATAATGTTCGCTGTCCGAAATGTAATGGTGAGGTAAAGCAGCTTTTCACCGGTTTCCTTTTTACGAGGAAAAGTAATGCGAGCAGCACAGGCACATCCTGCAGCTCTTGCAGCGGAGGCAATTGCAGCACATGTGGGCATTGATTTTGATGCAGCAATTTAATGACTTAACACATGATAAAGTATTTTAAACTCATGCATTTCTCGCACTTGACATATAATGACTAATCCTTTATAATCTATAATTGCAAAGCCGATGAATACAGAAAACAAGTGGTTTTAATCACTTGGCAAAAATATAATAAGCTAATCTGGGCTTAGCAATGATGCGGGATTGTGTAACGGTAGCACCCATGACTCTGGATCATGTTGTCCAGGTTCGAATCCTGGTCCCGCAGCCACGGCCATATCGTCTAGGGGTTCAGGACGCCGCCCTCTCACGGCGGTAACGGGGGTTCGAATCCCCCTATGGCTACCAAAGCATATATTTAAGAAGTCATTGCATAAATGCAATTAATTTATAGGCTGTTAGACTACTATGGAGAACATCGCAAAACTATTTTAAAATAGTTTTGCGATGTTCTCCTTTGTTATCAGTCTGCTAACACAAAATCTATTTGCCTTTCGGCTACATTTACTTTATACACCTTGACTTTCACAATATCACCTATTCGAAAAGTCCTTCCTGTCCGTTCACCGTATAATATCATGGTTTTTTCATTAAAGTGATAGTAATCATCTTCAATATTGCTTACATGCACAAGCCCTTCTATGGTGTTGTCCAGTTCAACAAAAATGCCAAAAGGTGTAACTCCGGAAATAATAGCATCATCATACACCTGTCCAATTTTTGTAGACATATATTCAGCAATTTTCAAATCAACGGATTCTCTTTCTGCTTCTTCGGCGATACGCTCACGCTCAGAAGATATTTTAGCTATTTTTTCTACAAGTTTACTTAGCTTTTTCTGATGCTTTAAATCCAGTTTATTTTCTTGTTGTTTCCGTAAAATCCTGTGTATTGTAAGATCCGGATAGCGCCGTATGGGAGCTGTAAAATGAGTATAATAAAGTGAGGCAAGGCCAAAATGGCCTAAATTCATCTCACTATATTGGGCTCGTTTTAAAGATCTGAGCAGCATTGTGTTTATCAAACGCTGTTCAGGCTTACCTTTTGCCTTTTCCAAGATTTGCTGCAGAGATTTGGGTTTTATGTTATTTGTTCCTTTTATGGTGTAGCCTAGATTATAGAGGAATTCTCGCAGAGTAATAATTTTTTCGTCATCCGGAACTTCATGAACTCTGTAAATAAAAGGTGCTTTCAGCCAGAACATATGCTCTGCCACTATCTCATTAGCCGCAATCATAAATTCTTCTATAATGCGATTTGATATTTGTCTCTCTTCTTTTACTACATCGATTGGCCGTCCTTGATCATCAAGAATAACCTTAGTTTCATCTAAATCAAAATCTAGACTTCCTCTTGCAAATCGTTTCTGTGTTAATTTTTCTGCTAACTGCTCCATTAAGGTTAAGTCATCTACCAAGTAATCAAATCTCTTCATAGCTTCCGGATCTTTTTCTTCCAAAATTTTATTTACTTGAGTATATGTCATTCTTTCACAGGTTTTGATAACTCCGGGCGTTATTTTGTAACTCTTAACATCGGCATTTTCGTCAAAATCGATTATTACGCTCATGGTAAGTCGGTCTACCTGGGGATTAAGGCTACATATGCCATTAGAAAGTTTTGATGGCAGCATAGGAATTACTCTATCCACCAAGTAAACGCTACAACCTCTTTTTAAAGCCTCTGCATCCAAAGGGCTTTTTTCCTTTACGTAATAACTCACATCAGCAATGTGAACTCCCAGTCTATAACCATCATTAGTTTTTTCAATAGAAACCGCATCATCCAAATCTTTAGCATCTTCACCATCAATGGTCACCGTTTTTAGGTTTCTAAAATCCTTTCTGCCTCTTAAATCTTGCTCTCTTACTTCATCAGGAATTTGTTCTAACTGTTTCATAACCTTTGGCGGAAATTCCAGAGGAAGGTCATACTTCTTTATTATAGATAAAACATCAATGCCGGGTTCATCCTGATAACCTAATATTTCCACTATCTCTCCTGCTGGATTTCTATGCTTACCAGGCCACTCTGTAATCTGGGCGACAACCTTGTGCCCTGTCTTTGCACCCTTTGCTTTTTCTTTTGGAATAAACACATCATAGAATAATCTCTTATCATCTGGTATTACAAAAGAAAATTGCTTACCTCTTTCTACAGTCCCAACAATTTTTTTATTAGCTCGTTTCAAGATGCGAATTACCTCACCCTGAGTTCTCAAAGTCCTATCTGCCGGTATTTTAGGCCGAACTAAGACCGAATCGCCGTGCATTGCACCATTCATATCTTCACGACTGATATAAATATCTTCCTGTTCTGTATTATTAGGCACTAAAAAAGCAAATCCTCCCGGATGGCATTCCAATTGACCCGCTATCAAATTCATTTTTTCCGGAACACCATATCTTCCCCTGCGGTTTTTTACCACCATTCCGGTTTTTTCCATATAATCAAGAGTTTTTATAAGAATGTCTATTTCACTTCTATCAATATTTAATGCTGAAATAAGTTCTCCTTCGGTCATGGGTTTATACGCTTTTTCTTTCATAAATTCTAACAATTGTTCATTTAAAGGCACATACATCTCCCCTATTCTGTTTTGATATTCTATTGAACAGGTTTGTCTATATTTTACCCATTATTGGCAAATATAACAATATCTCATTTTACTATTTTAATGCACGTACAAATTTTCATAATATTCAAAATGTGCTTTATATGTATTTAACACCAGTTTTGCTATTATTTTAATATTCCTTTCAGCAGCTATTCAATACTTCTAAATTTATAATATTTGAATAAAAATTTAACGGTAGGGTTTTTATGGTATGATCGGGAATAAGCTAAATAGTTGTTTTTAAAAAATAGATAACAAAGAAATAAAGGCGGGTGAATCACTTGTTTGCAAACCAAAAGTTTCGTGTCGCAACACTTATTTTTGTCATTATTATCATGGGGCTTAGCTACAATATTTTTATAACACGATCATTGCCTGCATTTAAATTGTTCATTGCAGGTCAGACTGTAGCCATTGACCCTGGACATGGCACCATAGATAAGGGTGCGGTCCATGAGGAAACTGGAGTTACTGAAAGCCCCATAAATCTTGCAATTGCCCTGCAGCTTAAAGAACTCTTGAAAAAACAAAATTTTAATGTGGTTTTAACTCGTGACAAAGAAACTATGGAGAACCAGACTAACACCAAAGACCTTCAGCGTCGAATAGACCTTGCGGTAAAAGCCAATGCGGATATTTTGGTGAGCATCCATGTAAACAAATTTCCCGAACCTCAATATTTTGGTGCCCAGTGTTTTTACAATCCCCGAAAACCTGAAAGCAAGTTACTGGCCTTGCTCATTCAGGAAGAGTTAAAAAAATTAGATTCGGAAAATATAAGAGAAGCCCTTCCTAAAGATTTATTTATACTAAGAGAAAGCCCCATGCCTGCTGTTTTGGTTGAAGTCGGTTTTTTATCAAACCCTCGAGACCGTGAAAGATTACAAGATTCAACATACCAGAAAAAGATTGCACAATGTATTGAAAATGGCATTAATCGATATTTTGCAGGTGATTCTCCTACACAAACTCCTAAATATAATTGAAAATATTGTGCACACATGATATTCTTTTCATATAAAATAAATGAGCTTAGATATAAACAACCAAGCCAAGTTTGCGGCAGGGATTCTATGTATAAGAAGTTTCTAGGAGGAAAGCAAATGAGTATAAAACCGATAAAACAGTCAAATTCTCAAACTGATTTTGAAGATAATCTGCAAGTTAAAGAAAAAGTATCAAACATCCTTTCTGAAATACGAAAAAAGGGTGATATAGCCTTATTCAACTACTGTCAAAAATTTGACGGATTTGAAGGCGGTAATCTTAAAATATCATCCAAGCAGATTCAATCCGCCTATAAAAATCTCGACCCTAAAGACATTCAAGCTATGAAAAAAGCTGCAGAACGTATTGAACAATTCGCTCAGTTTCAAAAGGAGTCAATATTACCTCGCGAAGTTGAATTATCTCCAGGGGTCACTCTCGGTCATCATATTCTTCCTATTTCTTCATCAGCCTCTTATGTACCCGGCGGAAGATACCCTCTTCCATCTTCGGCATTGATGTCGATTATACCTGCCCGTGTAGCTGGAGTAAAAAGGATTGTAGCTTGCTCGCCGCCTGATCGTTCCAGTGGCACTATTCACCCTGCTACACTAGTAGCCATGGATATAGCCGGAGCTTGTGAGATATACTGCATGGGTGGTGCCCATGCCATCGGAGCATTGGCATTTGGTACAGAAAGCGTTGCTCCTGCTGATATTATCGTAGGCCCCGGAAATCAATGGGTAACCGAAGCAAAACGCCAGGTCAGCGGCAATGTGGGGATAGATTTCATCGCAGGGCCTAGTGAAGTACTGATAATAGCCGATGATGCGGCAAATCCCGAATTCATTGCATCTGACCTCTTGGCACAGTCAGAACATGATCCGCAAGCCAGAGGTATCCTAGTATCCACTGATGAAAATCTTATTCAAAGTGTTTTAAAATACTTGGAAGGTTTTTTGAAACAACTTCCTACTGCCTCAGTAGCCCGCAAGGCTTGGGAAGATAATGGAGAAATTTTCCTTGTGGATTGTCTTGAGGAAGCTGCTAATTTATCCAACAAAATAGCACCGGAGCATCTGGAATTACATATGTCGAATCCTGATACCATAATTCCCCAACTTAGCAACTACGGGTCTTTATTCGTCGGTAATTGGGCAGCAGAAGTCTTTGGAGATTATGTTTCGGGCACTAATCATATTCTTCCTACTATGAGAGCAGCCCGATATACCGGAGGTGTATGGGTAGGAACCTTCTTAAAGGTAGTAAGCTACCAGAAAATTACAAAAGAGGGAGCCCGAGAACTGGCTCCTGTAGCATCAAAACTTGCCGAGCTCGAAGGACTCTACGCTCACAAACTGGCGGCTGATTTAAGGGGTTGTTAAATTTTACATTTATTCTAAGAAAATTGATTTTTGCTTTGTTTTTTTAGAATAAGTTATATTTGATTTTACTGTAAAAAGTCAGTTTTACCGTAAAAGTATCTATATAATGTTTTGTCATAAAAAAAGCGGGCGGCCAATGGCCGCCCCTACTTGTTACACCCACTATGCAGTCTTTATCTTTATTGATTTTTCTTAAGTAGTTCCTTTACAGCCGTTTTCAGGCTGCCTTCTTCCGTTGCAGTCCCACTCATAACTATTCCAATAAATTCAATGCTATCGTCATCTCGAGATACTACAAGCAAAGGACTTCCCATGCTGTTGGTTTCCTTGAGCCAGCCGTCTTCATCCACATCCATGCCCCCTGCCAAAACTACTTTACTTAAGTCTTCCGGAAGCAGGCGATATTCCAGTGCATATACCTCAATGGTTTTATCTATTAAGTCGTCAAAGCTTTCTATGCGCTCTAAACGCGTTATTTTGCTGTCAATAATTTTAACTTCCAAATCTTCTTCATAATATGCAATATCTCTGTTTATTACTTCCCATGCAAAGGCAGTAATTTGTTCTGACTTCTCGGCTTTATCTGTTCCATACATTTTAAGCGGTCCATCTGCTCCGCCAATTGTACTAATGGAACTATTTTCATGCTTATTAATAAAATCTTCTTCTATCTTGTCTGCTATTTTTAGAAGCTGTGCAAATGTTTGTTTATCTAAGGAAAATTCTCGTACATCTTTCCCTACCATAGCATCTGCTTGATCTTTTGTATATTGAATCAGATAATCATTTTGACCGTCAGTCAAATTAAAATTGATATAATCCACGTTACCTATGAGTGAAAACATGATGATGGCATTTTTCTCAAAAGGTGTTTGATTTATAGCACCGGTATATTTATTCCTTGTCTTGGCATCGGTATTCAAATGCACTGTAATACCATAAGGAACGTTTTCTGTGTGAAGTTCAAAGTAGCTGTAGTTTACATTTTCGGGGAAATCCATCAGATAAATAATGTTGCCGACCTTTGGTGCATCTCCTACATAATCCGTCTTATATTCTAAGAATTTTTCAGCTGAAGCTAAATATTCGGTTTTGTTTGAAGGATTTGCCACAAGTGCTATTGATATTGCTATAACCAAAACTGTAGCTGGAAATACAGCCCAAAGCGCCGGCTTTTTATAGCTTAGCACATTTTTGATGCGGGATTTAATATTACTTTCTCCAAAAGCCAATGGGATTAAAATGCCTGATTGCTTTGCCGAAAGAGAAAGTAAAGAATGAGAATAGTTTGCTCTTATATCTTCACTTGACTGCCTAATAACGCTCTCATCGCACGACATTTCCATATCTTTAGACATGAGGAAATAGCAAAGCCACATGAGTGGGTTAAACCAATGAATAATCATTACTAAAAAAGCGAATGGCTTGATAATATAGTCCAGCCTTCTTATATGGGTTTGTTCATGTGCTAAAATAAAATTCAATTCCTTCTCAATTATCCCAGTAGGTATATAGATTTTGGGATTGATAAAGCCACAGACAAATGGAGTAGTGATTTTGTCAGTTTCAAATATATTGTCTTTTACAAGGGTTGCGGTTTTAATATTATTTATTACCTTCAAATAGGAAATAATGCTGTAGATAAGTAATACTACAATCCCAAAAATCCAAATATAACCGGCAATCCCTATTAAAATTTGCATGGGATTTGAACTGGCTATCGACGTAGCTGGTGGCAGTGATGAGTTAATAGCATCATTTATCCTGCTAATTCCGATATCAATCGAAGGTTTTTGCATTAAGTCAATTTTGCGGGGCACATATTCTACCACACCCGGGCTTGATTGAGTTTTAAGTGGAAGAAAACTCAAAAAGCTGAATGAAGAGTTAAAACTAAAAGGAAAAACAAGTCTTACCAGTAATGGAAACCATAATGCATAGGAAAAGACTTTAGGCAACTTTATCAAAAACAAACGTATTATTATAATCGCAATAGCTACATAGCTTGCAGTAATGCTCATATTGAGTACGGTTATAAATAGTCTGCTCACTTTGTGGCCTCCTCTATCATTTTTTGGATTTCTTCAGCTTCCTTTTTTGACAGCTTTTTATCTTGTAGAAATGTAGCCAAAAAAACAGGCAAAGAACCATCGAACTTATCCTCTAATAGCAACTCACTCTCATACTTCTGAACCTCTTCTCGTTTTACCAGAGCAGTAACTGTGGCATTTTCATTTTTTAAAATGCCGCGCTCAGATAGCTTCCTTATCATAGTATAGGTAGTAGACTTTTTCCAACCTAATTTTTCCCTGCAAATTTTCGTAAGTTCCGTAGAGTTAATAGGTTCAATTCCCCAAATAATATCCATGAATTTATACTCCGCATCAAAAAGTTTCAAATCTTCCATAAAATCTACGCCTCCCGTTAAGTCTTTTATAGTAAACCTTTACTTTAAGTCTATCGCAATAAACCAATATTGTCAATAAAAAATAAAAGCTGCCAATACAATATAACCAGACAGCTTTTTAACTGATATTATTATTAAAAGCACCTTGAGCATAAAATCTACTGAAGATTGTTCCCTGTATTAGATTTTGCGGTTATTTATCCTGAACTAGGAATAAAAGGTATAATCCTTGATGCCAAATTACCGATGGGCATGGATTGCAGCCATATCTTTCCGGGACCTTTTAGAGTTGTTAGAAACATGCCTTCTCCTCCAAAAACTACATTTGTAAAGCCCTTAACCGTTTCAATGTCAAAATTTACACTGGGTTCAAATATGGCTACATGCCCTGTATCTACTTTCATTTTTTCGCCGGGATCTAGTTGGTATTCCACCGCTTCGCCGTCTATTTCAAGAAAAACCCATCCCGGCCCTGTCACTCTTTGCAGTATAAAACCTTCCCCTCCAAAGAGGCCTGCACCTAATTTCTTCTTTAAATGTATTTCCAGTTTTACACTTCGCTCGGCACAAAGAAAAGAGGTTTTTTGACATATCAGGGATTCTCCTGTATCAAGATAAATTGGGACGATTTTTCCGGGAAATGACGATGAAAAAGCTATGGTTCCTGAACTTTTATTGAGAGTATATGTGGTCATAAAAAGACTCTCTCCTGCCAGTTTCCTTGCTATTCCTCCAAAAAGTCCGCCTTCCATATTTGTTTTCATTTCAAACCCATCACTCATCCAAGACATACCACCTGATTCGGTAAAGATGCTTTCACCTTCATCTAAAGTAAGAAGCACCACAGGTAATGTATCTCCTCGAAGCTCATATTTCACAAAATCACTCCTCGTCAGCCTTAATTACATTAATAATACCACACTAGAAAAAGCAGGTAAACATTCTTATACATAAACCATTATGAATGTGTACAATTTATTTGAGATAATTTAGTGCTCTCTTTATTTAAAAAATATAATAAAAAACAAGAGCCTTGCACAATTATATATAAAATAGGCTATTTAATATACTCATTGCTTACTAAGATATCTGATATTATCTGTGTTGGTATAACAAATTCTTGAATTCCCATATATCCTGGGCCTACATCATATTTGTCAAAGGAAATAACGAGTTTGCCATCACTGTTGATATAGAAATTTTGTTCCTTTGATATTTTTTCAAACAATTCTACAAGGCCTTCATCTTCAATACCTTCAACCCAGTAAATCATATTATCATCAGCCTCATGCCGCATCTTTATTTGCTCCTTGATATTTTCGCTTATAGTATCAACATAGCTATCATCTTTGAATAAACTCGGCAGAGTTATCAAAACTTCATTTTTCTTATCTATGGTATATTCTCTAAAAGTAAGCACCTTCACAATGCTGCTGACAACAGGGATTTTCGAAAGGGTTTTGGCAAAAGCTGGACTTGTATTAACACAAATTGTAAGTGCGGCTAAGCAAGCTGCGGTAATTCGGCGGTAAATCATCTAAGGCAGCCTTTAAATCGAAATTTTCCCTTGAACCATTAATTACCTACTCGAATATACTGAATGTATCTAAAGTTTTTCTCAGGGAGGATCCAAAGTATGAATATTGCCGCATCTGTATCGGCACAAGGATATGGAAACGAAGCAGCGTTTGACTACCGGGCAGAAATGACAGGCCATTTAATAATTAAGCCCAGTACAGGGCACGAGTTTCTAAATATGCTGGCTGATTTATGCCAATATCAGAAATCCATATATTTGCTAAAAATCTTCAGCCATTCTTATCCTCGCGGTATTATCATGTCTAACTGGAGCGGGTTTTATGACGAACCAGGACCTAGTGATACAAAAAGAGCCGCTTATTTAAGCGACTTAGCCGGTAGAATCCATAAAGGAGAAATCCAATTTATTACCGATTCACAAATTTTATTATTTGGATGTGATTTAGGAAGTTTTTCTCAAAAGCTTTCTTCTGTTACCGGGGGTATTGTGGTAGGTTCTGATGGAGGGACTTACCCCGAAATTTGGGGCAATCGAGAAACAGGCGTGTTTCTAAGCACCGGTAATTGGCTTGTATATAAAAACGGCAGCCTTGCGTACAATGCAGGCAAGCGGTACAGAGCATGGTGAACTCATTTTTTCTTGCCTAAACCTAATAGAATCATTCTCAATGGAGTCCTATCTGCAATATAGCAGAACATATATGAACATATTGTTGTAAGAGCAAATACTAAAATCAGTTGAAAGACACGTGTTGTATATGTTCCATAAAATTTACCGACAACTTTTTTTACTACTGTTAAAACTTGCGGATGTACAAAGAAAATACCATATGAATACCGCGATATGCTGTTAAAAAGCGTTGCAAGTTTATCCTGTTTCATTAATTTTTGGGCAAGAAGATATATTGCGGGTATCGCCGCCATTGAATTAATCAAAACTGTGGGCCTCATAGAAGTATATGTTTCAAGATGTGATTGTCCGTATTTTACAAATCCAAGGTATGCTTCTATTATGACTAAGAATGTGGTTATGACATATAATAATGCGGTTAGTAATTTATTTAAATGTATTTCTTTCACAATACTCCAGTTTTGAGCTACAACCCCGCCAAGAATAAAATAGAAATACCACCCTACAAAATTTACGGAATAATATTTCTGAAGCCAGTCTATTATGTATATTCCGCTCATGGTCATAAAGAAGCGGCAATATATAATTATAGAAAAATATAGGACAAAATTTACCACTATAAATTTCAGTGGTTTCCTTATTCTTGCCATAAGACTTAAAAGAACAGGGAATATAAAATATAACTGTACAATCATTAATACAAACCATATTGGTGTATGTATATTTTCTTTAAATGTCCAATTGATATATGATAAAAGTGCTTCTTTAACGGGTAAACCGATAAAAGCAAAGGATGGATTGAACACATCCCTTAAAATCATGTACACAAAACTCCAGACAAGATATGGAACAAATACAGTTTTAAATCTCCTTAAGTAAAAATCCTTCAAGTCAAGTTTCTTCCGACCGTATCCGTAGAAAAGTCCAAAACCCGAAACAAAAACAAATAAAGGCAGGCAAATTCGCGACCATTGATTTAATATAAGCCCAAGATGAAAAGCATTGCTGTTTACCGGGCTGTATGCCACATAAGCTGCCGAAACGTGGAGCACTAATACCATTAAGATAGCTGCTGCTCGCATAAAGTCCAATTCAACTACCCTAGACTTAGCCATATTTCTCCTCCGTTCTAAATCTCATCTTCCGTACACTTCACTGCCAACAGCAGTCCCTGCTCTATTTCAACTTTGGCAGCACTTGTCAAAAATACATTGCTGATTCCACGTGCCGGTCCCATGAGAAGTGTTTCGCCTTTTAGCGGATAGTATAATCCCTCGGTCGTAACACCTGTTACTTTAGGAGTTATCGGAACAAGGGACAAGATATCCCCTTCTTTTCCCTCTATTTCAACAGGTTCATCTATTAAAAACATTTCCCAGTTTCCGTCTGCCAGTTTCAGCTCAAGCCCCTGTTGCTTAAAGCTTACCATTAAAAATATATTGGCAAGGCTGTGATCCGGCCGATTGCCGAGGGCACCCAAGAGTAAAGCTTCATCAGCGCCAAGTTTTAAAGCCTCACATACAGCTAATTCTGTATCAGTAAAGTCTTTTTCCGAAGGAAAGTTTTGCTTTTTAACACCCAATTTTTGCACTTTTTCCATATCAGCGGGACTAATTGAGTCCATATCTCCTACCAATAAATCCGGTACAACCCCCATGTTAAAAGCATGGCGAACACCACTGTCGGCACATATAACTATACTGCAACAGCTTAAATATTTCTTGACTTTTTCATAGTTTTCAATATCTCCACCGCCAAAAATAACTGCTTTCATGATAATCCTCCATAAACATATACCAAAACTTTTATAAGTAATTGAACAAAATCGCTAACGCGATGACTTAAAAGACTTTTTTTCGTTATCGATATTAAAATTATAGTGGCAACACATTCACAAATAAGGTATTGTTAGGTTACTACACAAAACAAGCCATCATGTGAGGTGCTGCCACTGTGTTTATAGTATCATGTTTTTGTGTAACTAACAACTTATTTTATTTAATTTTGTCAAGGACGCCGTTACTATTCAGAGGTTGCAAACGGCTTGTCATCCTAAACACAGTGAAGGATCTTTGTAAGGATTAAATAAGATTCTTCGCTGCGCTCAGAATTCCCACGTGTTTCCACGCCACAATAAACGAATATTAATTGCTATTCCTT
>JALHJR010000102.1:0-2566 GCA_022840405.1 Tepidanaerobacter acetatoxydans
TGTAAGACTTAAAAAGAGTTCGCACCGCTCGTCGGGATCAGCACCCTCTTCCAACCACCTTATCCCAGGTTCCACTCCAGGACAGGTCGGGCATAACAGCTCTCACAGACCTTCGTGTGGGGCCTGCTCATTCAGAATAGAGATTCAAATGGGGCTTTATCGTATAGTATGCTGTTGTGTGATATTACCGAGTATCTACAACGTCACCTGAAAGATGATCCTAACTAGAAAAATATAATTGGGTTTTTCAAATATACAGCCATGCGAGTACGAGGGTCGTCGTCGCCAGAAGCTTTACCAGCACATGGAGGGACGGTCCTGCAGTGTCCTTGAAGGGGTCCCCGACGGTATCTCCGACTACAGCCGCCTTGTGGGCATCTGACCCCTTGCCGCCGTACTGACCTGTCTCGATATATTTCTTGGCATTGTCCCAGGCTCCGCCGCCATTGTTGAGCACAAGAGCCAAGAGGACCCCCGCGATGGTCGCCACCATGAGGAAAGCAGCCATGGCCTCATATTTGAGGAAAAACCCAACTGAGATTGGGAATGCGATGGCGATGACGCCCGGAACAACCATATTTTTCAGGGCGCCTTTAGTGGTAATATCGACGCAGGAAGCATAGTCGGGCTTAACCTTCCCTTCAAGAATCCTATTATCACGGAACTGCCGGCGGACATCCAGGATGATGTACTGGGCAGTCTCCCCTACGGCCCAGATGGCGTAGGCGGAGAAAATGAAGACGAGCATGGCGCCGAGGAAAGCACCGACAAATACCGGTACGCTGGCCATGTTCACCACATCGAATGGGCTTCCGGTGAGACTGCTCACCTCGTCCATGTAGGCCCTGAAGAGGAGGAAGGCCGAGAGGGCAGCTGAGCCAACAGCATACCCCTTGGTGAGGGCTTTTGTGGTATTCCCTGCGGCATCAAGCCTGGCAATCTTCTGTTGAGTTTCCTCTGACTCTCCGCTCATCTCTACGATGCCACCAGCGTTGTCTACAATAGGGCCGAACGTATCCATGGCAAGGACGTAGGCACAGGTGGCGAGCATTCCCATGGTGGCGATGGCAGTGCCATACAAGCCGCCTTTGGGGATGCCGCTCCATACCCCTAGCTGATTTGCTAGGATGAGGGAGATGGCGATGGCGATAGCGGGAAGGGCGGTCGTCTCGAGAGCGACAGCGAAACCCGAGATGATATTAGTTGCCGGCCCGGTTACGGAGGACTTGACGATCTCGAGAACCGGGCGATGAGTGTAATCGGTGTAATAACGGGTGAGGTGGACGAAAACGATGGAGAGGGCAATACCCACTACCCCAGCCGCGAAGAACCAGGGCCAGTATGACCCGAACATCCATACGGAGGCCCCAAAAAAGAAGAGGGTCGCGAATATGGTACAGATATAATAGCCCTTATTCAAGGCATCCATAGGACTGCCCTTCTCGGCTCCTTTCTCGGTAACAGCGAGTATCCTGATGATGGTTGCAATGAGCCCAAAAGCACGAGCGACAAGTGGAAACAGAACCCCATTCACCCCAAAGTACGGGTAGAGGGCAACACCTAAAATCATGGCACCAATATTCTCGGCTGCAGTAGACTCAAAGAGGTCAGCGCCACGACCAGCACAGTCCCCGACATTGTCACCAACGAGGTCTGCGATGACAGCCGGGTTTCGCGGATCGTCCTCAGGGGAATCCCCGCCTCAACCTTTCCCACAAGGTCGGCCCCTACATCTGCGGCCTTTGTATAGATCCCACCACCTAGCTGGGCGAATAGAGCGATAAAGGAGGCGCCAAAGCCGAACCCGACGATTAGGAAGGGAGTTGTTTGAGGATCCGAGCCAAACGCCGTAAATATAAGGGAGACCCCGAGGAGTGAGAGGGCGACAATGGTGAGGCCTGAGACTGCTCCTCCCCTGAGTGCGAGAACGATGGCACGGCCGACACTCGTCCGGGCGGCCGCTGCGGACCTTAGGTTTGCTCTGACCGCGATAGTCATTCCAATGATCCCAGCAAGACCGCTACAGAATGACCCGCAAATAAACGCGATGGCGGTGTACCACGCTGTGCTCCAACTACCCGCAATGAGATATACTGCAAAGATCAAAACAGCGACAACCACGGCAAAGATGGCGATGGTTGTATATTGCCTTTTGATGAAGGCTTCTGCACCTTCTTGAATGGCCGACGCGACTTCCTGCATTCTCGGAGTCCCAGTATCAGCCTTCAGCACATCTCGTGCGAAGTATGCTGCAACTGCAAGAGCGAACAAGCTTACCGCAATGGTGATGATTGGTGGCTAAACAGAATTTTTCACCCCGTGGTTCAGTCGATTTGCTAACTAAGATGTAAAAAAAAGTAGGAGTTCTCCAGATGTTTAAGGATATCCATTTTTACCTGATAACAAGAGAGGCCATCAAACCAGTGACAATACCAACTGCGGCTTACAGGTATACCTGACCTGTTACCGTTTTTTAACGGGAAAACCTGCAGATCTCATGCGGGTCTGGATCGTTGCAGAGTTCTTGCTGGCCCATTCCTGCTCAACCAGATATCCTATCGTCTCG
>JALHJR010000103.1:0-2553 GCA_022840405.1 Tepidanaerobacter acetatoxydans
TTTTGGGTATTGCTCTTTGAGCTGGTCGAAGGGTGATTAATCAACCACCCTTAGTTAAGTGCGTCTTTGTTTAGGTATATATTCATAACAATGACAGCACAGTATATGGCAGAATGACAGCACAGCATATGGCAGAATAACAGCAGTATATGACACAACGGCAGCAGTATATAGCAAAATGACAGACCTCTGAATAGTAGCTGTGATATTGATAAAACAAATTGGAAGTTGTATTTTTTCATTGAATACTAAAATATTATCTGATATAATGGGAATGATTTTAAATAAGATGAAGTTGAAGGGAGTTGTATCTTTTGAAAGAAAAGGTAGAAGTTGTTTTAAATAAAATTCGTCCGTCCTTGCAGGCTGATGGCGGAGATGTAGAATTGGTCGATGTAGACGAAGTTTCCGGTATAGTTAAAGTAAGGCTTACCGGTGCATGCGGCGGATGCCCGTTTGCAACCATGACCTTGAAAAACGGTATTGAAGAGGCATTAAAAGAAGAAATACCGGAAGTTAAGGAAGTGCAACAGGTTTAAGTTTTAT
Organism: Tepidanaerobacter acetatoxydans; assembly: GCA_022840405.1. Classification (GTDB taxonomy): domain Bacteria; phylum Bacillota; class Thermosediminibacteria; order Thermosediminibacterales; family Tepidanaerobacteraceae; genus Tepidanaerobacter; species Tepidanaerobacter acetatoxydans_A. Next base: position 547 of record JALHJR010000103.1, read on the forward strand.
TGATTTGTTAGCAATGCCGATAAAATAAACCTTTTACATTTAGTAGAATTAAATAGGGAAATTTAAAAGGGTTATTGTGTAATGCATAAAAACCGCATAAAACCCAAGCCATGCAAATAATATAGTGTAAAACTATCTTATATGCATGGCTTTTATTTATGAATCAGTAAAATCTCAGTCTTACTACAACCCCTTTAATTTCTTTTATTATCCAAGTGGTATGTGTCATTTACAGTAACGATAAATGCATCGCTGTCCGAAAGCTCTTTTAGACCGTCATACTCGATGACGGTAAGCGAGGTATTGCTTATTTTAAATTTCCAGAAAAAACTCTGCTTGAGATTTAATAAAACTGAAAGTACTGCCCTTATTGGACCTGCGTGGCTTACTACAAGTATACGGCCATCAGGATATGCCTTAGCTGCTTTCATTAAAAACCTTGAAACCCTTTCACATAGCTGTGATAATGTTTCTCCCTCCGGGGGGTTCTCATAATAGGGATTATCAATCCAGCTTCGATATTCCTGCGGCCATTTCTGCAATATATCCTCATAGGTAAGGCCTTCCCAAATTCCAAAGCTCAGTTCTCGCATTAGTTCGGTCGGTATCACTTCAATATCGTGCTGCTCTGCTATGATTTTAGCGGTTTCCATTGTTCTGTCAAGGTCGCTGGCATATGCCACATCCAACTTCTCATGCTTAAGTCTGTCCGAAAGTAACTCGGCTTGAATCTTACCTTCATCAGTCAGCGGAATATCTGATTGTCCTTGATATTTGCGCTGCTTATTCCAAATGGTTTCACCATGTCTTACCAGAAAAAATCTCGCCAAAATATCACCTAATTCCATAAGATAGTATGATAAACATTAGTAAAGCTATTATCTCACAAAACTCATTTGTCGCACCATATGTATCTCCGGTCATACCTCCAAACTGCCTTGTAAGATATAAAATAAAAAACAAGCCTGCCATAAAGACTCCTATAATCACAATCAGGCTCTTCAAGCCCAGCATTATGTACATAATGATTATTGTTGTAATGCTTGCTATTATGAATGCCGAAATTTTTTGGCTTGTAAATGCTTTTCCCAAACCTTTTTCACGTATATAGGGATAAAAAACAATAGAAAAAGTCATCATCCAACGACTTAAAACCGGAAAACCAATTAGCGATTGCATCAAATAAACCTTGGGCAAAGAAGCAACAAGGACATATTTTAGCAATATTACCGAAACAATGCCTATAACTCCGTAAGCTCCAATACGACTGTCTTTCATCACAGCAAGCTTCTTTTCGCGATCACCATAGCAAAAAAGAGCATCCATCGTATCGGCAAATCCGTCTAAGTGCATACCACCAGTTATAATAATACTTATAACCACTATAAGCCCTGCTACAACTTCATGTGGTAATACCTTTTGCCCTAATATGTACATCAAACTTAAAATTCCTCCGATAACCGCGCCTGCACATGGAAAAAATGGTAAGGATGATGCAATCTTGCCTTCATCCAATTCTATCTGCGGAAAGGGTATACGTGTTAAAAACAAAATTGCTACATAAAATCCCATAATTATAAAACGGCTCTCCTTTCAAATAATCTGACTTCTTCCTCTTTATGCCTAATATCAGATGGCATTTATATTGTCATCCTGAGGACTTTGTCTGAAGAATCTTGTTGAGATTCCTCTGTCGCTTTGCTCCCTCGAAATGGCAAAAAATACTTTCGTTTATTGTGGTGTGTGTAACAGTTTTTTACACCCTGCCATAAGTGTGCACCTGTAAGTCGGAGGCAGTCAAAACGCCTTGTGCACAGAATAATAACGGCCTTGCATCTGCATAAATCAATCTCAGAACTGTTAAATAATATCAAGTATTATTTCCCCTATAATCAATGCAATAATTGCCGTAATAAGACTTAGCTTTACAGTGGTTTTTATATCTTCAGCTTCAATTTCTCTTAGTTTTTCACCCATGTATTCCCTAAAACTCATCTCACCTCCGTA
>JALHJR010000046.1:0-13405 GCA_022840405.1 Tepidanaerobacter acetatoxydans
TAGGTTTTGCAACGTTTCCGGCTGAACCGGAAGAAAAATAAATAAGGGGATGATATCTATTGACAAGGTTATAAGGAAAATCAGACCGATTTTACATGAAATTCGGCCTAAATCTTAAGTACAAAGAATTTCTTCGTATTAAATCAAAGGTACATATTGTAGGTGTAAACCAAGTAGAAGAATTGTATATTTTAAAATCCATCTTGCTTTTGCAGTGAGATGGATTTTAAAATAGGAAAATAAATTAGTAATTTACTTTATGCATATAGTATGATTATTACCCAAAACTATAGTTTTGGGTAATAATCATACTATGTTTTTAGAAGGATTTCTTTAAATTATAACGAAATATAGATATGAGTGCGGAAAAAATAAATTGTAGACTTTTTTTGAAACAGATTAAAAATCGGGAGGCGATTTTTATGCATTTGCCGGATGAGATTACAAATGTACTTATGATTTTTTCACATAAGTTCTACCAACTACTTCTAATTGCCGGTGACGATTCGCATAAAAAAAGCCTTCTTTTAAAGCAGATAGCTGAAAGCGGCAACTATGCTTATGTAAACCTTAATCTCGCCTTGTCAGAACGCTTGATGATGATTCCAAGACATGAACGCAGCCTATCTGTGAATCAGTGCATTGATGAAATCATAAATGACATCAGTGCTGAAACAGTTATTTTTGACCACATCGAAATATTGTTTGAAAAACCGCTGAATATAGACCCTATGGCACTTCTAAAAAATATCTCGCGGCACAGAAAACTCATATTTGCTTGGCCAGGCATCATCAAAGATGATATTCTGATTTATGCTAAACCCAGCCATAGAGAATATGTAAAATATCCTATTGAGGTCGATTATACAATTATTGATATAGACCAGAACTATAGAGCTAGTTTTAACCGCCGCTATTGAAATAACTAGATTAATAGAAGGAGTGTTTCCAGTGAAATACAGGGAACTTGTCAGTTTTGATCCGGTAGAATCTGTTATAAAATTGGTAGAAGCAGACCAGCCTCAGGAGGCTATGAGGCTGGTTAAAACTTATGTTATGTCAGATAGTATGGCAAAAACATTAAAAGACATAGTTATTCCCCAGCTGCAGTTCGAAAATTCCTTTGATAATAAGGGTATATTTATCGTTGGCAACTATGGCACGGGTAAATCTCATCTAATGTCAGTAATATCTGCCGTAGCCGAAGATAAAAAGATGCTTGAGCTGGTAAATAACCAAATATTTCAAGAAGCAGCTCAAAGTATTGCCGGCAAATTTGAAGTCTTAAGGTTTGAAATCGGCACTTCAAAGATGGACCTTCGAGACTTAGTTATAGGGCACTTGGAGAAAGATTTGGCAAAAAGAGGCATCGACTACCGATTCCCATCCATGGAGGAAGCCCCTAATACCAAAGATTATCTTTTAGAGATGATGGCACTATTTCAAGAAAAATATCCTGATAAAGGTTATTTGATAGTTGCGGATGAATTTCTGGATTACCTTCGAGGCCTTACCGAACAAAAAGTAGTCCTTGCGCTTAATTTTCTCCGCGAAATCGGCGAAATATCGAAGAGCTGTCGGCTACGTTTCATGGCAGGGGTTCAAGAATCCCTTTTTGACAGCGGGCAGTTTGCATTTGTTGCCGACTCACTTAGACGTGTAAGGGATAGATATGAACAAGTAGTGATCCGGAAGCAGGACATATCTTATGTTGTATCAGAGCGGATACTGAAAAAAGATGAACGGCAAAAGGCGTGGATACGAGAACACCTGACCAAGTTTTCCCATCTATACTCAAATATGGCTGATAGATTGGAAGATTATGTAAATCTATATCCAATTCATCCGGCGTACATAGAAATCTTCGAAAAAGTTTACATAGCAGAAAAACGAGAGGTTTTAAAGACCATAACACATACTATCAAAAAAATCTTAGACAAAGATGTGCCTGAAAACGAAACCGGAATCATCTCATATGACTCATACTGGGAGTATATAAAGGAAAATATTTCCGTGCGCTCAGACCCCGACCTTCGGGAGGTAGTGGAAAAAAGCAGTGTATTAGAAGACCTTATACTAAAATCATATACAAGGCCTCAGTACCGACCTATAGCTCTGCGAATCATCTACGCTCTAAGTGTTCACAGACTAACTACTGGTGATATCAATGCACCCATTGGCATAACTGTCGATAACATGAAGGATGACCTTTGTATATATACACCTATGCCTGAAGTAGAGGAAAGTTTTTTAAAGACTACGGTAGAAACAGCGGTCCGGGAAATCTTAAAGACCGTTAGCGGCCAATTTATCTCTTATAACCGAGATAACGAGCAGTACTATCTGGATTTAAAGAAAGATATAGATTATGATGCAAAAATTCAAGCAAAAGCCGATTTCATGGATGATGATATGCTCAATAAATACTATTATGACGCACTGCTTAAGGTATTGAACTGGGAAAGGCCTGAACATAAAACCGGCCGAAGGATATGGCAGTATGAGATTATTTGGGAGGAGAAGAAGGTTGAGCGATATGGTTATCTGTTCTTTGGCGCTCCCAATGAACGCACTACTGCTCAACCTCCTAGAGATTTTTACATATATTTTTTACGCCCATACGGCAACAACGTCTATCAAGGTGAAATTGAGAAAGATGAGGTAATATTTGAATTCATAAACAGAGATGAAAAAGTGGATGAATATATAAAACTGTATGCTGCTTCAATGGAACTTGCAATGGTATCCTCAGCAGATAGTAAACAGACTTATTTTAAAAAAGCCGAAGGTTATCTAAAGGCAATTATTCAGTGGATAAAAGAACATGTCAAGGAGTGCTTTATAGTAAAGACTGCTGGCGAGCAACAGACTATACAATACTGGCTAAAAGGTAAAGCTGCCGAAGAGCATACCGTAAAGGAATTTGTGGATATGACTGCTTCTGCATGTCTTTCGACTTATTTTAATGATAAATACCCTTATTACCCAAGATTTTATACACAAGTAACACGAGAGAATATGAAAGAACTTTTTAAAGCAGGATTAAACTATCTTGCCGGAAGAAAAAATGAACTGGGTGCCAAAGTGCTAGATTCTCTGGGGCTTTTGGAAGGTAATATGATTGTACCGGAAAAATCAATTTATGCGCGCCATTACATCAAGCTTTTAGAAAATTTGCCGGAAAAACATGTGCTAAACAGAGAAGATATCTTAGAATATTTAAGTGAAGTTACACTTGATAAAGAATTTCAATTAGAAGATGTATGGGTCACATTGATACTTTGCGCATTAGTATATAGTGGTCATGCTACTTTGACCATTTTTGGACGTACTTTCGATGCTACAAAAATGGAAGAAATAGCTGCCGCCAATCCTGCAGATTTAATTTTATTCAAATACTGTCAGGTGCCGGAAGGTGTTCCTGTAAAGATATTAAAAAAACTTTTTGAAGGGTTGGGACTGCCGCCTGGTCAAATAACCAATCCCAACACGCGAGAAGCTGCTATAGAAAAAATGCTTGTTCGAGCAGAGGAATTGACCAAAAGGGTAATCGAAACACAGCAATTTCTTATAGGTGATTTGGCACTTTGGGATAAACCTGCAATAGACGAAGATACAAAAGAAAACTATAAGGAAAGCTTAAAAACGCTAAAAGATTTCCTTGATGCCATAAAACAATATAACACCCCTGCAAAGTTAAAGAATTTCAGGTTTTCAGAAGACGAGGTAGCAAGTTCCTTAGCTAACATTGAAATAATGCAAGAAATCTTAAATATAAGGGATTTTAAACTAAAGGTTGATCCTTGTGTATCCTATCTTACACGTACATGCATGATACTTAAAGATGATAAGTGGAATCAAAAAGTCCAAAAGGTCCGAGGTGAAGCACTAGACAAGGTACAAAAGCCGCAGGAACTGGCGGATACGTATATCAAAGAATATGTAGGTAAACTTCAAGCACTGAAGAAAGAATATATTTCTATTTATATCGAGCTTCATAAAAAATATCGTCTGGATTTAAACGGCGATAAGCAAAAACAAAAGCTTTTAGAAAGTAGATTAAAACATAATCTGGATATGCTTACATGTATTGGTGATTTGATTTATCCAAAAACCTATGAAAAAATGTGTAATAGACTTTTAAAATTAAAAACATGTTTTAGCTTAATTGAAGATGATATTAATATGAGTCCATTATGCCCCCACTGCGGATATATACCTGATGAAGATGAGCAGCCGGTATTTGGAGTGGTGGAAGCTATTGAGAAATCTATGGAAGAGCTATTTTTCCAATGGGAAAAGATAGTCCTTGAGATTTTAGAAGATGAAAAAGTAAAGGAGAACATTGCTTTACTAGATAAGCCTCAACGGCAAGCTTTAGAGAGTATTGCCCAAAATCAGCGGCTTCCGGATAAAATCGATTCACAGCTTGTTTCAACGATTAATATGCTAATGAAGGGTCTTGATAAGGTAGAGATTACCGCTGAAGATTTAGTAAGGGCAATATTTAAAGGCGGACCGGTTACTGTATCTGATATGAAACAGCGCTTGAACGATTATATTGATGAGATGGTAAAGGGAATGGATGTCGATCGTGTGCGGATAATGCTGAAATAATGGAGGAATGTAAGTGAAACTAACAAAAGAAATACTTGACAAAGTAAGGAATATTGAAGGCTTTCCATTAGGAAAGGATGAAGACATTATAGCACTTTCGGATCCGCCGTATTACACCGCATGCCCAAACCCGTTCATAGGTGAATTTATAGAAAAATACGGAACTTCTTATGACGAGTCCACAGATGAATACAATGTGGAGCCATATACTGCTGATGTATCCGAAGGCAAGAACGACCCCATATACAACGCCCATTCCTATCATACTAAGGTGCCACATAAAGCCATCATGCGATATATTTTACACTACACAAAACCGGGTGATATAGTATTTGACGGCTTTTGCGGTACCGGCATGACCGGAGTAGCTGCTGCAATGTGCGAGAATCCTGACGAGGATTTTAAAATAAAATTAGAACAAGAAGCCAGACAGGAAGGCAAAACCATAGAATGGGGAGCTAGAAGAGCAGTTCTATGCGACCTATCGCCGGCGGCTACCTTTATAGCATATAATTACAATACCCCAGTGGACGCGGAGGAATTTGAAAAGGAAGCTAAAAGGATATTACAAGAAGTGGAAGATGAATGCGGTTGGATGTATGAAACTAATCATACTATTAATGGTACATCCCAACTAAGCATTGACGGCAAACCCATAAAGGGACGAATAAACTATACGGTATGGTCCGATGTTTTTCTATGTCCTAATTGTATGGAAGAAATGATTTTTTGGAATATAGCGGTAAACAAAAAAACGGGCAAGGTCATGGATAAATTCCACTGTCCTCACTGCGGATTGCTAACTGACAAGAGGAATGTTGAGAAGGCAAAAACAACCATATATGATAAGGCATTAGGCAAGATGATAGAACAGGTAAAACAAGTGCCTGTAATGATAAACTATTCGGTTGGCCGCAAAAGATTTGAAAAGACTCCCGATGAGGAGGATTTGAAATTACTCCAGAAGATTGAGGAGATGGATATCCCTTATTGGTATCCTACGGATCGTATGCCGGAGGGAGATGAGTCACGAAGAAATGACATTGCTGGGATAACACATGTCCATCACTTTTATACTAAAAGGAATTTGTGGGTGTTGATTACTTTTTATGACAATATTTTAGTATACAATAATTTATTATACTGGTTAATAACTTCAGTTTCTGAAGGTGGTTCTAAATTAAATAGGGAGAGACCTGGTGGGTTGCCAAGTAAGCTATCTGGTACTTTATATATTAGTTCAATGATACGTGAAATTAATATGATTGATTTTATTAAAAGGAAACTGCAGAGACGCATTTTATCACACAAAATAACCAATAAAAAATATAACTGCATGATTACTACTCAGTCAACTACTCTATTGCCTAATATCAAAACAAATTCAATCGACTACATCTTTACCGATCCGCCATTTGGAGCAAATCTCATGTATTCGGAGCTCAACTTTCTGTGGGAGGCATGGCTGAAAGTTTTTACAAATAACGAATCAGAAGCCATAATAAACAAAACACAGGGAAAGGGTTTAGTGGAATACCAAAGAATTATGGAAAGATGTTTTAAAGAGATGCATCGGATATTAAAACCCGGGCGCTGGATGACGGTTGAGTTTCATAATTCTAAAAATAGTGTATGGAATGCCATTCAAGAAGCCATTATGAGAGCAGGTTTTGTTGTGGCAAATGTCCGCAGTTTAGATAAACAGCAAGGGAGTTTCAAACAGGTTACAACTACAATGGCGGTAAAGCAAGACCTTATAATCTCTGCCTATAAACCCAAAGACCGTTTTGTGCAAGATTTTGTGCGGCAGGCAGGTACTGAAGAAGGTGTGTGGAATTTTATACGCCAACACCTGGAGCGGCTGCCGGTGACGTTGGAAAGCGGCGGAAGACTTGATGTTATTCCGGAGAGGCAAAATTATCTGCTTTACGATAGCATGGTGGCATATCATATTCAGCGTGGGGCGACAGTTCCAATGGGAGCAGCAGATTTTTATCAAGGGCTAAAGCAGCGGTTTCCAGAACGGGACGGTATGTATTTTTTACCGGATCAGGTTAGTAAGTATGAGCAAAAGCGAATGGAATTGGAGTTAAATGAACAGGTATCTTTTCTGATTCTTGATGAGAAGACTGCAATTCAGTGGCTAAGACAAGAACTTTCAAAGGGACCTAAGACCTATCAGGATATACAGCCTAAATTTTTACAAGAGCTCAAGCAATTGCGTCATGAGAATATGCCGGAACTTGGCGATTTACTACAGGAAAGCTTTCTGCAGGATGAAAAGGGTCGCTGGTACGTACCGGATACAAGTAAACAGTCAGACTTGGAAAAACTCCGGGAACGGCGGCTCTTAAAAGATTTTGAGGAATATAAGACTGGCCGTGGCAAGCTGCGCTACTTCAGGACTGAAGCCGTTCGGGCAGGGTTTAAGGACTGTTGGAGCAAAAAGGATTATAATACCATTGTTAAAATAGGCGAGCGTCTGCCGGAATCTGTGTTGCAAGAAGACACTACCCTCTTGATGTACTACGATAACGCATTGACTAGACTGGGGGATTAGGAGGAGCTTCCTATGAAATCAGCGGTTATTGCAAAACTTAAGCAAAGCCCTATACCATTCATATTGTTATATGATATTGATGATATTACTTCATCGGAAGATATCCTAACTTCTATTACCTCACAGGGCTTTCAATTAGTAAATTATGATGATTCCATTGCATTTAGGTATTTTTTCGAGAAAAACTTTCGAGAAAAACCCGATTGCAACGTGAAACTTGTACTTAAGGTGACAGGCTATCACAGCTATATACCATATGATATTGAAAGCAGTTTCTATAATATTACTCTTTCACTTAAGGAATTGTTTCCGGGCCTTTCTTATAGCATATTAAAGGAACTGGGCAGTGAGCTTTATGATAGGCTATATAGGGTATATAAGTATACGGGCAGAAGCCTTAGCCAGCGGGAAACCCTAGACTTTATTTTAAAAAACCTTTTTGGTATATATACTGAAACAATTAACAAATTTACAGACCTAATAAAGGCTTTGATTGATTTTTACTATGAAAATGATTCGTTGCCTCAAGTAGTTTCAGATTATCTTACTGATTTACTAATGTGCAAGGAAGATTTTAAGGAATATCCGGTGAAAAAACTATTAGAGGGTGCCGACTCTTTCTTTGATTACCTGCAGGGACAGTGGGAAATCTTTGTAAAGGGTTTAACTAGCACTTTGCCTATAAAAAGTGCGGTGGACTTTTCTCATAAAGATATTAAAATATATTTGGGCGGTCTTTTTGATGAAGGCTATCTAACTCCTGTCCGAAGTGATAACATTGACAACTTGCCTTCGTGGGTGCACCGAGGAATACTGATAGATGAACTTGGCCAACTTAAGGCAAATTATAATAATTTATTGGGTCGCCTTTATGATACACTTGATAATATAACTTCTTATAAAGACTGGTTACAAGCAGCAAAAGATTGGGCTGAAATATTGCTTATTTACAATGATGAACGAATCCAAGGAAGGCTTGATGAGAAGGCTTTCATATCGATTTCCGATATGCTAAACAGCAGGTTTCGCACTTGGCTTTTTGACAACTATAATCTATTACCATCATTGTCTTATGCCCGTGCTCCAGTTATGGTTCATCACATCCCTTGGTATATTAACTACAGAATGGGAAAAGATGCTACGCAAAAAGCTGCTCTTATTGTAGTTGATGGTATGGCGCTTGACGACTGGCTTATCATTAGCCGGTATTTGAATCGGAATTCGAGTTGCCGCTTTGAAGAAAAACTTTGTTTTGCTTGGATTCCTACGATTACTTCGATATCCAGGCAAGCGATATTCTCCGGGCAAATTCCTAGGTATTTCGGCAAAACTATTTTCAGCACTAGTGAAGATGAACGTCATTGGAAGAAATTTTGGGCAGAGCGCGGCATTAGACCTGATGCTATTTATTACATGCGAGGCATAAAACATTTTAACGAAAATGGATTAAGAGATATCGTTGAAAACCCTAAAGCTAAGATACTGGGTTTTGTAGTGAATATGATAGATGATATGGTTCATGGTCAACAAATGCTTCGTGCAGGGCTTCATCAAAATCTTCGGCTTTGGATGGAAAAAGAAGGTTTTAAAAAATTCCTGCAGACTCTTTTAGAACGGAATTTTGATGTTTACATTACGTCAGACCACGGTCATGTTAGCAGTGTGGGTCAGGGCAACCTTCGGGAAGGCTTGGCGGTGGATAGGGCCGCTGACAGGGTAAGGATTTATGAACAGGGGAAGAATTATGAAACGGCTTTAAAAAGGTACAAGGCATACAAATGGGCAGGTTATGGTCTTCCAGAGGAGTATAACTATATTATCAGTGACGGATGTTATTCTTACGGCAAGGATAATGAAAAGAATCTCACTCATGGCGGTATTTCTATCGAAGAAGTAGTCGTACCATTTATCCATATAAGGAAGGAAGAATAAATCATGCGAATAGTTGGTCTTGACAGATTTTTAAAAGGTGAGTGGCTGGATAAGACGATGGAGATTGCAAGTAATGAAAGTGATATTAGTTTAATAAGGGAAACCTTGGAAGAATACTTAAAACAAGAAATCCCCGGCGATATTACAAGGCGAAAAGCCAGAGATAAGCTGATGGCTATATGGGTAAATATCCCAGAGGAATTAGAATGGATAAAAAGTGAGGCAATTATACTTTCGAATGAAGTCTTTAATCAAGAGCGATTATTGCTTCACTGGACAATGATGTTTGCGGTCTATCCTATTTTTAGGGATATATCTACAATTATAGGCGCTATTACTGATTTCCAAGATGATGTCACTTTGTCGTTGGTGGAAAAGCGCATTTATGAAATTTGGGGAGAGCGCAGCACTGTAAAATATGCAGTACAGAAAATCATGAGTTCAATGGTTGATTGGCAGGTTTTAGAGCGAAGGGGCAGTGGTAAATTTAAGAAGAAGCCACCTATAAAAATAGAAAATACCTCGCTAAAACTTCTTTATTTAAAAGCTTATCTTTCAGTGAATAACAAGGATTATATAGAATTTTTCAAAGCAAATAATATAAAGAGTGTCTTTCCCTTTGAAATCCAATACAAAATGGAAGATTTTGCATTATCTGATGAATTTGCTTTAGTTAAAATGGGAAGTGATGTGGCAATTTCCTTAGCATAGAATTAATTTTCTTGCTTAATTAAAACATTTATTGCCCAGTTATTTTATTTGGGGGGATGATAGCATGAAACCAATTTATGTGGCAATAGTAGGGCTGAATCATTATTTTGGGTCAAGGATATTTAAACCGGGACAATTCTTGCGACTTGTTAAGGATTTTGAAAATGACTATGATGGAGAAGCAATTATGGCGCTGTTAGACCCAGTCGGCATAGTGGGCTATGTGGCTAACAGTGTTCATACCGTTCCGCTGGGATGCTATAGTGCCGGTAGGGCATATGACACATTTGGCACCACTACATATGCAGTGGTGCGATTTGTAACAAAGGATGTAGTCATTGCAGAAATTATTGACAAGATACAAATTGAGATTTATATAGAAGAGGGAATGTCAACATCTAACGAGATAGAGGAATGAAGTATTAGTTTAGTAAAATACGCTGCCTACATCATCGCGAGATTACAAAATATGGCAGAATGTGAATAATAACAACTGTGAAAGTAGGGCACATAATGAAACGTTATCAGAAGGTTTATGAAATGGTAAAATCGCTGTGTATTCAACAGCTTGAGCAAACTGGGAAGATTAAAGGAGTTTGCGCAAAAGAAGTTGCTGAGAGTTTAGATATCTACCGCTCAAATACTTCTGCTGATTTAAACCGTCTGGTAAGAGAAGGTAAATTAAAAAAAACTACCGGAAAACCTGTGCTTTATAGTGTAAACATGGACGATATTAATACAGTAAATGTATATAAAATTTCAGAGAAATTTAACAATGCATTGGAACAAAACGTAATCGATAAAATCATCGGGGCAAGTGACAGCCTTAAAACTGCTGTCCTCCAAGCTAAGGCAGCTATTATGTATCCTCCCATGGGTCTTCATACTTTACTTCTGGGAGAAACGGGCACAGGCAAATCCATGTTTGCCGAAGTTATGTTTAAGTATGCCAAACAAATCGGAGTATTTGACGATAAGGCTCCTTTTATTTCATTTAACTGTGCCGACTATGCTCACAATCCACAACTGCTTATATCACAATTATTCGGCGTGAAAAAGGGAACATATACGGGAGCTGACAGGGATAGGGTGGGTCTGGTCGGCAAGGCTGATGGGGGTATACTTTTTCTTGATGAAGTTCACAGACTGCCGCCAGAAGGTCAAGAGATGCTCTTTTATCTTATAGATAAAGGTTTGTATAGAAGGCTTGGCGAAATAGACGCGATACATGAAGCACGAATTTTGATAATATGTGCTACTACAGAAAATCCTGAATCTGCACTTCTTGCAACCTTTATGCGGCGCATACCTATGGTAATAAAACTTCCGCCGCTTAGACAACGAACATTTAGCGAGCGGCTGCAGTTGATTAAAGCTTTTTTTACGGCAGAATCCGGATACTTAAAGACAGATATACATGTTCCTGTAAATTCAATTAAAGCTTTGATGCTATATGATTGTCCAAACAACATCGGACAGCTTAAAAGTGATATAAAATTAAGCTGTGCAAAAGCCTTCATCCGCTATATCTCCGGTAAAGAAAATAATCTGTATATTCGCAGTGAAGACCTGCCTGAGTATGTAAGAAATGGATTATTACATTATAAAGAACATAGAGATAAACTGGAAAAACTCAAATTAGATAGAGAAATGTTTTTTGGTGCTAGTGAAGATAAGTCTGAGCCACATAAAACGACAGATACGTTTAATATCTATGAAGCCATTGAGGAGAAAAGGAGTCTATTAAAGAAGAAGGGGTTAGCTGAAAAAGACATTGACTTAATACTATATCTTGATATAGAAACTGCCATAAAGAAATATATGTCAAAGCTTAATGAGCAAAATATGGAGCAGCTTTACAAGGTGGTTGATAAAAAGGTTGTAGAAGTAGCAAGAACTTTTTTGGCCTATGCCTCAAATAAATTGGGTAAAAATTTCAGCGATAGGGTTTTATATGGCATATCAATGCACGTTTCCAGCACTCTGGAAAGAATTAAAGCCGGCAAATCAATTTTAAATCCGCATACTGAAGAAATTAAAAAGTCTTATCCTGCAGAGTTTAGTACCGCAACTAAGATGCCTGAACTGATAAAAGAAAACTTCGGAATTGATGTACCGCAAGATGAAATTGGATTTATAACTATGTTTTTAATAGCAGAGGATTACACGAAAAAAAAGGATTTGGCAAGAGTAGGCGTTTTAGTTGCAATGCACGGGGAAAGCACAGCTACTTCAATGGTTGATGTAACAGCAAAACTTTTGGGAGAAAGGCATGCCGTAGGATACAACATGCCCCTGGATAAAAAACCGGAAACTTCGCTTGATGAACTTACGCAACTTGTTACAAAAATTGATGAAGGAAAAGGCGTAATTATCTTAGTAGATATGGGGTCACTGGTATTTTTTGGCGATATAATACATGAACGAACGGGTATACCCATAAAAACCGTGGAAATGGTAAGCACACCAATGGTGCTGGAAGCTTCAAGAAAAGCGGTTATGATGTCAAGTCTTGACGAAGTATACGATGCGGTTGTAAATTTAAGTCCATATATGGGGCGCCTTTATTCTAACAGTATTGATTATAGTAATGGCATAAAAGATGATATAATCGTAACTGCATGCTTTACAGGCGAAGGTGCAGCTTTAAAAATGAAGGGAATGGCAGAAGAAATAATAGAAAAAACCGGCTGCAAGGTAGATGTAATTCCTGTAGATATAAGTTCAGTAGAAGAATATAATAGAAAAATTGCTCAGATAAGGCAGGAAAAAAATATTATAGCGGTTATAAGCTCGGTAAAACCCCAAGATAAAACCCTAAAATATTTTTCGCCGAAGGATCTTATTAAAAGTAAGTTCAAAAGCTTTGTATATTCCAAACAACATGATAAGAACATCGAACTCTTAGACCAAATGCGAGAAGTAATAAGAGAAAATACTAATATTGATGCTGAAAAATATATAGATGAATTTATTGCTTTTTATAAAAATCTAAAAGCTCATAATATAAATCTGAATGAAGATATGCTGACGGGATTTGTTCTGCACATTGCGTGTGCCATAGAAAAAATTCAAACAGGAAACTTTAAACACCGAACTGATTACAGCCAAACTGATTTTTTGAAAAAAGAATACGAAGAGGATTTTTATATAATCAAGTCAGCCTTACAATCTATGGCGAAATCCTATGATATCAAATTTCCGGATGAGATATATGCAAATTTGGTAAAGGTTATTCATTTTGTGTGATGATACTTGTGCTGTAATAAATAGTCATATAATAACTAAAAATATACAGTTTTTAACAAAAAAAGTATCGCAAAACACCTTTGAAGTTTTGCGATACTTGCATTTAAAATCTATTTTCTTAACGAATAAGCCATCCTGCGATATGTGTGCCTTTTTCCTCTTATCGCAATAGAAAGTGCTGCTATATTTTCCGGTAGAGCAATACCGCCATAACCTGCATCACCGATGTGCTGAATATCTGCTCCTGCCATTTTTGACATCAAGGCCATATCTTGTATCACGTTTAAATTAGCACCTTCTTGTGAAGTCCCTATGGCAGTTAAAGCCATTTTTCCA
>JALHJR010000104.1:0-2492 GCA_022840405.1 Tepidanaerobacter acetatoxydans
TTCCCCCTTAACCCTCAATCCTAAAAGCACTTTATTTTCATTTTTTGCCCTAAAAATTGAGGAATGAAAGGACTTTAGGAAGTAAGGAATAAGGAAAAAGGAATTAAATGGGAAATTGGAAGAGAATAACAAGCCAGTATTTTCAAGGGTTTGAGGGGGATTTGTGAAAGGAGTTTATTTGAAAAAGGAAAGGAGTTTATTTGGGTTACATAAATGTTGTCTACATTAATTAAAGTCCTATCATTATGCAAATTCATTTTAGGAAGTAAATAAAATACTAATAAGAAACCATAGTGAAAAGGTATAAGGAATGCCTTGGAACTATGGTTTCTTATTAGATTTTTCATTAAACTTTCCCCCTTTTGGAAAATCCTATAAAAAAAATAAAGTTGAGTTATTTATAGGAATACAGGAAACAGGTTGTGGAAGAGGTTAATAGGGTATTAGGAGAGTTGCCTAAAAAGTAGTAAGGTGTGAGAAAGTAAGATGATTTATTTTGTAGGTTATATAGTGTAAAATAAAGGCATATAACATTGGCAGATTATTACGAGGCAAGGATAGTTTATATTACTTCTAATAAGGAGATATCCATGAATCAAACTATATAACAGGAGGACTGATTATAAAATGAAACGACTTTTTTCACTAATTTTAATATTTACTCTTGCAATTGCATTAATTGCTTGTTCAAACAAGACAGATTCTCATAAACTTTTAACAAAAGAAGGAATTATGCCTTACAAATTATCAGAAAGCGAGAAATATATCCTACAATCTTTTGGTATGGAAGATAGTTCGCAAATTATTTCTTTTTTGGCACCAAAAGAAGCAATAACTTTAAATGTAAATGTTTATATACTGGAAGATAATGAAAATTGGAGCAGTATTGGTGGCGGGGCTATTTCAATAGGCATAGATAGAGAGCCCATTAAGCAACTGTCCGGAACTTTCACAATGCAACTAAAAGAAAACCATGCGATTGATTTTAACATAAATGCCGGAGGAAGGGCGTCATTTACAACAGACGAAATTATACTTGATACAGAAACAATGGCCTCTACTAAAGCATTTTTACAGGAATTTCAGAATATAGAACTCAATAAAGAAAAACCTGTTGCTTTGATGGTTTATGATAGCGGTACAAGTATGAGAGGCTACTTGCTCCAGGATTATTTCAATCCTTCAGTATTTGAAGGAATGGATTTAGTGCAGGTAGTAACATTAACTTTTACTGATAAGGAGTTGTAAGTCTCAATTTAGAACATTATTTTAGAATCGCCCCAAGAGTCATCACTTAATTTTTTATGGGGCATGGCAGTCTTCCTCCTTCAATCCTTTGTGTATGAGCCAGGGGATGAGTTTATTATAGACCAAGCCTCTTGTATTATTACTGTAAAATTCACTGATAGCGAAATAAAAGAATTAAAACATACCTCATTTATAAGCTCTTCATTCATCAAAACAATTTGATTAATATATTAGAAAAATTGGTATATTTGCTAAACTATAGAGTGGGTATATCTTTCTAGTATATCAAGGGTGACTCCAATACCAATAAGTGATAAGCTCTTGCAATAAATTTTGGCATAATTTTTAAATAACATTTTTGAGTTTTGTCACACATTAAAGGACATTTACAAGCATAAATTAAAATTATATTATATGAGTATAAGCGAATATAATCATGCAGGAGCGGATAAAATGATACTTATGCAAATATTAAAAGCACTATCTGATGAAACTCGATTGCGTATTTTAAATTTATTATGGCATGAAGAACTATGTGTCTGCGAATTAGAGATGTTGCCTGACATAAATCAATCCAATACTTCCAGACATCTTAGCAGACTCACAAATGCCCAAATTATAAGCTCTAAGAAGAAGGCACAGTATGTTTGCTACAAAATAAACGAAAATACTTTGAAGGAGTATGGTTTTATTAAAGAGATATTAGATAATGAATTGATAAAACTAAAAATATATAAAGAAGATTTAGAGGCACTAGATAAATACAGGAAAAGTGGGTTTTCTTGTGATGATTTTAAAGGATGGAGAAATATATTTCAAAAATAAATGTAATAGGAGGTACGCCGGTGCATGAATTGTAAAAAGCTAGAGGCTGGTGTAAGAAATGCAGGATAAGAATCAGGAATAGTTTATAGTGATATAAATTTAAAAGTTTAATATAGACTTATTTAGAGGAGGGAACATTCATGGACTGCAAATGTAATACAGGATGCTGCGGAAGCACAGAAAACAATCGCGTTGAAGGAAAAAATAAAATAATCATTGATTTTCTATATTTAGATTTAAATATCTGTAATCGATGCCAGGGGACTGGCGAAGGCCTAGAAGAAGCTATTGCAGATGTAGCAAAAGTGCTCGAGTCAGCGGGAATAGAAATAGTTGTAAATAAGATTCATATCAATAGTAAGGAAAAAGCAATACAATATAGATTTGTTACTTCACCAACTATACGAGTAAATGGAAGA
>JALHJR010000105.1:0-2483 GCA_022840405.1 Tepidanaerobacter acetatoxydans
GGCTGTAATGAGACGTATTGTGCGGGAAGATGCAAAGCCTCAAATTTTTACTTATGACAATCTGACTATTTCTCTTGACGATTATTCAGTTACTATTGGTAATGAAAAGATTTCTTTGACGAAAAAAGAAATTGAAATTTTGTGGACCCTTGCTACTTCAAACAAGGTATTTACTCGGGAAAACTTGCTGGATATAGTATGGGGGCAGGATTATTTCGGCGATACCAGGACGGTAGACAGTCATATTAAAAGATTACGAGCTAAACTGGAAGAACATGATCATCCTTCCTGGGACATAAAAACAATATGGGGTGTAGGATATAAATTTGAGGTAAAATCAAATGAGAAAAAATAGAATTGCTATAAAGCTTAGTGTAAATTTTGCCATAGCTTTATTGACGTTTTCAATAATAATCGGAAGTATGTTTTTTTATCTTTTTAGGAATTATACAATAGAAATTCACAAAAATGAACTTCTTAAATATGCCACGTCCTTATCAAATATATTATCAACAGAGGAAAATCGTAATTTGTCAAGAGGCATGGGCGGCTACGGTGCATATCTTCGTTTTATTGTGGATGTTGCAGATACCGATGTTTGGATATTAGACAAAAATATGGAGCTTACTACTGCCGGCAAAGGGCCGGGAATGATGAGCGGCAAATATAACTTATCTGCACTGCCGCCGAACGCAGAAGAACTTATTTTGCAAGTTCTACAAGGGAAAACAGCATTTAGCGAGGGTTTCAGCGAGACTTTGGCACAACCTACTCTGACGGTCGGTACACCTATAAAAAATGAAAGCGGTGAAATTATTGGCGCAGTTCTGCTCCATTCGCCCATAGAAGGAACAAAATCAGCAGTAAATAAAGGGTTTTCCATTCTCATAACAAGCATGCTTTTAGCTCTTGCCATTACATCAGTGCTATCGCTTTTTTTCTCTTACTCATTTACCAAGCCGTTAAACAAAATGAAAGAAGTGGCATTGCAATTATCCGCTGGCGATTATGCCGCAAAGTGCAATATAAATCAAAATGATGAGATAGGGGAACTGGCTAATACCATAGATTCGCTTGCGGTTCGTTTAGATGAAGCAAGTAAAGAAAGCAGCAAACTTGAAAAACTGCGCCGTGAATTTGTGGCAAACATTTCTCATGAGCTTAGAACTCCTATAACTGTTATTCGAGGTTCGCTGGAGGCTTTGCATGATAAAGTGGTCACTGATTCGGATAAAGTTGAAGAATACCAGATTCAAATGATTAATGAAGCAAAATTTCTGGAGCGTCTTGTAAGCGACTTGCTTGATTTATCTAAACTGCAAAATGCGGAATTTGCAATAGATAAGAGCACTATTAATATTAATAATGTGATATCAGACGTAACAAGAAGCGCTACTCAACTTGCAAATAAGAAAAACATAGAAATAAAAACAAAATTTGAAGATGATACGATTAATATTCAAGGAGATTACGGCAGACTAAGACAAATGTTTCTTATTCTTATAGATAATGCCATAAAGTTTTCGCCTAATAATAGCACGATTGAAATTTTAGCTACAAAAGAAGAGATTTCGATTCGAGATAATGGGCCTGGTATAGATGATGCTGATCTTCCGTATATCTTCGACCGGTTTTTTAAGACCCATGGAGAAGATAATAAATCCGGCACAGGTCTTGGACTTGCTATTGCAAAACAGATTGCAGAACGACACAATATCGTGCTTACAGCTGAAAACAATCCGGATGGTGGAGCAAAATTTATATGCAAATTACCAAGCGATTAGAAATGCTTGTAATGACACAACTATGAGCTTTAAATGCCCCTAAAATATTTAAAAAATGACATTGTTTTGCCATATATATCTTATATATTTAAATCACAGTAGAAGACATTCTACAAATAAAAAAATTGGGGGTAATGAAATGAAAAGCTTAAGAAAAATATTTATAGTGGGAGCAGTAGTTTTGTTAGCAGGAGCAACATCTTTGACCGCATTTGCAGCATCGAATTACGATACACCTGCACAAGCAGTTGCAGGTATAACCGGACGCACGGTTGAGAGTGTTGTGGAAGAAAGGATTAATTCAAACAAAACATATGGCGCAATAGCATCAGAGGCAGGGAAGCTGGATGAATTTAAATCAGAAATGCTAGAAATGAAGAAAGAAATATTAGCAGAACAAGTGGCTGAGGGGAAAATTTCCCAAGAAGAGGCAGACGAAATAATTGCAAGGATTGAAGAAAACCAAAAGAATTGCGATGGCACAGGCGGCGCGCGACTTGAACGCAATTTTGGTGCAAGCTTTGGATTTAACGGACAAGGTCTCGGTAGTGGCGGAACAAATGGTGGAAACGCCACAGGCAGAAATCAAAATGGTACAGGCGGCATGGGAAACGGTGGAGCAAGATTGCGTGATGGCTCATGCAATACTGGTAATTAACAATATAAAAATACCTCTGGAACATTCCAGAGGTATTTTTA
>JALHJR010000106.1:0-2459 GCA_022840405.1 Tepidanaerobacter acetatoxydans
CATAGAGCTTGCAAATGAAGGGAAAAAAGTCTGTGTAATCAGCAGCGGCGATCCGGGGATATATGGCATGGCAGGTCTTTTGCTGGAACTTTCAGCAAAAGAGGGCTTAGATATAAAAATTGAAGTGGTACCGGGCATAAGCGCCGTAAATATGGCAGCGGCCCTTTTAGGGGCTCCCCTAATGCACGATTTTGCGCTGATTAGCCTTTCAGACCATCTTACGCCTTGGGAAGTCATAGAGAAAAGGCTGGATTCGGCAGCTCAGGCAGACTTCGTAATAGCCCTGTACAACCCCAGAAGCCATGAGCGAGAATATCATTTGGATACCGCACTTGAAATTATATCAAAATATAAGCCTAAGGATACTCCTGTAGGCATTGTGAAAAATGCATCCAGAGATAAAGAAAAGTTGATATTTGCAACACTGGAATCGGTGCCGATAGAGAATATCGATATGACAAGCATTGTAATTATCGGCAACAAGAACACATTTACGATAGGCGGCAAAATGATTACACCGCGAGGGTATAAGCTGTGATTATGGTATTAGCAGGTACGAAAGACGGACGGATTTTATCTGAGAGGCTTTGCAAAAAAGGACTTAAAGTTTTAGCCACAACGGTTACTGAATATGGCAGCCGCCTGCTTGGCCCGGGAATTGAGTTTAGAACAGGTCCCTTAAACAAGGATAGCCTTGAACAAATAATTAAAGAAAACAACATAAAACTCATCGTCGATGCTACACATCCTTATGCAAAGGATATAAGCGAAACCGCCATAGCCGTATCCTGCAAATGCAATATAGAGTATCTTCGCTATGAACGGGAAAGCTCCGAAACCGAATATCCTAATATAATTCATGTAAAAGACACAGACGAAGCCGTAAATGCCTTGGAAAAATATCAGCGAATTTTCCTGACCACAGGCAGCAAAAACCTGGACAAGTTTGCAAAGCTTATGAGCATGGGCAAATACCTTATTGCGCGAGTGCTGCCAAAAAGTGAAGTCCTAAAAAAATGCGAA
This sequence comes from Tepidanaerobacter acetatoxydans, assembly GCA_022840405.1. Lineage (GTDB taxonomy): Bacteria > Bacillota > Thermosediminibacteria > Thermosediminibacterales > Tepidanaerobacteraceae > Tepidanaerobacter > Tepidanaerobacter acetatoxydans_A. The sequence goes on from JALHJR010000106.1 coordinate 1,024, forward strand.
GATTTGGGGCTTACTCCGGAAAATATCATAGCGGCAAAAGGGCCTTTTAGTATGGAAATGAATTTTCAGATGTTTAAGGAATACAGGGCGGATGTAGTAGTTACAAAAGACAGCGGAGCAATTGGCGGTGTACCGGAAAAAATCACAGCCGCTTCAAAGCTTAATCTTTCGGTCCTGCTGATTGAGCGGCCGCCTGTAAATTACCCCAATATAGTAAATGACATGGATAAAGTTATTTGTGAAATTTGCAATAGATTTCTTGTGTGAAACTATTTTATTTCAAAAAAAGGTTTGGTGTAACGGCAATGGGAATTGAACAGCTTTTAATGGTAGGTGTCAGCAGAGAAGCTCCAATTGAGCTTAGAGAAAAAGTGTGTTTTGATAAAAGAATAAGCGAAGCCTTGGCAAAGCTTAAAGAAATTGATGGCATACTTGAGGCAGTTATAGTATCAACCTGCCACCGAAGTGAGATTTATGTGATTGCGTCTGAGCCTAAAACAGATGTGCTTACAAACTTCTTTGGCGATTTCTTCGCTTTGGATGATGCCCGGCTTTCTCCATATATCTATGCACTTGATGGAATTTGCGCAGTAAAGCATCTTTTGCGAGTTGCCTGCGGCCTTGAATCGATGGTGGTGGGCGAAGATCAGATTTTATCTCAGGTAAAACAAGCATGGGAAATTGCAAAAAAATATAAATCCATCGGAAAATATACAAACAAGCTTTTTAGAGAAGCGGTTACTCTTGGGAAAAATGCCCGAAGTAAAACCGGAATTACAAATCATTCGCTTTCTATAAGCTATATTGCAGTTCTGTTTATATTAGATGTTTTTAAGGATTTGCACGACAAAAATATTTTTGTAATAGGCGCCGGAGAGATGGGAAAGCTTGTCATAAAGCACCTTGTGGCAAAAGGGGCAAGACGCATTTATATCTCTAACAGAACCTATGAAAATGCATTAAAACTCAAGGAAGAAATCCCGGAGATAACGGTTGTGCCTTATGAACAAAAGTATGAATACATAAACCGAAGCCATGTGGTTATAAGTGCTACAAATGCGCCGCACTACACGGTAAACCTTGAGAAATTTACGGCTTGCCATCATCCGGGCGATAAAATCTGCATGGTAGATATAGCGCTTCCGCGAGATATTGACCCCCGGATAGGCAAAATAGATGGAGTGACACTGTTTACCATTGATGACTTAAAAAGAACTGCTGTGGAAAATCAAAAGAAAAGAGAACATTTAGTTACTATAATTGAAGATATGATCGATGAAAGCCTAAACGATATTATTAAATGGGATAATGCCGTTTATGCCGAAAAGATGATACGGCATATGAACGAATATGCTGATGAAGTCTGCCGCAGCGAATATGAACGAGTTAAAAACAAGCTGCAGGATTTGGATGAAAAAGAAAAGGAAAAAATTAAG
>JALHJR010000107.1:0-2441 GCA_022840405.1 Tepidanaerobacter acetatoxydans
GCTGTTGCCCAATCCCCTGCTTACTATCATCTTTGAGTCGCCAAGTTCAAATTCGCCTGCATCGTATTTTGGGAAAAATGTGGCATCAGGGGAAAGCAGTCCGCCTAAAAACGGCAGCCTTACAATTCCTCCGTGAACATGACCCGATAAAACAAGATCCGCACCCCACTTGCTGTATATCTGAAAATACGCCGGATTATGGGTAAGTAGTATATTGTATTTTTCTCCTTCACACCTGCCTAATTTTTTTTCAATGCTGAGTACATCTATAGATTTTTCTCCATTATAGTTAGACGAGTATCTTCCCCTGTAAAGGAGAAGCGAAATTTCAAGACCATAAAGGTTTATTGAAGCATCGCCTTTTTTTAACTCGGCTTTATCATTATCTAATATAATGACACCTAAATTTCTTAATTCATCCATATAAGAGTCAAACCAGCCAGAGCCTGCCTCTTCTGCCTTAAATTCAGCAATTTGCTCGTGATTTCCTTTTATGTAATACAGTTTAAATTCTTTCACTAATTCTTTTGCTAAATTATAAAATACCTGTCCGTTATCCTTGCCTGAATTTAGCATATCACCGGTGGCCACAATAATGTCAGGGTTTTGAGCTTTGATTTGTTCTATAAGACGTATATTATCCCTTCCAAACTCTTTACTGTGTAGATCCGATAATTGCAATATTTTAAAACCTTCAAATTCCTCGGGGATTTTAGGCGATGTAATAGTGTATTCAGTTATTTGTAGACTGTTAGCTTCAACATAAAGAAACGCAAGAATTCCGATTATTATGCACGAAACAATTCCAATGTGCAATTTACTATATTTGCCTGTAATTTCCATTTTCCTCTCCTGCTGTCAGAATAATAAATATATAATGTCGATATCCAAAAGCACCGGACAGTGGTCGCTTCCCATAACATCTGAATGAATCTCCACATCTCGAATTTTATCTTTTAATCTTTCGGATACGATGAAATAATCAATTCTCCAACCAATATTCCTTTCTCGGGCCTTGAACATATAGGACCACCAAGTATAAGCATCTTTTCTGTCAGGATAAAGATACCTAAATGCATCTATAAAGCCGGAATCGAGCAGCTCTGTCATCTTCTGCCGCTCCTCATCGGTAAAGCCTGCATTTTTTCTGTTGCTTTTAGGGTTTTTTAAATCTATTTCCTGATGAGCCACGTTTTTATCTCCGCAGCAGATCACCGGTTTTATACTGTCTAACTTTATGAGATATTCTCGAAAATCATCCTCCCATTTCATCCTGTAATCCAGGCGAGTCAGACCTCTTTGAGAATTAGGTACATAAACATTTACAAAATAAAAATCCTCAAATTCAAGGGTTATAACCCTGCCCTCCCCATCGTGTTCCTCTATATCTATCCCATATGAAACCGAAAGGGGTTTTATTTTTGTAAAAACCGCTGTGCCGGAATATCCCTTTTTGACCGCATAATTCCAATACTGCTCATAGCCTTCAAGTTCAAGCTCTACTTGCCCCTCTTGCAGTTTTGTTTCCTGTATTGCAAATATATCGGCATCAACCTCTTTGAAATACTCCAAAAAACCCTTGCCCAAACACGCTCTAAGACCGTTTACATTCCATGAAACTGCTTTCACTATAACAAACCTCCAGTTTAGTTTTAAGTTCATATAAATCAAAATTTTTTCCACGATATCGCGATATACTGATTATATATTATTTATGGATTCTAATGTAAAATACCCAGTTTTCTCAAATTGATGGTCAATATATAGCGTTTTTATTAAATCTAAAACAATATATTGACATTTCTGGGCTACAATTAACTTTCTACGGTAGAATCTTTCTTAAGATATTGCTTTAATCCATCTTTTTAAATTATACCGTACAGCGCAGAAGCTGCAATCATAAAATCTTAAATAATTGAAAAATGATTCCGCTGTAAAAGCTGCTTTCCATAAGTTTACAGCTAATATATTATATATAGTTATAGACATTTTTAACTAAAATTAACTTTTTACAGTAAAACCAAAAATACACTAAGGGGATAAAAAAAAACACCTTCCGGATTATGTTTGATAACCTCGAAAAGTGTTTAAGCTTTGACAAAATTTACAGGTTGGCCGCCTTACTGTGATCAAGATGTTTTAACATATCTTCGTTAAGTTCGGTAAGCGGTATAGTATAATCGACATATCCGCCGTTCATAACTACCAGGCAGGGATTGCCTTCAACGCCCAGTCTTTTAGCCATACTTTTGCCTTTATACACATCGATTTTGCTGAGTTTGATTCCAGGATTTTCTTTAGCAAATCCCTCCACAATAGCTAATTTTTCTCTGCTCACTGCATCAGTAGGGTCATAGCACATAACAAGCTGCATACCTGTGTATTCTTTGAATTCCCTCTGAAAAACATTGGTTTCTTCAATATATCTTTCAGCCATATAG
>JALHJR010000108.1:0-2366 GCA_022840405.1 Tepidanaerobacter acetatoxydans
CGATTGCGGATGTTGCCCAGTAAAGGTCTACGTCCGAAAAGGGAGGGTTTAAGAATATAACATCGAATTCTTCTGCTTGTGCAACAGCAGAAACCGAAAAAATCGATAAAAACAGTAAAATAGCAAGTAGTACACTCATTGATTTTTTAAACATGCGATCGTCCTCCTTAATTTTTGTCTCTCAATATATATTATGATTAGTACCCAGAAACCTGGTAATATTAGTAAATTAAAACCTAAAGAATAAAGTGTACCCTTTGTCAAGGACAAAATTGGTTTTTAATTTCAATTCATAAATGCAGTTATTTATGTCAAGAGAAAGCAGATGGGCTGCCCCATCAGCTCTCCTTGAATCCATTTGGCTTTGGTATCTTTAATGGATACTCGCCTATTTTTAAATAATTGTAATACTCTGTAGGAGATAGTTTTGCTAAATCCCACTGATATCTTTCGTGGTTATAATATTCTGCCCAGTCAGTTATTACTGATAGGGTTTCTTCATAAGTGTTGCAATCTTCGATATGAATTTCATCCTTCATATGACCGAAGAAGGACTCTTGCGGAGCATTATCCCAGCAGTTTGCCCTTCTAGACATTGACTGCCGTAATTCGCTGTTTTTAATCAGCTGTATGAAACTAAGACTGGTGTAATGTGATCCTTGATCACTGTGTATGAGGGTTTCTGCCGTTAAGGAAATTCCATGTTTCTCAATGAGCTGATTCACTGTCTCAAGTACAAAATCGACTTCCAGAGACGGACTTAGTACCCATGCCAGCAGTTCTTTTGTACAGGCATCTATAATAGTAGACATATAGCATCGGGGTGCTCTACCGTTAATAATATATGTGATATCTGTAAGTAGAACTTTCCGTGGTCCATGTTCCTCAAACTCGCGATTCAGGAGATTTGGAGCAACATAGGAAGTGCCTATCGCTTTTGCTATGCGTCTGTATGGATTTGCTTTGCGAATTGGGCATTTTAATCCATACTTCTTCATAAGACGCCGAATCTTTTTTATGTTCATGACAACCGGTGGAGTCTGATGCAATAATCTCATATAAATACCACGTGCTCCCTTATCATACCCCCTGTGTTTATACGCCTCTATAATGAGAACAAAATCCTGTTGATCCTGTTCTTCTTTCTGTTTCCGACGTTCTTCTGTAGAGAGATAGTGATAATAGCCGGATCTAGAGACTCCAGCGATTTCGCACAGAACAGAAATATTTAAAAGATTTCCATGCAGAGCTACTGTTTCTTGTATAATTTTATACTTGGCATTTGCAGGAATGATCATGATTCTCGTGCCTCCGGATTTAAAGATACAATTTTTTTTAGAAACCCTATCTCCTGATCCTTATATGCCAGCTGCATCTCCAGATATTTAATTCGGTTTTCTGCTGACATGTAACCATTACCAGCTTGCATATAAGTATTCAAGTCACGGAATCCATCGCCTTTTTTTACCTCATTACGGATCATTGTTTTTAAGCCGCCAATCCTGATTTCGCCTAGTATCTCGGGATCAATGCCAAGAGATTGGACTATATCTTTCGGTAATTTTCCTTGTATTAGTGCATTCCAGAATTCTTTTTTGAATTCCGCAGAGAAGTGAACAATGCTTGGTGATACATCCAGAACATACTTGCTTTTTCTTAACTCAGACATTTCTTCTAGGGTAAATTTCTTATTTGCCATATTGCGCCTCCAATTCAACTACGTTTATTGTAATATGCATCTGAATTGAAGTCAAAAACTGTTCTTGTCCGGAATATAGGTTTTTGAAAACATACATGTCCGAAAAACAGGGTTTACCCAAAATCCATTGTTCGAAATGTAGGGTTTTTACAAAAACCTAATGTCCGATGGAAAGGGTTTTGAAAACCCAAAGTGTCCAATCTATAGGGTACATTTTAAGAATTCTAAAACCAATCGGCAAAAACTAAAATACAAAAACCCTTCAAACCCTTAACACATCAAGCTTTTTATGATATAATTATAGTATAAAATAAGGATAAGGGGTATGAAAATGTCTTTTTGCCGTAATACTTCACAACAAATGTCTATTGATGATCCGCTATACAGATTAACTAATAGAGAAAACAAGATTCTTAAAAATACTTGGGCTGAAGAATTTAGTAACACCATTTTCCCACTAATAAACGAAGAGCGTTTTTCAGTTCTTTATAGTAGCAATCCTGCAAGCAGGCCTAACAATCCAGTTAACGTATACATTGGCCTTTTAATGCTTAAAGACATATTTGCTCAAACAGATGAGGAAGCAATACATTCACTATACTTTGATTTAAGGTATCAATATGCTTTACATACTACAAGCTTTGAAGAACAACCTGTTTCAAAGAAT
>JALHJR010000109.1:0-2364 GCA_022840405.1 Tepidanaerobacter acetatoxydans
ATGTAAAAACCCTGTTTTCTCAAATTGATGGTCAACATATAGCGTTTTTATTAAATCTAAAACAATATATTGACATTTCTGGGCTAAAATTCACTTTCTACGTTAGAATCAAGCATAATAGATATTGACAAATATTTAACAATAAAATATAATATCTATTAAAGTTAGAAGATAGAAGATACTGGTAACCAATATTTTACGCCTTTATTTTTTGCTCTTATTTGTGAAAGTATTAACAATCACATATGCATTGGATTTCAAAATGCCGTGATAAAGGAGGTCTTAAATTTGGTAAATGATATTTCATGCAGAAACTTTGAAAGGGTAAACAAGATTCTTGAGAAATATGATTATAAACCGTCAAATCTTATAAGCATATTTCAGGAAGTGCAGGAGATTTATCGCTATTTGCCGGAAGAAATTCTCGTTTACATTTCTACTGCTATGGGAATAGCACCATCTAGAATATTTGGTGTTGCTACTTTTTATGAAAGCTTTTCACTGGAGCCAAAAGGAAAAAATCTGATAAAGGTTTGTGATGGAACGGCATGTCATGTGCGAAATTCAGATGAAATTCTATCTGCTACTAAAGAGATACTGAATTTAAAAGGTGATGCAAAGACTACCGATGATATGCTCTTTACGCTAGAAACTGTTTCGTGTTTGGGAGCATGCGGTCTAGCCCCTGTGATTGTTATAAATGACAAGGTATACGGCAATGTGACACCTGAGAAGGTAAGGCAGCTGATTAATGATATAAAGGAGGTAAGCTGCAATGATCAGGACAGTTGATGAGTTGCAAGGAAAATATGATGAGCTGAGCAAAATGGTGCAAGGCTACCACATGCGTATTCTTGTATGCGGAGGGACCGGGTGTATTGCTAACGGTTCACTGGAGGTCTACGAGAAGTTCAAAGAAGTTTTATACAAAAAGGGGCTTTATACTGATCTAAAGCTAATTCAAGAAGGGAAAGAAGGAGTCGGCATATCTTCTAGCGGCTGCCACGGATTTTGTGAAATGGGCCCTCTTGTTAGAATTGAACCTGAAGGCTATTTATATGTAAAGGTAAAGGCCCAGGATGTTGAGGAGATTATTGAAAGCACAGTCTTGAGAAAGCAACCTGTTAAACGGCTTTTGTTTAAAGACTCTGCCGAGGAAAAAGAGTTTTTAAAAGAAGATGAAATTCCTTTTTATCGCCGTCAAACGCGTCTTGCGCTGAAAAACTGCGGCAAAATTGATGCTGAAGACATAAGAGATTATATTGTATGTGGCGGTTATAAAGCACTGGCAAAGGTGTTAACGGAAATGACACCTGAAGAGGTCTGCGACGAGATTTTAAAATCCGGGCTTAGAGGGCGCGGCGGAGCAGGGTTTCCAACAGGGAAAAAATGGAAACAGGTTCTTATGCAGGATGCGGATATAAAGTATGTGGTGTGCAATGGAGATGAGGGAGATCCAGGAGCCTTTATGGATCGCAGCGTAATGGAAGGTGATCCTCATCGGATGCTGGAAGGCATGATAATAGCAGGATATGCATCTGGAGCCAGGGAAGGCTACATATATGTAAGAGGTGAATATCCTCTGGCGGTTAAAAGACTGCAGGTGGCCATACAGCAAGCACATGAATGGGGATTTCTCGGGGAAAACATATTAGGCAGCAATTTTGATTTTGATATTCATATCAACAAGGGAGCAGGTGCGTTTGTATGTGGTGAGGGTTCGGCACTTACTCAGTCTATTGAAGGCTTTAGGGGAATGCCTCGCCCCAGACCGCCTCGCACTGTTGAAAAGGGCCTTTTTGGGAAACCTACGGTTTTAAACAATGTAGAAACCTTTGCAAATGTACCTCTTATAATATCTAACGGAGCTGATTGGTATCTGTCCATAGGTACTCCCGGAAGCCCCGGAACGAAAATATTTGCATTGACAGGCAATATAAACAACACGGGCTTAATTGAAGTGCCTATGGGTATTACACTTCGCCAAATAATATTTGATATAGGTGCAGGTATAAGGAAGGGCAAGAGGTTTAAGGCGGTTCAGATTGGAGGGCCATCAGGCGGATGTTTGACCGAAGAGCATCTTGATATTTCTATGGACTTTGATTCTCTGGAGGCTGCCGGTGCTATGGTGGGTTCAGGCGGTTTGGTAGCTTTAGATGAGGATAGCTGTATGGTGGAAGTGGCCAGGTTTTTTATGGATTTTACCCAAAGAGAATCCTGCGGCAAATGTGTGCCATGCCGAGAAGGAACAAAAAGGATGTTGGAGATTTTAGAAAAGATAGTGTCAGGTAATGCGAATATAAAAGACTTACAACTTTTAGAGGAGCTTGCCGAAGTAGTAAAAATCGGTTCCTTGTGTGG
>JALHJR010000110.1:0-2363 GCA_022840405.1 Tepidanaerobacter acetatoxydans
GAATTGCCCATTTTATTGTTTTTTTATGGGGTAAAATTATTTTTTGCATGCCATCAAACCATTATATAGTCTGGGCCTTGGAACAAAGCAATTAACTCACTAACACCAAAACTAAGGAAGGAATATATGGATTATTTCCAAGTTGATTTAATTTTAATAATTCGATATAATTTGTTTATAACTAGAAAAACATGTATATTATGGTAAATATTTGTATTGCAACATATTTACGGAAACTTTTTCGAAGCTTCATCCGCTCAGCACTTAGAAAACAAACACATGTTCATATTTACCATGATCGGGAGGCAATCTTATGGTTAACAATTTATCAAACAATAGAAACACTCGTAAATCACGCACCAGCTCAATTAAGCGAATTGCTATTTTTTGGTGCATAATTGTGCTTGCTGTAATTGGAACGATTTTGGGCTTGATTATTGTAAACAATTACCAGGATACTTTAAAGCTTAAAGAAGGTGAAAAAATCCTTTCAGTTCTTGAAACGGTTTCTGTTAGCATTGACGGCGATAAATATGAGAGCCTGGTTGAAAATTTGAATGATAAAGATCCCTACTACGAGGAACTGAGGCAATACCTGATAAAAGTAAAAAACACCACAGGTTTGCGCTTTCTTTTTACTGAGAGCTATCTTAAGGATGGAAAAACTACAGCATACATAGTCGATGGAAATGAGACAGATAAAGAAGACTTTAGCCCTATCGGCACATCTGTCAATACAGAAAATGAAACTATTGATACTGAAGAAACTATAAAGGCTCTTACTGAAGGTGTGGGAGGGTATACTGATTTTTATGAGACGGAAGAATGGGGAACGCTCTTTTCTGCATTTGCTCCGATATATAATTCAGGAGAAAGGGTAGTAGGAATTGTAGGCGCAGATGCTCCGGCAAATGATGTTAAAAGTATGATAGACTCCATTACATTCACAGTTGTTTCGGTAATCTTTTTAGGCTTTGCTGCTATTACAATTCTTATTGCTGCCTTGATTTCAGGCATACTTCGCCCCATAATCAAAATAAAAGATTATGCATTAGAAATTTCAAATGGAAATTTATCTGTTAACGTTGAAAATTCAACAAAGAGCAACAATGAAATCGGCGAAATATATAGCGCGTTTTCTGTAATGATAAAGAATACTGCCAACATAATAAATTCTATAAAGGATTCGGTAAGTAAACTACTCAATTTCAACAGTCAACTGTTAGAAAATGCAGATGCATCAAGTTCCGCAGCTCAGGATGTATCAGCAAATATCGTAGAGGCGGCAAACAGTGCGTCTGGCCAAGAAAAGATTTTAGATGAAGCTGTTGGAAATATGGATAAAATAAAAGAAAAACTTGATACTGCTGTAGAAAAATTAAAAGCTATTTATAAAGATATGAAATTAGAACAAGAGGCATCTTTGACGAGAAAAGATGAGATTAGCAAATTTGAAGAGAGCATATCTCTTTTAAGTAATGTAGCCAGAACGACGGAGGAAAATTTGAACAGATTGTTAGTAGAAATCAAAAATATTTATATTTTTACTCAAACCATGAATGATATAGCCGAACAAACAAACTTACTTGCACTAAATGCAGGTATTGAAGCTGCAAGAGCAGGCGATTCGGGAAGGGGTTTTGCTGTGGTTGCCAGAGAAATTCAAAAACTTTCACAAGGCACAAAAGAATCTGCTCAAAGCATAAATGAAATAGCCAACAGCATTGACTCGAAAGCAAATGAGACTATTGCTAACATGAATCTTACAATAGACACGGTAGACGAAGGCGTAAATCTATCTAAAAGTATGCAGGATTATATAAAGTATGTAACGGGTAACGCAGAAGACAATGTAAACAATATAAGTAAGATATCTGAGGAATATGCTATGATACAGGACGAATTGGATAAAGCTATGGAAAGGTTTAATGAAATAAACAAACTGATAAAAGAATTTTCCGGAAAAATGGAAGTCATTGCCGCAACGGCTCAAGAGCAGGCAGCGATGAGCGAAGAACTAAAGGCATCTACTTCAGTACTCAATGGCGTTGTAGATGTCCTAGAAAACAAAATCAATACATTTAGAACGTAAATCCTTGACAATACATAAAAAGGTACATATAAAAAATTGATTACATAAACCACCTGGCAGGAATTGCCGGCTTTTTGTTGTATATATTAAGAGACAAAAATTAAGGAGGACGATCGCATGTTTAAAAAATCAATGAGTGTATTACTTGCCGTTTTACTGTTTTTATCGATTGTTTCGGTTTCTGCTGTTGCACAAGCAGAAGAATTCGATGTTATATTCTTAAACCCTCCCTTTTCGGACGTAGACCTTTACTGGGCAACATCCGCAATCG
>JALHJR010000111.1:0-2355 GCA_022840405.1 Tepidanaerobacter acetatoxydans
GAACCGGATCAAGCAGGCGGGGATGGCAGCACACCTCTCACCGCATGGTCTCCTCCTGAAACTCTCAAAGGTGTATGCGGTGGAGGGCGGCGGGGAGAGGCAGATCACCGAGGTGCCAAAGAACGTCCAGAAGATCGTGGAGAGGCTTGAACTCGATATATTCCCTGATGTGTGAGGAGATTGGGTTAGTAAATAAAGATTCGCAAATATTTTCGCCCCGCGCGCAAAAGACTTATCTGACTTCCATTATATGTTTGTTATAAAAATAGATAAGATGTATCAATGTGAATGGGTATTAGTAAAGCGAAAAACAGTTGGTAGTAGCAAAGAAATGAATACAACAATAATCTATGAACCAAGAGGGAGAGCAAAAGAATACGCAGAGCTAGCAGCGAACCTGTACCGTGGGTGTAGTCATTGCTGTACATACTGTTACGCTCCTGCAGTTATCCGCATGGACAGATCTGCATTCTGTAATCCAGTTGCTAGAACTGATGTTTTGAAGAAGTTTGAAAAGGATGCCCAATACCTCGGAAGCATAAATGAAAAGAGATCAATACTATTGTCTTTCACAACTGACCCCTATCAACACCTGGACGTTCAGTTACAGTTAACGAGAAAGGCAATTCAGATTTTGCATAAGTACCAATTAAATGTCTCAATACTAACAAAGGGTGGCATTAGATCAGAGAGAGACTTTGATCTATTAGCTTCGAATCCGAACTTGAGTGAATATGGTGTAACTCTTGTTTTCTCAAGTGAAAATTATCGAGAAGAAATAGAACCATTCGCAGCAGACACAAATGAAAGAATTCAGGTTTTGAGAAAGGCTCATGAAATGGGTATATTTACCTATGTGTCGCTTGAGCCCGTGTGGTTTGCAGAAGAGTCATTAAACCTAATAGATATGACACACGAATATGTAGATCTTTATAAGGTCGGGAAATTGAACCACCACCCTCAAGCAAAGAATGTAAATTGGTCAGAATTTAAAGCGAATGCCATTGATAAATTAGAGAGTTATCATAAAAAATACTATATAAAGAAAGATTTGCAAAAGTTTTGATCAAGAAGCCAATACTTGCGATTCTGGAACACTAATATCGTTTATTTTATTATCTAGAAGCGTACCCTTATTTAATGTCAACTCCTGCAGTGTGGCCTTTAGATCCTCATACCGGTGCAAAGCACACTATATTAGTAGAATACCTTAAAGCATGGTTTCCGATTCTTTCAAAGTATAATAGACGCATTATTTACATTGATGGCTTTGCCGGTCCAGGTATATATCGAGAAGGTGAAGATGGTTCCCCGATTATTGCTTTAAACTGCTTGTTATCACACTCATTGGATCTATGCAAAAGATCTACTATATATGAGTTCTATTTTATTGAAGAAGACGCAGGGAGAAAGGCTGTTCTGGAAGACCGTATTAAAGAGAAATTTCCTCATCTCCCTAAAAATGTCGTTATTCATATCATACATGGAGACTTTGCAACTGTGATGAGTGGACTATTAGACGATATTGAGCAGGAAGGATCAAATCTATCTCCAACGTTTGCGTTCCTCGATCCTTTTGGATATGGCGGGCTGCCCTTTGATTTGATTAGAAGAATTCTTGCATACCCTAGATGTGAAGTCTTCATCAATTTCGCGTATGATTCAATTAATAGATTTATTGAAGCGCAGGATGCGCGAGAGAAAACATTCGATAGTCTTTTTGGAACATCTGATTGGAGACGCATCCGCAACATGAGTGATGCCGAGAAACGAAACACAGAATTAACTGCACTCTATACTGTTCAATTGAAGACAGCTGCTAAGTATGTGAGATCTTTTGAGATGGTTAATAGTATGAATAAGGTGTCATATTACCTTTTTTTTGCAACAAATAGTATTAGTGGCTTTGAGATGATGAAGACCGCCATGTGGAAGGCCGATCCCCGTGGTTCTTTCAGGTTTGCTGATACCACAGATGTTGGACAGAGATTCTTACTCTCATATGATGAGGGCTCAAAATTTAGAGATCAAACTGATTTTATATACAAGCAATTCTATGGGAAAACCGCTTCAAAAGAGGAAATAAAAAGATATTGCATTGAGTGTACTCCATTTCCCAAGCTTTGGTCAACTAGTTTGAAAATGCTAGAGAGTGAAGGTAAAATTGTAGGTGTATCAGGCAGAAAAAGAAAGGGAACTTTCCCTGATGGATGTAGAATCCGGTTTAACTAAGCCGATCATCCGCATTAACCCCCGCCCCACTCTGAATATTCAAGATCGCAAGATCTTTGTACTTTCAGCGAATACGCTTCAGTATGCCTCTCGTTGACGGTTTTGACGACACCACAATCCTCT
>JALHJR010000112.1:0-2351 GCA_022840405.1 Tepidanaerobacter acetatoxydans
GGAGCTTTTGGAGTATTTTATAAAATATCTTTGATACTTGTTTATAAATTGTTCAAACTCATTATATTCAGTAACTTTACCGGTTCTTGAATCATAAGCAGGAATGTTATCCAAGGTAAAGATGTCATTTCCATCATGTTCGTATGTATATAAAAAATAGTTGATACCTGCCCGTTCTTCGTCCTCATCATAATCGTTCAAATTTTGTCTTACGGCAGTGACACATATACCGGTAATCAGCCATTTTTCCGGTATAGTATCCAGTTTCCACTCTATCATTACATGGAAGGTGTAGGGGCGGAACCGGTTTTTCTGATCATAAAACATGCCGGTAATCTTGTTGCCTCCCTGTTTGCCCCATCGAGTTTCAGGCAAAACGATTTGAGATAGAAGTTGCATAAATACGCCCTTTCCTCCCTGATTTTTTAGAGTGAATAGAGTGTGATCCGGCTCACCGTCCCTTGTCAAATCATATACTGAATTCTCATGATATTTTCTAAAACCATCATATTTACAGCCCGTTATCCTGATCCCGGTTATTCTCGGCATCGGTGATTCCCTCCTCGGTTCTTTGAATCAAGTCCATTATCTCTTTATATCGATCCCGTTGATGATATAAATAATTTAGCCTCTCATACAACTCCATTTTAGGTATTATCTTTAATTCATTGACATTATTAATGATGAGTTTCTGATCAGCTAACGGACGCATGGCTTCATATATGAAACCAAGACGAGTGTTTTTATTCCTTTGCACATCCACATCACCGGTTTTTGATTCCTTGTACATGGAAAAATCATTATTCCAAATATCGCAAATCTCCTCAACGGCGATTCCCCATTCCTCGGCAAAACCATCTTCTTCATCCAACCGGGTTTTCCAGGAGTCAAGCACCTTTGTCACCTGTTCCTCCAGTTTATAATAAGTCACTCCTTCCTCTTCCCACCTCACCCGTATATCATTTTCCTTATCTATTTCCGCAAGGTAAATACAAATAATTATATTGGCAAGATAGAAGTATTTTTTTCTGTCGAGTTTGTATTTGCTTTTCATATGTGTATACGAAGTGGCAAAAATCGAATCACGGGCTTGGCTTACAATATGCAAGTTCTCCCTGGTGTCTAAAATCCTTAGCCCGGCTCCTTGAGCCATAGCTTTTACAACTTCCCTTATTTCAGGTTCCTCCATATAGGAATATACCCGTGCATCAGTCAGTGGCAATATTCTATTTTCAAGCAATGAAAAAAACACCTCAGAACCTTTTTGTAAATGCTCATGAGTAATCAAGGCAAGCTCTCCTCCCTAACTTTATTATTCTAAGTTTGATTTACTGGGCAAAAGTTTAATCTTATAGGGTGAAACATAAAGTTCTTCCCATCTCAGAGGTTCTTTATCCTCTTCATTGACGCTTGATATCCTCCGGCCTATCAGCTTTTTATATTTCGGATTTTTATCACATAATCGCCGAAACAGCTCCAGCCTGTCATCATTTGTTTCTTGTTCTTCAAGCTTTAGCTCTACTTCTGTCACTACAAACATCATAAAAAGCTCAATATTTTTCTTTTGCATAAGCCATTTTTGTTTTTTAAAACTATCTATATCCTGTAACTCTGTTATGGAAAATTCATTATTTTTCATAAGTTCATCGAATATGTCTTCCCACAGCTCTACAATTATCTCCCAATCTGCGGATTTTGGCTGCCAGGTTTCTTCTTCGTCAAAATCCTCATATATCTCTTCATCGCCCTCTGTTTTTTTGATTTTTTGCTCTTCCCAGGCCCAATCTAATGGATATATGAAATCCACCTCGGGAGAAAACAGTGGATTCAAAAGACTTTCTAATACATCGAAATTGGCCAACCCTTTTTTATCAATTATATTTTGCCAGATATCTTTTTTGAAGGTTAAATTAGAAGTCTTCCAAAAACTATCCGGATACTTAACCCGGATTTCTACTTCAAATGCTATATTTTCCACTACAAGTTTTGCAAGTACATCGTGAAGCGCTCTGGCTACTTCCAGGCTTTCAAATACCTGCTCTGCCTCTGCTCTGGCCTCAGCAGGAAAAGAGTTGAGCCGATTCTTCCATGAAAACATATCTTCAAATACCTTCTTCTCATCTTCAAACTGCCTCTTTATTTCATCTTCACTTTTTCGTCGCCTGTTTTTACTATCCATAAATATTATTTGAGGATTTCTAAGCACATCCTGTCGGTAATCCTTTTCCCGCCGTATAAGAGTTCTTACCCTGGCAATTAAATTACTGACACTGTTTTGAGCTTTATTAAAATTCCCGGATTTTATTAATTGCAGAGTATAGAACTGCTCAATGTCAAAACCAAATTCCTCC
>JALHJR010000113.1:0-2350 GCA_022840405.1 Tepidanaerobacter acetatoxydans
CATCAAAGCTGCTCCCAAGCCCCCTGCAGCTCCTGCTCCCGGCAAGTCTTTTATATCCTTGCCAAGATCTCTTTTTATTATTTTTGCAAGATGATCGAGATTTTTGTCAAGGATTTTTATCATTTCAGGTGTTGCGCCTTTTTGCGGACCATAGATAGCAGATGCGCCTTCGGAACCGCATAACGGGTTTTTTACATCTGAGGCAATAGTAAATTTTGCATTCTTTACCCTGATATCCAGATTAGAAATATCAATTTTATAGATTTTAGATAGCTCTTGTCCTCCAAAACCTATTTGTTTGCCTTCTTTATCCAAGAATTCTACTCCAAGAGCTTGAGCCATTCCAACTCCACCGTCGTTTGTTGCGCTGCCACCAATGCCTATTATTATATTTTTGCAGCCAATATCAAGTGCCTCTTTTATCAATTGGCCAGTGCCATAGCTGGTAGTTTTCATGGGGTTTCTTTCTTCTACTGTTAAGAGATTCAAACCTGAAGCAGCTGCCATTTCAATAACCGCTGTATTATCAGGTAAAACGCCAAAAAAAGAATCTATCTTCCTGCCTAATGGGTCGAAAACTTTAGTTTGTATTATTTTACCTCCAACCGCACTTATAATAGCTTCAACAGTACCTTCTCCCCCATCGGCCATTGGAACTTTTATGATTTCCACATTTTCTTTACTGGTTAGAGCTGCTTTTTTTATTCCACGTTCTATAGCTTCTGCTGCTTGCATGGAAGTTAAGCTTCCTTTAAATGAATCAGGAGCTACAATTATCTTCATAAAAGCACCTACATTTCTTAGTATTTTCATATATTACAATCTAACAATAGAATATCAAAATTTCTAATAATTTGTTATGGCCATATTGTTTAATTTTTTGATATTTTATAACATTTTTTTAAGCAAATTGCTTAGTCAGTTTGAAGTATCAATCGACTGCCATTAAACTATAAAAATATTCTGTGAATCCGAAGGTCATCAAGGTAAGTTAGGATTAAGCTGTAAAAATGCTATATATTTAACTGAAGTAAATATATATTAATTCAAAAATTCCGCCAATTAGATTCTAGCGATAAGAAAGATGTAAAAGATAATATAGACATAAAGTATAAATGAATAAAGGATGATAAAATGTCATATGACAACAATATTGGTAAGAAATAGAAATAAGTTACTCGGATAACTAATAAACGGATTTATTAAAGTGTTAGCAATTAGAATTTATACCAAAAATAACACCCATTTAGCCGTTGCTGTACTTAACAGTCAGGCTAAATGGGTGTTTATTCCTATTTTTAATGCATTTTTCATTTAAGTAACCATTAGAATAAGTTTTTTAGAATAGATCTTTATTATCTATGTGGTCCATGTCATCAAATGCTTGATTTTCACCTACCATCCCCCATATAAAGGTGTACTTTTGAGTTCCGACGCCTGAATGAATAGACCAAGAAGGTGAAATTACGGCTTCTTCGTTTCTCATTATAATGTGTCTGGTTTCACAAGGTTCTCCCATCATATGAAATACCAATGCATCATCAGCCATATCAAAATAAAGGTATACTTCCATCCTGCGATCGTGTGTATGGCAAGGCATTGTATTCCAGACACTGCCCTCTTTAAGCATTGTCATACCCATCAATAATTGACACGAATCACACACATTCGGATGTATGTACTGATATATGATCCGTTCGTTTAGCTCCGCTTTCGAACCCAGAGTAACCGGATTTGCTTTACTAATATTTATTTTAACTGTTGGGTATGTTTTATGTGCCGGCGCAGAATTTATATAAAACTTTGCAGGTTTATTTTTGTCTATTGATCTGAAAACTATATCCTTTGTTCCCTTACCTACATAAAGTCCATCTCTTGGTTCCATCTCATAATCTTTTCCATCAAGAGAAACAACGCCTTTTTCTCCAATATTAATGACTCCAAGCTCTCTTCTTTCGAGAAAGTATTCTGCTCCTATTTCTTTTCCTGCTTCTAGCTTTAACTCTCTTTCGGCAGGGCAGACTGAACCTGCAATTATCCTGTCAAAGTGAGAATACACTAATCTAATATCATCTTTCTTAAAAAGCCCACCAATATGGTACTCCTCTCTAAGCCTTGCAGTATCATAACTTCTTGCATCTTTGTTACTTGAAGCGTATCTAACATCAAACATTTAATAAAACCTCCAATTATAATTTTATTATCTTGCAAGCCACCCTCCGTCTACACACAATATGTGCCCGGTTACGTAGTCTGACGCTTCCGAGGCAAGGTAAACCACAGCTCCTTTTAAATCTTCGGGAAGTCCCCATCTTCCTTCCGGTATTCTGTCAAGAATAGACTTATTTCT
>JALHJR010000114.1:0-2336 GCA_022840405.1 Tepidanaerobacter acetatoxydans
GGATCATTTTCTGTTTTGGTCGACCGTCTTCCCATATGCTGGTAACCTCATAGAGGTAGACCTGGTTTCCACGCTTGATTCGCCGGATCCAACTCATGGCGATCAATTGGACACTAGGTGGAATAAAAGTGTCGGTTTGATTCTAAGCGGCAATCAGGAATAGGAAGCAGGAGGGACGAGATCGGAAAATGGCGGACGGGACCTAGTGATCAAAATAAGTCTGTTTAGGCATGGAATACACCTCTCCGTTACCTCCTCACGCGGGTTGCATGAGGAAGATGTTGGTTGGGGTGGGCAAAAACGAATGAGCTTTTCTTTATATGCCCTGGTCAAAATCGAATGAGCGAATACAAATGAAGCTCTTAAATTTAATCCTACAGATTCTTTGCTTTGGAATTATCGAGCTAATATCCTTTCTGCATTGAATAATCAAGAGGATTCTTTAAAGTCTTTAAATCAAGCAAAAATGTATGAAAAATTGGGGTATTAATATAATATTAATAGTTGTTAAAGTCTGATCATATTATTGCAGCATAGATCAAAAAGGATAAATAACGAATTATCCAATTTTCTCAAAGGTTTTCTAAAACGCCTAAAATTATCTTAATCGTCGGGATTGGGTATCTTTTGTCTCATAGTATAGAATTCTCGTAATTCCTTGACAGAATTGCAATTACAAGTGTTTTATCATCTTCACAGTGTGCGTTCATTTTTTCCGATTCGAGGAAATTTTTCATATCTGATTCGGCTTCATTACAATCTAATATTTCCATAAAATACGAAAATAATGGATCAACAAATTTATCAAACGGGATTAAACCATCATTTGTGTTTAATAATGCTGCTCGTTGGAGACCGTCAGTAAACGCCATGAATGCCTGAACATTCTCGACTACTTCAGAATATTGTAAATGTTTTTCCCAATCCTCGGTTGTAAGTGGAATTACCTCATTGATATATTCGGATTCAGAAGGTTGTGACGCTAGTAGCAATTTACTCGGAGTTTTGGCAATAACCGCACCATCACCAATATGAGCGACAGCTATCTTGTTTTTTTTAAATGCGACAACTATTAAAGTGCAAGCATAATCCTCTAATATTGATTTTTCTTCCTCTGCGTAATTCTTTAAAGCAGTTCTCGCAAATGTAACAGACTTTTTAACAACATCAAGAAGATCAAATTCAATATTCTCAGAAATCATACACCTTGCTGTTTCGATAACTGTATTTACTGCTATACTCGATCCCTTATCACTTTTATGTGCACTTCCAAGTCCATCCGAAACTGCGACAATGCCTACATTATTGGGGAAGCTCACAAAAGCACAGGAATCCTGGCACGGTAATCCCAATTGGATATGTAATGGTCCAGTTGTTGAGACTCCAAAGATAGAAGAAATATTTTCATTTAAACTCTCTTTTTCATTATCGTTATTTTCCATATAATAACTCCAATAAAAATGATATTATTTTTAATAAAACGAAAATTAATTTGTAGAAATTTCACCCCAACCGTGTTCGCTAACAGGATTTTCTAAAATGACTTGTTCACCGACTCTCGAGCATGATACCTTTTGTTGACTTCTGGAAAGCCAAAGGAACATTTCATTAAAATGCCCGTCTTTCATATGTATCGGTTTTCGATTTTTGGGTGAAATTTTATCCAGAATCCTCATGTTTGCATTATCAACGCCAACTATAAAGAATAAAAATTTATTATTGGTTTCTCCTTCATGAATAGCTTTAATGACGGTATTCCATAAATCATCCCCTTCCTGCATATCAGTGGGTTCTCCATCAGTTATCATAAAAATCCAAGGACGATAAAATGAAATATTTTTAGTTTTGTAATCCTTTTTTCTGTTCTCAATGAGCTCAATAGCTTTTAAAATGCCTGTCCCCATCTTAGTTGAATTCATAGCCATCAGTTCAGGTACGTCAAAATCTTCAATTGGGGAAAAGTCATGAATGACTTGGACGTCTGAATTAAAAGATATTACTGCAAGATCCACTCGTTTTCGAGCTAAATCATCTTTTAATACATCTTCTTTGAATTGTGCCAGACCCTCTTTTAATTGGGGTATATTACCAGCCATCGACCCTGAGGTATCTATTAATAAAACTGTAGCAACATGTGGTTGCTGTGGATTGGCAATTTCAATAATATCTTCTAAATTTTTAGCCATAAACTAGTTTATATTAGTGATATATATTTAACCTTTTCTATTTTTTCTTTGTATTGTGGTATCCCGAATTAATTTTACATATATCACTCTTGCGCATCCATCCACCTCTGTGCGTACCCAAGGATCCGTTCCGGCGGCAGGCGATACCAG
>JALHJR010000115.1:0-2332 GCA_022840405.1 Tepidanaerobacter acetatoxydans
GAAGGTGTGCTTTGCGAGGAGGACTAAGTCGTAACAAGGTAGCCGTACCGGAAGGTGCGGCTGGATCACCTCCTTTATACGGTGACAATATTATGACTTAATGGTCTCAAACAAATCTCTATAGTCTTATTTTTTTTCTCGGGCTTGTAGCTCAGTTTGGTTAGAGCGCACGCCTGATAAGCGTGAGGTCGGCTGTTCAAGTCAGCCCAGGCCCACCAGTTCTTTTTCCTATCAATATATAGTGTAGCGGTGTGAGAGAATGCACACAGAAGGATAAAGTGGTGTAAAGAGCAAAGGGCGCAAGGTGGATGCCTAAGCACCAAATGGCGATGAAGGACGTGGCGAACTGCGAAAAGCCTCGGGGAGCTGTAAGCGAGCTTTGATCCGGGGATATCCGAATGGGGAAACCTGTCAGGAGTGAAATCTTGACATCTCCGTAAGGGGAGGCGAACCTGGTGAACTGAAACATCTTAGTAGCCAGAGGAAGAGGAAGTAACAACGATTCTCTGAGTAGTGGCGAGCGAAAGGGGATTAGCCTAAACCGGCGCAGAGTCGGGGTAGAGGGACGGCGAGGTCTGGTAATTACTTATAGGCGAACCGATCTGGAAAGGTCGACCGTAGAGGGTGATAGTCCTGTAGTTGAAATAGGTAATTATTGGTAGTCGGATCCCGAGTAGCCTGGGGCACGAGGAATCCTGGGTGAATCAGCGAGGACCATCTCGTAAGGCTAAATACATTTGGTGACTGATAGCGTAGCAGTACCGTGAGGGAAAGGTGAAAAGGACCCCGGGAGGGGAGTGAAATAGAACCTGAAACCTTGTGCCTACAAGCGGTCAGAGCTGGTAGCGTAAGTTACTGGTGATGGCGTGCCTTTTGCATAATGAGCCGACGAGTTAATGTTTTAAGCGAGGTTAAGTGTTACAGGCACGTAGCCGTAGCGAAAGCGAGTCGTAAATAGGCGTGATAGTTTAAGGCATTAGACCCGAAACCGGGTGATCTACTCCTGGTCAGGCTGAAGGTTGGGTAAAACCAGCTGGAGGGCCGCACCAACCGTCGTTGAAAAGGCGGTGGATGAACTGGGGGTAGGGGTGAAAGGCCAATCAAACCCGGAGATAGCTGGTTCTCTTCGAAACATATTTAGGTATGGCCTCAGGAGAGATTAATAGAGGTAGAGCACTGAATGGGCTAGGGGGCTTATAGGCTTACTGAACCCAATCAAACTCCGAATGCTATTAATTGTTTTCTGGGAGACAGGGCGTGGGGGATAAGCTTCACGTGCGAGAGGGGAAGAACCCAGACTGTCAGCTAAGGTCCTTAAATAGGTGTTAAGTGCTAAAGGATGTGCAATTGCAGAGACAGCCAGGATCTTGGCTTAGAAGCAGCCATGATTTAAAGAGTGCGTAACAGCTCACTGGTCGAGTGGTAGTGCACCGAAGATAATCGGGACTTAAGCATCTTACCGAAGCTGCGGAGTAGCCGTAGATTTAATTTTTGGATAAAACTGAGGATTAGATAGGTTACTGGTAGGAGAGCATTGTGTATACGGAGAAGGTATACTGGGAGGTATGCTGGAGTGTACACAAGAGACCATGTCGGCATGAGTAACGATAATGCGGGTGAGAAACCCGCACACCACAAGCCCGAGGATTCCTGAGTAAAGATAATCTTCTCAGGGTTAGTCGGTCCCTAAGGTATAGCGATGAGGCGAAGCTGAAGGGAATCAGGTTAATATTCCTGAACCTTTGCATAATGCGATGGAGTGACGCGATGGTGCGGCAGGGACGGCTGTTGGAATAGCCGTTGAATGCGTGTAGGAGGTGATGCAGGCAAATCCACATCACAGGTACTCCGAGGCGTAGGACGAGGCGTAAGCCATAAAGTCTGCTTAGATACATTGCCGAGAAATAGCTTCTAAGCGTCAGTTATGCAGAGACCGTACCGCAAACCGACACAGGTGGGCGAGGAGAATATCCTAAGGTGTTCGAGCGAACTCTGGTTAAGGAACTAGGCAAAATGGCCCCGTAACTTCGGGAGAAGGGGTACCCCGTTATGGTGAAGGAGCACATCTGGAGCCAGAGGGGGTCGC
Organism: Tepidanaerobacter acetatoxydans; assembly: GCA_022840405.1. Taxonomy (GTDB): domain Bacteria; phylum Bacillota; class Thermosediminibacteria; order Thermosediminibacterales; family Tepidanaerobacteraceae; genus Tepidanaerobacter; species Tepidanaerobacter acetatoxydans_A. The sequence goes on from JALHJR010000115.1 coordinate 2,087, forward strand.
AGTGAAGAGGCCCAAGCGACTGTTTACCAAAAACACAGGTCTATGCGAAGGCGAAAGCCACGGTATATAGACTGACACCTGCCCGGTGCCGGAAGGTTAAGTGGAGAGGTTATCCTAACTGGGAACAGTTAGGAGAAGCTTCGAAACGAAGCCCCGGTAAACGGCGGCCGTAACTATAACGGTCCTAAGGTAGCGAAATTCCTTGTCGGGTAAGTTCCGACCTGCACGAATGGTGTAACGATTTGG
>JALHJR010000116.1:0-2326 GCA_022840405.1 Tepidanaerobacter acetatoxydans
AGTTTGCGGGGGAACTCTTATGAGTTGAGAAGGTAAAACCTGACCCTTTGAACCTGTCAGCTAACACTGGTGTAGGGAAGCGAAAATTTTTAGAGAAAAATGATGCTTGCCAAATTCAGCAAGCATCTTTTTTGTTTAGAAGGAAGGTGTGAAAAACGAAAAAAGTTTTATCTATTGCCGGGTCTGATTGCAGTGGTGGCGCAGGTATTCAGGCAGACATCAAAACCTTTGCCGCCCACGGCGTTTATGGTATGAGTGTTATTGTTTCTGTGGTAGCTGAAAATACATTTCGTGTCATTGACATGCAGGATATTGCACCTGAAATCATCGAGAAACAGATTGATGCCATTTTTGAGGATATTGGCACAGATGCTGTCAAAGTAGGCATGCTATCACAATCGGCTTCTATGAAAGCTGTAGCGCACAAACTCAGGGAGTATAGACCTTGCAATATTGTAATTGATCCTGTCATGGTAGCAAAAAATGGCTGCCCGCTAATGCAACCCGATTCAATGGATACATTAATCAAAGAAATACTGCCTCTTGCTGACCTGCTGACACCAAATATTCCAGAAGCCGAAAGGATTACAGGGTTATCGATTCAAACATCCGAGGACATGGAGCATGCAGCTGAAAAGATTGCAAAAATGGGTGCAAAAGCTGTTTTGGTAAAAGGCGGCCACGCTAAAGGAGAGGCACTTGACATATTGTTTAATGGCGAACATTTTACTTATTTTGGCAAGGAGCGTATAAATACTAAAAACACTCATGGAACAGGCTGCACTTATTCTTCTGCAATAGCTTCTAACCTCGCATTAGGTCTTGATTTAGAGGAAGCAGTAAAAAGGGCAAAAGATTATGTTACCACGGCAATAAGACATTCTCTTGCTATTGGAAAAGGCTGTGGACCCACTCATCATTTTTATGATCTCTATCAAAACGGATTGCAGCAGGAGGTTTAATCAAATGAAATACAAAACACAAAGGGATGATTTATGCAATGGAGATAAAATACGTTGAAAAAGTTAAGAAAGCCTTTGAAATGGTGCACACCAAAAAACCTCTAGTTCATCATATTACAAATTATGTTACTGTAAATGATTGTGCCAATATTACACTGGCTATAGGGGCATCTCCCATCATGGCAGACGATATCCGAGAAGTGGAAGCCATTACATCAATTTCTTCGGCTCTGGTGCTGAATATTGGCACGCTGAATGAACGGACGGTTCAGGCAATGCTTGCCGCAGGAGAAAAGGCCAATGAACTCGGCATTCCCGTCGTGTTCGATCCGGTCGGTGCCGGCGCATCAGAATTGCGCAATCGGACGACAGAACAAATTTTAGAGAAAGTACAGCTTAGCGTACTTCGCGGCAATATGTCAGAAATCCGTTTTATCGCCGGGCTGGAAGCCTCAACGAAAGGCGTTGATGCTTCCGATAAAGACATCAATTCCGGTCTTGCGTCAGGATGTAGTATTTCTGAAACAATCGCAAAAAAGTTTGGCTGTGTGGCAGCGATTACCGGTGAAACAGATATTGTTTCAGATGGGCAGCATACTCTTCTCCTTGAAAATGGTACAAAACTGCTTTCTGGTATAACAGGTACAGGCTGTATGTGTACGTCGCTTATTGGGTCCTTCTGCGGAGTGACAGAAGATTTTCTGATTGCTGCTGCAGGGGGTATACTATGTATGGGTATCGCAGGCGAGGCTGCTGCGGAAAAGGCCGGAAAAGAGGGCAGCGGCAGTTTACATAAAGCAATTATAGATTCTGTCAGCAATATGAATGCCGAAATTTTTACAAAGAGGGCAAAAATTCATGAAGCCTGAGATTGATTATAGCCTTTATTTGGTGACTGACCGCAAGCTTATGAGTACCCCGACGTTGGAGGAAGCAGTAGAACAGGCAATCAAAGGTGGAGCAACACTGGTGCAGCTGCGAGAAAAAACAGTGTCATCCCTTGACTTTTACCACATAGCGAAAAGCATAAAGCAAGTTACAGATGCTTACCATGTACCGCTTATTATCAACGACCGTGTTGATGTTGCACTGGCAGTGGATGCCGCCGGCGTCCATATCGGGCAAAGCGACCTGCCGGCAGAAATTGTCCGCTCAATTATCGGCTCTGACAAAATTTTGGGTGTTTCGGCTTCTACTTTAGATGAGGCAATTCGGGCAAAGGAGAGCGGAGCAGATTATCTTGGTATAGGAGCCATGTTTTCCACGAAAACAAAAACTGATGTAGAGCTTGTATCAATGGAAGAATTGGAAAAAATCCGGAATTCCGTCAGATTGCCGTTAGTTCTGATTGGCGGCATTAACCT
>JALHJR010000117.1:0-2320 GCA_022840405.1 Tepidanaerobacter acetatoxydans
CGTCTTAGGTTATCTTCCGAAAGATGAAAAACTTGTAATTCCGGAGCGGCCAATGGGTCTTATGCCTCCGGAAGAGATGGAAAATCTTGAAGAAGGCCTAGAAAGACTAAATTATTTAATAGAAAAACATATAGATCTTGCTAAGATTTTTAAAATTGCAGAGAGTGCTCATATACCCGCCCCGGCTGATAAATACAGTAAATCTGCAGATACCGGCGGCAAAAAGCCCAAGATTGCAGTTGCCATGGATGATGCATTTTGTTTTTACTATAACGCCTCCTTAGAGCTTTTTGAAGAAAAAGGCGCCTGCCTTGTGCCCTTTAGTCCTTTAAAAGATGCCGAGCTTCCGAAAGGAATATCCGGCTTATATATAGGAGGAGGTTTTCCCGAAAACTTTGGCCGGCAGCTTAGCCAAAACAATTCTATGAAGGATTCCATATTTTATGCCATCAATGCAGGCCTTCCTACCTATGCAGAAGGAGGCGGCCTCATGTATCTTGCAAAGACAGTTTATGACAGAGGCGGCAAGGCTTACCCGATGGTGGGCATATTTGACTGTGAAACAGTAATGACAGACAGGCTTCAAAATTTTGGATATGTGACTGCAGAAGTAGTAAAAGACAATGTGCTTGCTCCTTTCGGCACCATAATAAATGGACAGGAGTTTCACTATTCTAAGATAAAAGGAGATTTAGGCAATACAAGCTATATTATTAGAAAGCCGGAACAAGATTGTAAGTGGCAGTGCGGCTACACCTATAAAAACTGTCTTGCCTCTTATATGCATATAGATTTTTATGCATATCCTAAGCTTTTGGATAATTTTCTGGATAAATGCAGGCAAATAGAGGATAAGGAGTAAAAATATGGATAAAACCTTACTTATTCTAGCTCACGGAAGTAAAGCTCAATCTACTACGGAAGTAATCTATCAAGTTCGCGACGAAATTGCAAAAAGGAATTTATATAAAAATGTAGAAGTATCATTTATGGAATTTAATCACCCGAATATTCGTGAAGCCTTTGATGAAATTTATAAAGAAGGCTCGAGAGAGGTCATAGCAGTACCTATGTTTTTGTTTGAAGGAAACCACATACGGTATGATATTCCGAAGGAACTTGCGAATATTAAAAATGTTTATCCGGATTTGGAAATTTCACTTGCAAAGCCGATAGGCTTTGACAAGCGCATTGCAGATATTTTAATCGAAAGGGCTGCAGGAAAACTATGGGAAATTTAAGCTACGTGAAAACACCTGAGGGCATAGAGAAAAAAAGCTTTGAGATAATAGAGAAAAATGTTGACAAAGCAAACTTTAACTCTAAGGAATGGAACGTTGTTAGGAGGGTTATCCATACTACGGCAGATTTTGAATTTGCAAATTTACTGAAATTCTCGCCGGGTGCAACCGAAGCAGGACTTTTGGCAATGCAAAAAGGATGCCGTATTTATACAGATACAAGGATGGCTGAAGCGGGAATTAATAAAAAGGCACTTAAAGAGCTGAGATGTGATGTTCTATGCATGGTAGACGACCCGCAGGCGGCAGCAATGGCAAAGCGCGAGGGCATAACCCGTTCCATGGCCTCTATAATGATAGCATCTGAATTTTCGGATATAAAGATTTATGCTTTGGGAAATGCTCCGACGGCACTTTTTAAGCTGATCGAACTTATAAGGGAAGGGAAAGCCAATCCTGATTTAATAATTGGCGTCCCGGTAGGATTTGTAGGAGCGGCGGAATCAAAAGAAGAGCTTTCCAAGCTTTCGGTTCCGCATATAATCACAAAGGGACAAAAAGGAGGCAGCAACATAGCTGCTGCCATAGTCAATGCTCTAATGTATATGAGTCTTGAGGAGAAAACCATTAAAAATGGATAAGTACATCGTAAAGAACGGAAAAAAACTTCGATACGGCTACACCACCGGCAGCTGCGCAGCCGCTGCTGCAAAAGCTGCAACTTTTGCACTGTTTTATGAAAACATTCCCCGGGAAATCGAAATCGATACCCCAAAAGGCTGGCCGCTTAAACTTCCGATAGCCGCTTTTGAAAAAAGAGAAGATTGGGTAAGTTGCGGAATTAAAAAAGATGGCGGGGATGACCCTGATGTGACAGACGGTCTTATCATATACTGCAAGGCAGAGCATGCCTCAGAAGGAGTAACTATTGCCGCCGGCGCCGGAATAGGGATTGTCACAAAACCCGGCCTCCAAGTAAAGCCGGGGGAACCTGCCATAAACCCGGTGCCTCGGACTATGATAAAAAACGAAGTTTGCAAGGTGCTCCCCGAGGGCTGTGGTGTGAGACTTACCATAAG
>JALHJR010000118.1:0-2303 GCA_022840405.1 Tepidanaerobacter acetatoxydans
TTTAAATGTAAAAGATGAGATTAAGTCCTTAAATGTAATTAAAGAGCTAAATAAATTACATGCAGTTGACTTAGTTCCTACATTTATGGGGGCACATGCAATTCCGAAGGAATATCAAGGAAGAGCTGATGATTATATAAAATTAATAAAGGAAGAAATGATTCCAAGGGTTGCAAAAGAAAATCTGGCAGAGTTTTGTGATGTATTTTGCGAGGACAGGGTTTTCGATGTAGAGCAGTCAAGAGATATACTTGAAACAGGCAAAAGTCATGGCCTTATTCCCAAGATTCATGCTGATGAGATAACGCCTTTAGGAGGTGCATCGCTTGCTGCTGAAGTTAAGGCTATTTCTGCCGAACATCTGATTCATGCATCGGATAAAGGTATTGATGATATGGCAAAGGCCGGTATCATAGCAATCCTCTTGCCGGGAACATCTCTCTATTTAGATGAATCCTTTGCAAGAGCGAAGACTATGATAGAAAAAGGCATTCCAGTAGCTCTTGCTTCTGACTTTAATCCAGGTTCATGTCCTACAGAATCACTGCAGCTTATCTTAAATCTTGCCTGTACAAAATATAAGATGACACCTGAAGAAGTTTTGACGGCTGCAACACTAAACGCCGCTGCGGCTATTAACAGGTCATCTGTTGTAGGAAGCCTAGAAGTTGGAAAACAGGCGGATATCCTGCTTTGGGATTCACCTGATTTAGATTTTATAGTGTATCATTTTGGTATAAATTTAGTAAAAACCGTTGTTAAACAGGGTAAAATAGTAGTGGACAAACATACAATGAGGTGAAGTATATGAAAACTGATATTGAAATAGCTCAAGAAGCTAAAATCAAGCCGATTAAGGAAATAGCCGAATCTGTCGGCCTTGAAGAAAAAGATATATACTATTATGGCCCATATAAGGCAAAGGTTAATATTGATGTATATAACAAATTAAAAGATAAAAAAGATGGGAGACTTATTCTTGTAACTGCCATAACCCCTACACCTGCAGGCGAGGGGAAGACCACAACAACAGTAGGATAATCCAGGCAGCAGAAAAAGGTAAGAATCACTTTAAATTTGTGTATCCCTTAGAAGCCGGCATCAAGCAAAAAAATGAAATTATAGCCCGGGAAATATATGGAGCCGATGGTGCAGACTTTACAAAAGAAGCAGAAAAGGAGATTGCAAATCTCGAAGCATTAGGGTATAAAAATCTGCCCATATGTATGGCTAAAACACAGTATTCTCTTTCGGATAATGCGAAACTTTTAGGCAGGCCCAAAGATTTTAAAATAACTGTAAGACAGGTAAAGGTATCGGCAAGTGCGGGATTTATTGTGGCACTAACCGGTGAGATTATGACACTGCCGGGACTTCCCAAAGCGCCTGCAGCGGAAAGAATTGATATCGATGAGTCTGGAAGGATTACCGGTCTGTTTTAGAAAGACATACCTTTAACAAAGGAGTGGTAAAATAAAAGTGATTAACAGCAGCATAAAAGAATTTTTGGATGTTTTAGCTTCTAAGGAACCTGCTCCGGGAGGAGGTGCCGCCTCGGCACTGGTAGGAGCTGTAGGGACGGCTTTAATGTCAATGGTTGCAAATCTGACAGTTGGAAAACAAAAGTACAAAGAGAGCGAACCGCTCATGAAAGAACTGCTTGAAGAAGCCGCAAAACTTCAAAAGGATTTAATAAAACTAATAGAAGAAGATACCGAAGCATTTAACAAAGTTGCTGAAGCTTTTAAAATGCCAAAAAATACTGAAGAAGAAAAGGCAAAACGAAAAGAAAAAGTGCAAGAAGCCCTTAAAGGTGCAGCTAACGTTCCTTTTCAAATTATGGAAAAAGCCGTAGAAGCCCTGCGTTTACACGAAAAGTCTTTAGGCCATGCAAATCCGTCGGCAATTAGCGATACAGGAGTTGGCGCTTTGTGCCTGAAGGCTGCTCTTTGTGGTGCATGGCTTAATGTAAAAATAAACCTTGGCAGCATTGATGATGAAGATTTTGTCAGAGAATACAACGAAAAAGCGCAGCAGCTCTTAAATGAAGGAGTGCCACTTGCAGATAAAGTGTACGAAGCAGTATTAGAAAGTTTATAGCAGATAAACTGCTATAAATATGTATAGACGTAAAATAGGATAAAAAAGCCACTGGTCAAGAAGCAAAAATTTTGATAAAATTTTAACATACAAGGCAGAGTAGATAACTTGCGTCAAGTGCCAAGGGATGGGACGTTGCCCTTGGACGAAAAGCTTTTCGCTTGCGGTAAGTTATCGCGTTCGCTGCCACATCAGAGGAACAA
>JALHJR010000047.1:0-11935 GCA_022840405.1 Tepidanaerobacter acetatoxydans
GACAATGACACTCGAACTCATGCCATAACTAGAGTATACCAAGGAATAGCAATTAATATTCGTTTATTGTGGCGTGGAAACACGTGGGAATTCTGAGTGTAGCAAAGCGAAACGAAGAATCTTAAAAGATAAGTGCGAAGAATCCTAAGAGCCGTTTTATATAAGATCCTTCGCTATCGCTCAGGATGACATGATTGCTCAGGATGGCATGAACGATCAAGGTGACATGTTGGCATGCTAAGGATGATATAAATGTTTTGCTTTTTCAGAGTTTTCTCAGGCCCCTTTTGCACTTATGAATCTGCTATGAGTCTTGCAGCTTCGGCTCTGTCTACATATTCATTTATATCCTCTTTGACTCGGCGGATGTATATAAATCCTGTAATTGCTGCAATAACGTCTGTTGCCGGATAGGCTAACCATGCACCAATTACGCTCCAGTGTTTTACGAATATTAGAACTATCGGTATGAATAGCACAAGCTGTCTATAGATTGACAGGAGAAAGCTCATCTTGGCTTCGCCCATGGCCTGATAAACATATATCGATATATAATACAGGCCAATGGTTGGGAAGATACTTATCATAATCCGATATGCGCGAGTGCACTCCTTCATTAATGCCTCATCTTTTACGAAACTGCCTATTATCGGCTCTGCAAACAACATCATTATAGCCCATAAGAATACGGAAGTAAGTATTACTACTTTTAGGGTTTTCCTTATAGTTTCCTTTAACCGTTTAAAATTTTTAGCGCCATAGTTAAAAGCAACCATTGGCTGCATAGCCGAAGCTATTCCGATTATATTCACATACATTAACATGGACACCTTCATAATCGTGCCTGATACGATTACGGCCCTATCTCCCCCATGGGCAAAAAGCACATTGTTAAGCACAACGGCCACTATGGCATCTGATATTTCTATGATAAATGTGGTAAAGCCTATAGCTATGATAGATTTTAATATTTCTATATCAATACTGAAATTATTTTTTAAATTAATAGACCGTGCAACCTTGTAGAAGTTATACATGGCAAAGGTACAGGCAGCAATCTGAGATACTACTGTTGCTATTGCAGCGCCTTTTACACCCATATTGTAATTAATGACAAGTACTGCATCTATTATTATGTTAAAGACTGCACCGAGGGATGTGGCATATAGTGTAACTTTAGGATTTCCTAAGGAATTGATGATATAACATGTGACAAAGGTCAGACCTTGGAAAATCCCGCCAATTAATATTATCGCAGTATAAGTTTTTGCCATCGGTAAAGTGACACTACTTGCTCCGCTTTTAAATAAAATAGGCTCCATAAAAATATATATAATAAGCGGCATTAAAGTCATTACAGCTACTGTGAGTATAATCGCATTTGTTATTGTAATTTTAAGGTTTTCATAATCTTTTTCGCCAAAGTATTTTGCAACTTTTGTGCAGGCACCTGCGGCTATCAAAAGCCCTGTAGATGACAGAAGCCTTTGGATGGGAAATGCTATGGTAAGTGCTCCTATGGCATTTGGACCTACATATCTGCCTACATAAAATGTATCTACCATTCCGTATAATTCAGAAACAAGTAAAGATATGATAGCCGGAAAAGCAAACCGAAGCAGGACCTTTTCAACTTTACCTTCTGCAAAAGCTTTGCTGTTTATCCCATTTGAATACACTCCTATTTTTATCTTTTATATAACACATCTGATACCTTATTATTGTATACTATCAGCTATGCGGTTTTCATTCACTTATTCAAGGAATAACAGGTATCGTTTTAAGGTGTTTGCAAAAAAGGCTTTTCACAGGAAAAAGAAAAAACACCTTTGTTTAGGTGTTTTTGATAATCAGCTTGCATTAAATAATATTAAAATTGCTCCGTGGCCTCGAATTTTCAAATTAAAATGCTGAACCGGCTTCTTTTTTCTAAAGTCCATAGTTATTTTAGGAATCGACGACAGCTTTAAAAGCCTTAGCTCTTCATCAGTCAAATGGCAAGGCTCTCCCATAGCCTTCCATTGATTGTAGCTGCTATTTATGCTTTCACTTGCCTCGTATATAATTACGCGATAGTTGCGCCAAAGGTTGGTAATGTTCAGCGAGAAATTCCTTTCGGCAATATCACGGCCCTTTCCGGGTGCTTTCATATCTTGGCCGTTTGTATATAAAAGTATCTGAAAATCCTCCCCCTTTGACGTAACAATATGGCTTTCTCCTTGGTCTATTATGGTATCACCCAGCTGCCCTAAAAAATAGTAGGCATAGTATGAAGGTTTCTTCAGACCTTCCCAGTTTAGCAGCCCCTTGTCCCCAAAGAATACCGTATTAACAGGGTTTTTAGCTTCTTGTAGTTCATCAATCGCTTTGACTTTATATGGCTCTTTGTTATTTACTATTTGCCGTATAATAAATGGGAGCATATAAGCCGTATCATAAATGGGATTTACATCGTGTCCGTTTAGGCATGCCTCTTTTATAGTAAAATCCCATTCATCCCTTAAAATGCTGTAAAATATATTTTTAAACTCGTAAGGTGCATCTTTATCTATGGTATATCGCCATTTGCCGATTTCATAAGTTCCGTATTCTTCTTGGAAATAATCTAGAAAATAAGTCAGCAGCTCTTTATACCTGATTGGTGTAAAGCCTTGAAAATCAAAGACTATATCAGGCCGTAAATCCATGGACATTAACGTATCCATAACTTTTTTCAGCTTTTTAAGATTTATAATGCCATCAGGGTTAATGCCCATTTCCTGTGAAAAAACACCTTTTATACTGCCGTAGTCAAAGCCAATTTCGTGCTGAATTGTCCTTAAAGAATCACAAACTTCTTTTTCTAAAATACTACAAGCCCTCGGAAGAATAATGGTATCCTTGTAATCGCGGATAAATTCTCCGAGGTTTTTATATACATCTACATTAATTTTAACTATTCCTTCTTCATAGTTGTACCTCTCATAATTTTCCAGGTAAGGTGACATGTATTTTAGTGCCGCCCTCAAATCGTAAGATGTTATTTGCTTTGCCTGCTGAAACTCATCTTCATTTAGCTTATATTTCTTGCGGTACTGTAATGGGGTCATTTTGTAATGGCGCTTGAAATGCTTGTTATAATACCTTGTATGAGAAAAACCCACTTCTTCAGATATTTCGGAAATAGTCATATCTGTATCAAGCAGCAGTTTCACCGATTCTTCAGCCCGCGTCAAATTTACAAAATCCTGAAAGCTTATTCCCAGGGCATTTTTAATCTCATTTGAAAGATACTGTGCACTTAGGAATTCCTTCTTTGCGATATCCTGCAAGGATATTTTATTATTATAGTTGTTGAATATATACTTGGCTATCCTGTGATAGCGCTGAAGCTGTTCAATATTATCTTTTAAATCCCTGTTTTCATATATCAAATAGTGAAACTCGTTTATAAGTAAATACAAAAGCTCCACAAGGGTTTGTCTTACATATACATCATAATCCTCGCCCTTTTGCACCGCTTCGCAGAGTATGACGGAAAGATATTTTTTAAAAATCTCATAGTTTTCACCGACTTGGGGTTCTCCTTCAAAAGAACAGTCCGTATAAAAATACATATTTTTTATATCTTCATAATACCTTTGGAAGAAATTTGGATCCATATGCAGCATTAGTACAAGGTTTGATTTATCTGCAAATATCCTGTGTGCTTCATCCAAATTTATTATTTCAATTTCATTTTCAATAAGCCTGTAAGTATCCGACTCAATGGTTACGTTTATACTGCCCTTTAAAACCATAAAAATTTCTATGGATTGGTGCCAGTGTATGGGGTATTCCCTTATATCCAGCAGTTGAATATTAACAGGTATGCTTCCCGTGTATGATATGTGTTCCCTGCGCATGTGCATACTCCTTGCAAGTCTTAGTTTGCTCCGACACCTTTATTATACCACATTGGCATTGCAGCAGCTAAGCTGTAAAACTTTTAGATTCGTTTATCATGTGTTAAAACAAAATAGGATTATAAACTTAGGTCAAGCTCCAAGCCCAGTTAAATCATAAGGTTTCATGTGTATTACATCTGAGATTATATACGAAGGAAATCTTGATACTTTAAAATCTAAAGTTTAAGCTTGGCTAGAGCATCAGCCAATTCGGTATTAATGGGTTTATCTTCGCCCTTTTTCTGTTTTTGTAGATATTTTGCTACATCTCTTTTTGAAACCTTATTATTGCCTTCATTTGCCTTTCTTTCATTAAAAGCCGAAAGTTTTTCTCTATAGCCACAGTTGCATACAAAGATTTGACCTTCTCCTTCTCCATGTAGCTCCAGTCTTTTATGACAATTGGGGCACCTGGCATTGGTTACTTTGCTCAGCTTCTCTCTGTATCCGCATTCTCGGTCTTGGCAGATAAGCATCTTGCCCTTTTTACCATTAACCTCCAGCATGTATTTCCCGCATTGGGGGCATTTGCTTCGGGTGAGATTGTCATGTGTGAACTTGTCTTCACTGTTTTTAATGTCTTGAACTGCTCTTTTAGCATAATTTCTCATATCATTTACAAAAGTGTCTTTTTTAAGGGCACCTTGGGCAATAGCACTTAGTTTTTGTTCCCACTGAGCAGTCAGAGTGGGAGACTTGAGTTCCTCAGGAACCAGGTCCAATAGCTGACGACCCTTGGAGGTAATAAAGATGTCTTTGCCTCTTTTTTCAATCAAGAAACTGTTAAAGAGCTTTTCTATGATATCGGCCCGTGTGGCAACGGTTCCTATACCTCCCGTTTCACCAATTACCTTAATCAAATCCTTGTTATCTTTGGGCATGTATTTTACCGGGTTTTCCATGGCCGCAAGCAAAGTTCCTTCATTTAATGGAGCCGGCGGCCTTGTTCGTCCTTGAGTTTGGAAAATAGAAGCTGTCTTTAGGACGTCACCTTTGCTCATGGCAGGTAGTATTTGCTCAAAAATTCCATCATTTAAGTTCTCATCTTCCGAGGATTCATCGTCAAAACCTTCATAAACCTCTTTCCAGCCTAAAGCTATCACAGTTTTCCCCTTGGCGATGAATATCTCTGTAGCGATTTTAGCTTTTATGTTGGTTTGCTCGTACTCAAAAGGCGGATACATTACCGCTAAAAAGCGTTTTACCACGAGATCATATATTTTTCTTTCATTCTCGCTTAAGGAATCCAAAAAAGCCGGCTGTTCAGTAGGTATGATAGCATGGTGATCAGTTACTTTTCCGTTATCCACAAAGCTTTTGTTGCCTTTTATGGGTCGTTTAATCTTAAAAGCCGCCGCCCTGTAAGGCCCGACTCCGCAGGCTTTAACCCGGTCCTCCAGCGTAGCCACTATATCTGTTGTGATAAACCTGGAGTCAGTCCGGGGATATGTCAGCAGCTTGTGGTTTTCATACAGTCTTTGCATTATAGATAGGGTTTCCTTTGCGGAAAACCCGAAAATTTTATTTGCATCCCTTTGAAGCTGCGTCAAATCGTATAACTGTGGTGCAAAACTTTTTTTCAGCGTTTTAGTTATATCAATGACTTCAGCATTTTTGCCTCTCAGAGATGCCAGGATTCTATCGATTTTACCCCTATCAAAGGTCCTTATATCCCTTGTTTGGCTATCCTGCCATACCAGTTTCAAATTACCTACGGTAGCAGTTATGCCGTAAAAATCCCTTGGCTTAAAGTTTTGAATTTCTTCTTCCCTCTTTGCAATCATTGCCAATGTCGGTGTTTGTACTCTCCCACAGGATAACTGTGCATTGTGCTTACAAGTCAAGGCCCGAGTGGCATTGATACCCACCAGCCAATCGGCTTCGGCTCGGGCCACTGCCGATGCATAAAGATTTTCATATTGTTTGCCGTCTTTTAAATTATTGAATCCATCCCTTATGGCTTTATCGGTCACCGATGAAATCCACAGGCGTTTAATGGGCTTTTTGACATTGGCCATTTTTATTATCCATCTTGCCACCAGTTCGCCTTCCCGCCCTGCATCAGTGGCTATAACGATATTATTCACATCGTTTCTGTTCATTTGTTCTTTAACTATATTAAATTGCCTTCTGCTCTGCTTGATAATCTCCAACTTCAAATCCTTTGGCAGTATAGGCAAATCCTCCATCCGCCAAGATTTATACCTATTGCCGTAGGCTTCAGGTTCGGCCAAAGTAACCAAATGACCTAAAGCCCAAGTTATGATATACTTTTGCCCTTCAAGATAACCATTTCCGTTTTTCCCGCAATTCATAACCCGAGCTATGTCCCTTGCTACCGATGGCTTTTCAGCTAATACCAGTGTTTTATTCACAAATCTCAACCTTCCGATTCCCCTGGCCGGGGATGATTATTAATTTAAATAGTGTAAATAACCTTTTTTATTATATCATAAAAGGTAAGATATAAGCAGACGGTCGATGACCGCCCTTAGTATATAATTGATGATAGATTTTTTTGATAGTTCGTGCTAGTATAATAGTAACAAAGATTATAGAGGGAGGAAAAGGAGAATTGTTAAGTAAGATATTTGATTCTACCACTTTGGGTTTTATGGCGGCTGCAATCATATTATTTATTGTTGTATGGATTAAAGATGCATCATTGGCCGTATCTGCTTCAAAAGACGGTTTAACCCTTTTTGTAAGATATGCAGTGCTTATTATTTCCTCTATGCTCATTGCCGCCTATATTCAGGTGCTGATTCCTAAAGACCTGATAACTTCGTATCTTGGCAGTTCTTCCGGTTTTAAAGGCATATTTTTAGGAAGCCTTATAGGCGGTCTGACTCCCGGTTCTCCATATGCCGCACTGCCGTTTTTTGCCGGCATCATGCGTATGGGAGCAAGTGTGCCTACGACTGTGGCCATGGTATGTGCATGGGGTCTGTGGTCCATTGGCCGAATTCCTTTAGAAGCCGCTATCATGGGCGCAAAGTTTACTATGATTCAGGTAATAAGCAGTTTTATTCTTCCGATTCTTGCCGGACTAGTGGCATGGTTCCTCGAGAGTATGCCGTGGTTTATGACTTGACCAATTACATCTGCTGTAGAAGATGTGCTGCATATTATGCCCTATAAATGCTTACAAATCACCAATCGTATATCTGAATAACTAATTTCTTCCGGCAAAGCCTCTTTAATAGGTTTTAGTTTTTCCGCACCTACTTTCTCAATTGCATTTAAAATCTGTTTCTCTTTTTCCGAATCGATGAACCTTGACCAGTCAACGGTTTTACCTTCTTGCTTACATCTTTTCAAATGGTTTATTATGGTATTTTCAGTAAGATTTCTTTCTTGTGCTATTTCTTTCAGTGACAATCCTTTAAGATAACAGTTGTAGGTCAGTTCATAGCGGCAAGTTTTAGTATTATCTTCTTGCAACTGGCCTGGTAAGCTGTCAATCATGGTGTTATTTACTATCTGTTTCCTAAGCTCATTGACGTCTAATCCCTCTGTTTTGATATATTCATTTATCAGGCAAACAAACTCCTCTCCATAGCTTTCATACTTTTTCTGGCCGACACCCTTTATTTTGAAGAATTCTTCCCGGTTTCGCGGCATAAATGCAGCCATTTCTCTTAAACTCGAGTCGTGAAAAATTATATATGTTGGCAGGTTTTTCTCCTGAGCTATGGTTTGCCTTAAGTTTTTTAGCCGCTTGAAAAGTTCTTTGTCAAAATTATTGTTTACTTGCTCTGTAAAGAGCTTTTTTTCTTTTGACAAGTTCGCTTTTTGAAGTAAATCTTTTTTATGAAAGAATTTTGTCTTACCATGTAATATTTCCCAGGAAATATCTGTGAGCTTTAGGATGGGGAACTTATCGGCGGTCATATGGATGTATCCGTTTGATACTAAAGCCATTATCATTTCTTTTATGGCATCACTGCTGTATTCTTGCATGATTTTATATGTGGAAATTTTATCCAGACTATATTCAATTACCCTCTTGCTTTTCGAACCTCGCAAAACCTGTACAACAGTATTGACACCATAGTTCTGATTCACTCTGTATATGCATGATAATATTTTTTGTGCTTCTGTTGTAATATCAACCCTTTCCGATTGGTCCAGGCAGTTGCCGCAATTTTTACAGTTTTTCTGCTGTGGATCTTCACCGAAATAGACTAATATTTTATTTCTGAGACAATCATCAGTATGACAATAGTCTACCAAATACTGAAGATTTTGGTACATGGCAGTTTCCCGCTCAGAAGAAAGATTTTCACTTTGTATTATAATCTTTTGTTTTACGATGTCTGCCGGAGAATACATTAAAATGCAGTCGCTTTTCTCCCCATCACGGCCCGCTCTGCCCGCTTCCTGGTAATAAGCCTCCATATTTTTAGGCATATTATAGTGAATCACAAACCTTATATCAGGTTTGTCTATTCCCATTCCAAAGGCATTTGTGGCTGCGATTATCCTAACCTTGTCCAGCATAAAATTATCTTGATTTTCTTGCCTTGCCTCTGAGCTCATACCGCCGTGATATCCAACAACTGAAATGTCGTAATCTTGGAGTTTCTTTACTAGGGATTCTACGGTCTTTCTTGTCGCACAATATACTATCCCGGATTCATTGGTGTAATTGCTTTTCAAGTAGTTCAGCAAATATGAAAACTTATTACTAGGTTTTACAACCTGATAAAACAGATTAGGCCTGTCAAACCCTGTTATGACCTCAAGGGGATTTTTTAGGCCTATTAAGTTCTTTATTTCTTCAATAATTTCCTTGGTAGCCGTAGCTGTAAAGGCAGCCGTCACCGGTCGAGGATAAAGTGAATTTATGAATTTGGGAATTTCAAGATAGCTGGGTCGAAAATCATGACCCCATTGGCTTATGCAGTGTGCCTCATCAATGGCTACCAGTGAGATTTTCATATCCCTTGCCAAATTTAAAAACAAATTGGTGTTTAAGCGTTCCGGCGCTACATATATTAATTTGTACTTGCCATCTCGTATTTCATTAAGCCTTGTGATAAATTCATCAGAATCTAAGGTACTGTTTATAAAAGTTCCCGCTAAGCCCATTTCATTCAAAGAATCTACCTGGTCCTTCATCAGAGAAATAAGTGGTGATACAACTATAGTTGCACCTTCTAACATAGTTGCCGGCAGTTGATAACAAAGGGATTTACCTCCGCCTGTGGGCATTATCCCCAAAACATCCCTGCCTGCAAGTATTGCATTTACCACCTTTTCCTGGCCTTTTTTAAAATTATCATATCCAAAATACGTCTTTAACGTTTCATATATACCCATAAATTCACCTCATAACTTATTCCTAAATAACATTGTATCAGAGTATATATTGTTGTTTCAATATACTTGAACGCTTATCGGTTAGTTTGCCGGTGATATTGCCTTCATAAATCCGTTTTAATACTTCAATCTGGCTCAGTATACTAATATCAAGCAATATAATATGGGATACTGTATCTGGAAACAGTATCCCATTGCACCTTAGATTAAATTTTTGCATCATTTTTGCTTACCTTCTGCTGTAAAACATTGATTTTACTGTGTTTTGTAATTTTTCTTCTTAAATGTTACTACACTTAAATCGAGTTTTTAATTACTGCACTGCAGTTTGTTTTAAAATCTCATTAATTACTTTTTCGACTGTGGCTTCTCCAATTAACACATCATCGACCATAACGCATGGGCTTTGTGTGCAATTTTCGAAACAGAATGTTGCAGCAAGTTCTACTTTATCCTTAAAACCCTCTTGGCTCAACTTATCCTTTAAGGCGGAAAATAAGTCATAGGCACCTGACAGATAGCAGCATGTGCCCACACACACTTTTACAACTCTTTTTTTAGCAGTATTCAATTGTCCTTCAAAAAAGCATATACTTTCATTGATTCTCTTTCGATTTGTATATGTTGTGTGAAGCATTGCATGAGCTTTAGCACTTCCCGGCTCACCTAGATTGTCTTTATATAGGTCTTTTATTACCGGGTTTTCTATGGGAGATTTAAGCTGCATAAGTTTTTCATGTCCAAAGAGACCTTGTTTTCGGCTTTTTCTTATATCATTGCTGTTCGGCTGAGGTTGACCGCCGCCTCCTATACATCCGCCAGAACATGCCATTACTTCTATCAAGTCATAATATTTATTCCCGGCTCTTAAGTCTTCAAGAAGTTTTTTTGCATTACCTAATCCCGAAACTGTTGCAACTTTAATTTTTCTTGCATTATAATCTATTTCAGCTGTTTTTATGCTTGGATTATCCTTATCTGTTTTAAAATCAGGTTCTTTTCCGATTACCCTCATTACGGCAGTTGCCACGCCTTTGCTGCCGCCAAAGATAACTCCACCTCCCGTAGCAAAGCCAAGAGGCATATCAAAGGGCATCTCTTTGACCTCATCAAAGACTACTCCGGCTTCCCTTATCATTCTTGCAAGCTCCTGTGTGGTAAGCACTGCATCAACATCCGGAACACCATTCTTGAAAAATTCTTCCCGTTTAGCTTCAGACTTTTTCGCCGTGCATGGCATTATAGAAACTACGAATATATTTTCAGAGTCTGTGCCCATGGCTTTGGCATAAATGCCCTTCATCAGTGAGCCAAACATTTGTTGAGGAGATCTGCAGGTAGAAATGTTGTCCTTATACTGCGGATAGTGCAGTTCCACATATTTTACCCATGCAGGGCAGCATGATGTAAATTGAGGCAAACGCTGGTTTTTAGAAATCCTTTCTAGGAATTCACAGGATTCTTCTATTGCAGTAACATCTGCTGCAAAACAAGTATCAAAAACCTTATCAAATCCTATTTTTTTCAAAGCTCCTACAACTTTGCCGGTTGCCGGGGTACCGGGTTTTAAGCCGAATTCTTCTCCAAGGGAAACTCTTACAGCCGGAGCAATCTGAGCTACTACTATTTTTTGTGGGTCGTAAAGGGCAGACCACACCTTTTCCATATGTGATGCTATTGTCAGCGCTCCTGTCGGACAAACTGCCGCACATTGGCCGCAATCCACGCAATTGACTTCGGAAATATTCTTGTTAAAAGGCGGCACAACCTTGGCATTGCTGCCTCTATATGCAAAACCCAGCACACCTACGCCTTGTACTTCTTCGCACATTCTAACACAATCTCCACATAAGATGCACTTGTTTGGATCTCTTACTATAGCAGGGCTTGAATCGTCTATAGGCAGCCTACCGTTTTTCTGTCCAAATCGAATTTCCCCAATTCCTAAGATGTTTGCCAATTCCTGTAGGCGGCAGTTGCCGCTCTTTACACAGGTTGTGCACTCTCTATCGTGGTTTGCCAGCAAAAGCTCTAAAGTAACCCTTCTCTGACGTATTAGCCTTTCTGTATGAGTCCTGATAGACATTCCGGGGCGAGGCGGGGTTGAGCATGCTGCCATTATTCTGCCGTTATCGTCTTCTACCAGGCACATCCTGCATGCACCATATACCGAAAGCTCCGAATTATAGCAGAAAGTTGGAAGCTCAATGCCAGCTTTTCGTATTACTTCCAAGAGATTGGCTTCATCAGTAAACGACACTTGTTTTCCGTTTATTTTCATATTCTTTTCCATGGCTTATTCCTCCCTTATGGCATCAAAGGGGCATGCATCTATACATGCAAGACACCGCAAGCATCGAGTAATGTCAATTTTATGAGGTTCCCTCGTTTTGCCTTCAATAGCCGATGCAGGACATATTTTCCTGCATTTTCCGCAGCCGCGGCATTTATCCGGGTCAATGGTAAGCTGTCCAAGGCCTTTACACACCTTTGAGGGACATCTTTTTTCAACTACATGTGCCATATATTCATCTTTAAAATATTTCATCGTTGTCAATACCGGGTTAGGCGCAGTCTTCCCAAGACCACACAAGGAACCGATTTTTACTACTTCGGCAAGCTCCTCTAAAAGTTGTAAGTCTTTTATATTCGCATTACCTGACACTATCTTTTCTAAAATCTCC
>JALHJR010000119.1:0-2277 GCA_022840405.1 Tepidanaerobacter acetatoxydans
AAGTACAATCTTACCTTTTAGTGCTTCTTCCCAGATTCTCCACCCTGAGTTTACTATTTTCTCTAATTTTGTCTTCCTTCGAACTGATGGCTGTAAAAGCATTAGTCAGAGTCTGGGCATCTGATTTCAGTAAAGTATGAAACTCTTCCGATGACCTTCTCAACAACTCCGGGTTCTTTTTTACCAGGTTCGCACAAGTTCTAGAGAATTCCTGTCCATTGCGGGTAATCCCAAGTGAGTTTTCAATATTATGAATTTCTCCATTTCCATTATGCAGCGGCTTCGGTAATGCAACAGCCTGTCCATCTCCACCAATATGGTGGTGAACCAATGGGCTTTGTTCAAAATTCTTATATTCCTGAAAGTATTGAATAAAAGTTTTGTCAACTAGCGGTGTAGTCCGCTGGTCTAGTATCCGGTGTGTATTAAGCCTACTAAAATACTCTGGGTGTCTTGATTGTAGTTCCTTAAAATATGTGTTGTTATTACGCTCCCACCCTTGTGGGTTTGCTCCCGCGTGGTCTTCACCAAGAAACCGCATTGGGAGAACCAATTCTTTCGGATGGTCAAGCGAATAATAATTCCCTGTCGAAGTTACCCGCTTCCAATGAAGAGTCGTCTGGGAGACTCCTTCGTGTGCGTAAATCTTGGTCATATTATTGGCTCCATTGCACCTATGATGTATTGTAGGCTAAAATCTGACAAAGCATATTGCTTGGAATCTGGGTCAAACAGAAACAATTTATTCTTTGTATTGTCAAAGTAGATAGAATAACTATCGTTTCCATCCACGATAGCTGCCCCTATAAGAAAAATTTGTGTTTGCGGAAATGCATATTGTCCATCAAAAAACTGCCGTCGAATTAAATCAGTTATGGATTTTTCGTTGTAAATAGGCTCAAAATACAACAAAATTTTGTCAATTCGTCCAGATAGTTGTAAAAATAAATAACTTGAATAGTAATCTTTCAAATCCGAGGTTAATGGAAATCCTAGCTGATGTTCGAGTGAAGGCCAGTCATGGTTGTGAGATTGCTTTACAATTTTCCAAGCTACCAGACCCTCATCATCTGGGGGCGTTAGCACAAGGCGCGGATCTACACCATCTCGAAATGAGGCTAAAGGTAAGGATCTAAAATCCATGTTAAATATTGAACAAAGTTCGTTGTAATATTTTTGTAATTCGTTTGTCATGTCGATGTTTCCTTATTTTTATCGAAGATATCGGATCAAAGAGGTCATTGATTACACAAATGAACATCTTCCTTTGGGTCTCCATATTGATTAGCGCCTTTAACATAGCCATCGACATCGTGGTCCAGATAGAAATGTGTGCGGTTTGCTGCGCTGTATACTCGCGTACCACTATCAACACGTATTTTCCACCAGCTTGATATCCCATCACATTCTGGACCACTCAGGACTGTTACTACGGTTCCTGTGTAAATACGAAATTCTTCTCCCGCCACTGGTGAAGCGTGGTTCCTTACTATTAATCGATCTTCTTCTGTACAGACGATGACGCGCTCATTTTTTCTAAATTGTTGAGGTAAAGTTCCAGGACAAGAATAGAGCATGCCTGGAATCCGAGTTTCTGTTGCACTGACTGCAGGTGCTCTTATTTCAGTCGCTTGAACACCCTGGGATGAACCAGATGTATTCAACAGATCAGATGAACCTGATGATTCACCTGCTATTTCCTGAGAAGTTATCCCAGAATAGCTATTACTGCTATTAGATTGGTAATAGGTCTGTGTGTTTGTTGCAGACCTAGAACCACCACTCACGAGAAATGATATTATGCCGAAAATTATACACATACCTAATAAGCCTAAGCCAATATTAATCAAATATTTTTTAATTGGGGAGGGTGGGGGGAGTGGGGGGGGGATGGGAATGGGTACACTAACAGGCTGTTGTGTCTGTGACGTTAGTTCGGCAAAAAAGTTCCTGTCTGCCTCGCACCAAGGACAGGAAGACAAGCTAGAGAGGTATTGATGATAGGCGTTCTTTGTACATGTTCTTAGGTTTTTTTGGTAATTTTCCAAGGCTGAGTACCAGTCTATGGCACTTGGCCGGTGTTTAGTCTGACCCTTTACTGGGGGCTCGAATGCCTTATTAAACAAGTCCGCAATATCTGGGGGAAGCGTGTTGAGAGGTGGGACAGCTGCAGATAGCGGTTTGTTTCCTGGTTTGAAACAGTAATTTCCCTTTTCGACAGCCTCATGACCTAAGCCAGGGCTTGCCACAGACCGCCTCTCATTATCTTTTATCCCG
>JALHJR010000120.1:0-2268 GCA_022840405.1 Tepidanaerobacter acetatoxydans
AAGTACAAGACCACCTATTCTGTAGACTTTGACAGCGAAAAGCTAATAGACGAATGTTGCAAAGAAATGCAAACCAGCCTATCTGTAAGCTCTGCAAAGCTTATATATACCAAAGCTGGGCTTGATATAAGTGCTGGTGGTGTAGTAGCTGAGGAATCAGATAGATATGCAGTAGGATTGAATAACCTACAGGAAAATATACCGGATATTATTGCCTATTTGCAGAATGAAACTAATCTAACAAGGAAAACTATTGTGGAGATACTATTAAAAAGCAAGACTATTGACTTGTTCAAGAAAAATCCTCAAAGGTATATGGAGCAGGTAGTCCAGATAATATCAGCTAAAATGAGGCATATGATAGTTGATGGTATTAAATACACCAAGATAGGTGACGACGAGTATTATGCTCAAGAACTCTTTGAAACAGAGGAGCTTACAGGCTACTTATCCAAGAATATGGTAGAAAGCAAGAAGTCTGTATATGAGTATGTAGTCTATGATAGTGCTAACGAGGAAAGCTTTGCTACTAGTTTTGAGAACAATAAAAACATTAAGCTCTACGCAAAGTTGCCTAACTGGTTTACTATTGCAACCCCATTAGGTACTTATAACCCTGACTGGGTAGTGCTTATTGAAATAGACGGCAAGGATAAGCTCTACTTTGTACTGGAAACTAAGGCTGATATTATGTTTGATGCTCTAAGGCCATTGGAAAGTGCTAAAATTAAATGTGGAAGGAAACATTTTGAGGCTCTAGGCAATGAAGTAGCCTTTGACGATATAGACAGTTTTGAAGAATTTATAGAGGAACAAGTAGTTTTATAGTTATATGTGACAGGCGAAAGATCTTGTCTTCTACCCATTCTCTTAATGAGTTTTAATAAATTTTAAAATTTTTTCTATTTAATTTTAAAGAATAAATATATATGCTTAAGTTTTAGATTTATGTAGATTTGTTCACAAAAAATTTAAGCTATAAAGATTTTATGGTTAATATTTTGGAATATATAATCGAGTAGTAGAAATGTAGGTCTTGTGGATAATTTGGTTTTTAATTATCAACAAGACCCATATTTATTAGTTATCTATTAAAGTTTTTGTGTAATTATTATATATATTATTTTCCTCTATTTTGGAGAATATTTGAAGAAGATTTTTAATTATACTCAGTTGTTTATATAAACTTATTCATATATTTTCTTGTCAGGATATTTTGAATTTTAATTATTTCCCTTGAGATATCATCATTCTCTTTTTTTAGATCTTCAATAGCTTCTCTATATATTATGCCTGTACTATTAACTCTCTTTGCAATCTGATTAAGGTTACTAGAATTCTTCCCTATTAGAGTTTGTATTCTTCTAAAAATATCCATATCAATTACAAAGATAGGAGCTTCAAGAACACTTTTTCTGATAAAATGAGCCATTGATTTTGATTTACTGAGTGCAAATTTTTTCTTAAAAAGTTCTTTTTCTTCCTTGGTTAATTTGATTTCAATTCTTTCATTTCTATACCTATTTGTCATATAAATCCTCCTTATATTTTTATTTTTGAACAGGGTATTAGGGGTGTCCCCTAAATCATTCCGATAGGAACAAGTAGAAAATTGAATAAAAATAAGCGTGCCTAAAAAGGTCCGCTTCATTAATTTTCTCGTAAGTGTCCGTACACTTACTGTGCTTGCTCATTAAAGTTTTAAAAGCAGGCATTAAGCTAAGTATTTGATTTATATATTTATATTACCGCACTTTGGAAGAAATATCAGCGTGGATTAGCCGCTTTTTCTGTGTCCATTTTTTATTTAATCTTTTCAAAAACTTTTTAAAATAGCGAATCAAGATAGTCATATTTTCACTGTTATATATAGGAGGACTTAAGTAAACCTATGAAAACAAAGAAAGTCTTGGTGGCAGTTTTAAAGGAGGAAGAATAGATGAATGGCATATTAGAATATAGCATCCAGCTTGCCATGCTCAGGCAATTATTAAGTGGAAAGCTAATAAACAAGCAAGAATACTTTAAGATTAAAAAATTACTTATGGAAAAATATAATATTTCTTCAGATTTGACCTGCTAAATTTAACTAATCGCGGTAAAATAGGATTGTATAGAATAATACAAAAGTGAGGTGAGATTATGAAGAAGGTTGAAGTCATTAAAGGTGAAGGACTTTTAAACGGTAGAAGAAATGGTGTGGAGATAAAATTAAAAAGAGTGGCAGCCTATTGTAGGGTAAGTACAGATAGTGAAGATCAGCTTCAA
>JALHJR010000121.1:0-2259 GCA_022840405.1 Tepidanaerobacter acetatoxydans
AGTGCAACTGTGTCTGGTCAATTCCCAAAGACTACCATTTTCTACAGTGGACAAGCTATTGTAAATGATTTAGGTTGTCTGAGTATTAGTGGCAATACTACACCGAGTGTAGGTGCAGCTACACCTTATACCATTACTGTGAAGAACAATGGTACTGCTGTGCAGAGCAACTATACGGTGAAATTGATGAAAGAAGGTGGAGTACTTCTTGGTTCCGTTCCTGGGACTACTATCAATTCGCTTCAGACTCTGAATTTCACTATTCCCTGGACTCCCACTGAAACTGGTTCTACCTATATCTATGGTGAAGTAGAAATGACGGGAGATGAAATAGCGACTAACAATCAGACTCCTCATCTGAATGTAAACGTTTATCCTCAAGGTACTGTAGCCATAACCGTTGGAACAGGAAATAGCACTGGTCGCATGCCAGTAGATATGTTCTATAAGAACTCCCTCTTTGAAACTGTATATCTTGCCTCTGAACTCAATATTGGTGGTCTGCTTACTGATATCCAATTTTATAATAACTTTGTTACTAATCTACCTAATATGCCAACTAATATCTGGGTAGGAGAGACCACCCAGACTGACCTTTCAGCGGGATGGATACCCTCCACTCAGTTAACTCCCGTCTTTAGCGGGAATGTGAATTATCCAAGCGGACAAAATAATATACTGATTCATCTTACTACTCCTTATCCCTATGGCGGAGGAAACCTGGTAGTAATGGTTGAGCGTCCTATGGATACTCAATATTATAGCTCTTCAGATGTCTTCCGCACTCAAACTGGAACGGTGGCAAATAGGACTCGCAATGCCTTTAGTGATAGTGTAGATTATGATCCTGCTAATCCTCCTACAGCTACACCTCAAGCTATATTCCCAATGACTACCTTTATGTTTATAACAGATGGGTTGGGAGCTATCAATGGAACGGTTTATACTACCGGTAATGTTCCTGTGAATGGTGCTACAGTAACGGTAGCAGGTACTAATTTAGTTTATACTACAGGAGCAGACGGAACCTTTACTTTCCCCTATGTTATGGAAGGTGAGCATCAGGTTACTGCTACCAAACATGGTTACAATGAAGTAACCCATACAGTTACGGTAATAGAAGATGAGACTGTGACCGTTAATTTCGAAATTACTCCTCTACCGCAAGTAACGGTAACTGGTCGTATTGTAGGGAGTGATCAGCCTACGGTTGGTTTAGCTAATGCCACCATCAGCTTAACTGGTTATGAAAGTTATCAAGCTACTACTAATGCCAGTGGACAGTTCACCATTCCTAATGTCTACGCCAATCATACTTATGATTATGTTGCCCAAGCTACAGGATATCAAAATGCTACAGGACAAGTAGTGGTAGGTTCTACTGATGTTAATATGGGAGATATTGTCGTTAATGAGATGGCATTCCCACCATATCAGGTTGTAGCTACCGAAGCTACAGATGGTTCTAATGTCTCTTTAACCTGGATGGCACCAAATCCTGGTGCTGTAGGTGAATGGCTTCATTACGATAATGGTGAGAATTATGATAGTATAGGTACTGGTGGAGCGGCTGATTTTGATGTAGCAATACGTTTCCCTGCCTCTGCTTTACAGGATTATGCAGGAATGAGTCTCTATGCAGTGAAAGCCTGGCCTGCTCAAGCGGGAACTTTCTCTATTCGCGTATGGACTGGTGGTAATGCTTCTGCTCCAGCTACTATGGTTGTAGACCAACCTTTCACACCAACCTTAGATACATACAATACCGTAATGTTAAATAATCCAGTGACCATAACTGGAACAGAGGAACTCTGGTTTGGTTATCGTTGTAATGTAACGGGAGGATATCCTGCAGGTTGTGATTCAGGTCCTGCGGTAGATGGTTTTGGAAATATGATGTATTTCCAGGGCAGCTGGTCTACCTTATTGCAATTGAATCCGGCTTTAAATTATAACTGGAATATTCAAGGTTATGTGGGATATTCTGCTCCTACTCAAGCACCGGAAATTGGACCGATTACATTACAAGCAAATAGTCTTTCTAAAAGTGAGACCAGAGATCGTGTTCTTGTGGGATATAAAGTATATCGCTTGCTATCTGCCAACCAGAACAATGAATCTCTTTGGACTCTTTTAACTCCAACTACTATAACTAACACCAGTTATGTGGATAACACATGGCAACCTCTGCCTTCTGGTGTTTACAAGTTTGCTATTAAAGCTGTATATACCAATAATGTTCTATCTCCTGCTGCTTTC
>JALHJR010000122.1:0-2254 GCA_022840405.1 Tepidanaerobacter acetatoxydans
CCACGTCGCATGGGGGCAACCTCAAGAAGAGTGGCACACCAATACCATCCGCACTTCTTTGTACACAGAGAGTGGCTATAAGGTATTACTGGGCTACTATGGCGATCTCGACGCCTACGTCTTTATGATCCATAAGGATGGCGAACAACTTGTGAACTATGTTTACGATGCCTCCAGAGGTGACTTTAACATCGGAGAAGATGATCGCGCGAGCATCGAACCTGTGATTCGGGCAGCATTCGAAGTCATGGATGGAGAAGACCCATTACTCACCCCTGTGCGTATTTTTAACGATATGGTCAAAAATACCTTCGGTATGACCGCTGCCAAGTTGTACGCGCTGCCGTATGCGCCGCCATCTCTCAAAAGTTTTGGTTTTTTTGCGGATGAGCCCAACGCAGTCTATTTATATGAATATCGCGGCGAAAAAGACGTAAATATGGAGGTCCATCGTCCCGAATGGGGAGAGAAGGAATTCGACGTTCGCTTTTTCACTCCAATAAGTGATGAATATCGCATCGTTGTCACCTGGCACGCGGCTGAAAAAAAGTTTATCGCCAGTGTAGATGATAACAGTCAGGGCGGTGGGAGTTTTGAATACTTTATCGATACCGGTGAACACCTCGATATATGGTGCAGCTACAAAGACAAGACCGTGGAGGAATACTTCATCAAAGCCTACAACAATCCCGCCATCACGGATGTTTACCAGCACTCCATTGACCTGATGGTGCAATACGTCAGTGATACATTTGGCATGACGATCGAGGAGCTGTATTCTCTGCCGACAGGTGAATAAAAGGCAAATAGCAGCGGTGAAGGTACATGGGTTACAGCGCCTAACAAAGAATTTACGGAACTTGTTGACCGTTTCAGGAAAAAAGTTCAATTAACTGAGAAAAAAATCTGTATATTTTTGCAGTTCCGAGAACCAAGTATGCAGAATTATTAATCTTAGTAAACCCCAATTTTTGGTAATACTCACCTAATTTTTTTGCTTCAATTGAATCTTTATTTTTTCGGAACATTGCCAGTCAATATAATTTGGTTTTACATGTATAGTTGAAAAATCAAAAGGGGAGGGCTTAATTGCGACCACGCTTACACCTGTGGAAAAACGTTGAATAAGATTTCGTAAAACTTTTATTCCAAGATTATGTCCACGATATTCTGATCGAATCCCTATACGATCAATAATTAATGCATTGTTTCCACTAAATACTAACTCAGATTCAAGGAAATCGGTTAGTTCTTTAGTGAATTCTTCATCGTCATAATTGATAAAACTTTCGAAGAATTCGAACGTCTCAGCTGAACAATCGTATACGTCAAAAAGAGATAACTCATTTTCTATGGCGGAATTTGCATCAATATAAATCAACCGAATAGCGCCATTAATTTCTTTATGCTTGTTCCCCTCGTTATTCTCATGGGAATAATAAATGAGTCCATCAAGAATATTCACGTAATCACTTGGATCTTCCAAATCCAACGGAATTCTAATAGGTTCAATCACTATTGATATTCGGTTTAATAATTCGGACGTTTTTGTAGAATCCATTTGAACCTCCTTCATTTTGTCAAATTATTTTTGAATTTATCATTGTCATTTCATCAGTTAAAGGGTTGCGTTTGTATAAAACAGGAAATAACTGATGGCCATAAATTAATACTAATTAAAAATAATCATTGATCCAAGGTGGGGGAAATAAGGAGGCGATAATTTGTATGTTTTATTGGATTAAGTCAATGAGAAGTTTTTAATTAATCAGTAAAAAAAGATCAACCAATTATTCCTTCCAATTTGCGTGACGAAAAGGATGGAGTAAAATAACGATGCTTAACTTTCCATTTTCCAGTAAAAAGGTTTTCAATTGATATAAACAGGATGCTTACCGCAGATAATCGAGTTGTAATTACACCAGACACCTGGATCATTTCAGACACACATTTCTTCCACGAAAACATCGGAAGATATTGTAAGCGTCCCGAAAACTGGCAAGAATTGATTATCAAGAACTGGAATGATTTAATCTCACCAGGGGACACAGTCCTTCACTTGGGTGATTTTGCTTTGGGTAAGAAAAGCAATTTTGAATGGTTAATCGGTACGTTAATTGGTAGATTGATGTTGATTCAAGGCAATCATGATCGTCTGAGTCAAACCTATTGTGAAGCACATGGCGTGTCTCTGGTCAAAAATTCATTTCAGTTTGTATTGGAACCCCAAATAAACCTGGTTTTTTCGCATCGC
>JALHJR010000048.1:0-12563 GCA_022840405.1 Tepidanaerobacter acetatoxydans
TTTATACCTTTGGACATACATTTTGAAATGTCAGTTGATGAAAAGGAGAAACAGCTTTGCTTTAATCATCCTATTACAGGAATAAAGCATATACTGTATTTTCAGGGGGCAGAGTTCATAGAACTTCCCGTTGAAGCAAGCGGCAACCGTAATCTTTACATTCTGCAGTCAATGTATGAAATAGAGCCTGCCTTGCCGCAAGGAAACGATTTGCAGTTT
This sequence comes from Tepidanaerobacter acetatoxydans, assembly GCA_022840405.1. Taxonomy (GTDB): domain Bacteria; phylum Bacillota; class Thermosediminibacteria; order Thermosediminibacterales; family Tepidanaerobacteraceae; genus Tepidanaerobacter; species Tepidanaerobacter acetatoxydans_A. Next base: position 220 of record JALHJR010000048.1, read on the forward strand.
GGAAACAGTATTGACAAGCTGCTTGAGATAACAGATGATAAATTTATGCCAGCATCTAGCGCCTCTATTGGCATTATTGGCGGAGCTGACGGTCCCACTTCAATTTTCATTTCATCAAAGGAAGACGAAAATCCTCAGCCACACGGTTTACACGGACTTCCGTTGCACAGTTGTTATAGTGTCCCAAGCTTTCAAAAGGAAGATACCATCCACTTTGTCCTTGAAGGCATCAATATCAAAGACTGCGACAGCAAAGAATATAATTTTCAATAACTTGTTGCATAATTGTAAAAGTTACAAAAGTAAAATAATATTATCCAGAGCAAAGCGAATGATCTTATGACACATTCCCTGTATAATGTATATCAGTTGGATTTTACGATATTGGAGCATATGTGTATAATCCAATTAAAGGAGCAAGATATATGGAGTTAAAATTAAAAGATTAATAAAACAGCTTGACTATCACCTTGGGTGTTAGCTTATGATTGTATTGAGGTGATAATTATGTTTATTAAAGAAGTATGCACAATAACAAAACTGACTAAAAAAGCAGTGGAATATTACGAAGAACAAGGCTTAGTTTTCCCTAAAGTTTTGGAAAACGGGTACAGAGATTTCAGCGCTGACGACATTGAGCGGTTAAAGAAAATAGCAATTTTGCGTAAGCTAGGACTTGGAACAGATGATATTAAAATTGTTTTATCCGATGAAGAAGGCCAGGCGCTGCAAAAACTTTCCATTCAAAAAGAATTAAGCCTTGACCGAGAAAAGGCAAAACAACTACTGCTTGATAAGCTCAGTACAGGTGAAAATTGGGATGAAATTAGTGCGGAGCTAAAAGCCATTGAGGAAACGGAAACAATAACAGAAAAACTTTTAGATGCTTTTCCCGGTTATTATGGCCGTTTTATAAGTTTGCATTTTTCACGTTTTTTAAACGAGCCTATTACGACTTCAGAGCAGCAAGAGGCTTATGATAAAATCGTTAGCTTTCTTGATAACGTTCCAACGCTTGAGTTTCCGAAGGATTTACAGGAGTTTTTAATTGAAAATACAAAACACATCAGCACAAAAGATATTCGTCAAATAACTGAAAGTGCAAAGAAGTCCATCGAAAACCCCGAAAAATTCTTGTCTGAAAACAAAGAAATACTCGATCAATATTTGGCGTATAAACAGTCTGATGAATACAAAAATTCTCCGGTATACAAAATTTACAGTATGCTCAAAGAGTTTAACAATACAAGCGGTTACTATGATGTCTTTATTCCGGCGATGAAGAAATTAAGTTCTTCCTATGCTGAGTATTATCATAAACTCGAAATCGCCAACGAAAAATTGCTATCACGATATCCTGAAATGAAAAAGTTGAACGAATAAATGGATACAGAATTGTAAATCTTGAATTATGAGTATCATTTTAGAATAATAAGACGCAGCATAATACTTACAAGGACTAAATAAGGCTTTGTACCAAAATGCAGCTTATACAAGCAGCTTTTTTGCTGCGTATCAGTAAGTTAAAGTATGAAAAGGTGATAAAAATGTTAAAACGAGCATTGAAATTTGCTATAGGACCAAGCTTGGGAATAACTTTGGGGAGCGTAATCATCCCACGGATTATATTCCCACACCTATATAATAAAACGTATCCGCCAATACTCCTACAGGCCGGTTTAAATTTTGTTGTAATTTATATTGTGTCCTCTCTAGTTTCTCTGCTCATTGAATGGATAAAATCAAGGGCACAAAGCAAGTGATAAGGTGATATTTAATTTTATCATAAAGCAAGAAGAATACTCATTCGGCAAGAAGTTTTTTTATTAAATACCGAAGATTTCTTTCAAATTTTGCGTCTTGTTCCGGTTCTCTTTTTTTAAACTTTGTGTATTTGTGGTGCCTGGTGCGGATTTCCCTATTGATATGCCTTTGGGTAAGCAGCTGCTGGATATTTTCGGAAGAAATTATCAGGCCGTTTTGATTGATGCAAAAAGCTTCCTTGGCAAGCACCATTGCGGCTAAACCATAGTCCTGGGTTATGACGATATCGCCTTTTGAAGCGTGATTTACAACATAGTAGTCTGCACTGTCGGGTGACTGGTCCACCGTAACAATTGTTGCGTAATTATCTTCCAAATAATGGGAAAAGTTTTTAACTACAACTATTTCTAAACCATAGGATTTGGCTATTTTTATGGCTATACCTACAACAGGGCAGCCGTCTGCGTCTACAAGGATTTTCATAATATCACCGTTTTTATTATATCATATCGAGCAACTATAAATGGCTAGTAAAATTCCTGGATACTTGAAAATATTAAATACTAAGCTGTGTAAAGAAGTACAGCCACATAAATATGCAATATCCACATATATTGTCAACCATAACCTAAATTAAAGTTGACAATCACCACTTCCTTTAGTATTATAAGAGAAAATATTCTAGGAAGGGGTAATTTTTATGAACATAAAGACTAGAGATATGGTTTTAATAGCTTTATTTGCTGCACTTACGGCAATCGGGGCATTTATCAAAATACCCACCCCACTTGTCCCCTTTACGCTGCAGTATTTGTTTTGTGCTTATTCAGGTATTCTGCTGGGTGCAAAACGGGGTCTTTGCTCACAACTTTTGTATTTAGGCGTTGGCTTGATGGGTTTTCCGGTTTTTACTCAGGGAGGCGGCCCTATGTATATTTTTCAACCCACCTTTGGTTATATTATCGGCTTTTCACTTTGCGCATATATTATCGGCAAGCTTACCGAGAAGTTAGATAAATTCACATTATTTGGAGTCTTAAAGCCAATTTTAGCAGGCATGTGTGCAGTATATTTCTGCGGCATCGTTCATTTATACCTAATTATGAATTTCTATTTAGGCAAGCCTATGTCCTTAAAAACGGCTATAATAGCGGGTTTATTTCCCTTTGCCTTCACCGACTTGCTTTACAGTGTATTGATAGCTGCTACTGCTACAGCTATAGTGCCTTCTTTGAGGAAATTGGACCTAGTTGGCAGACCCTGACTTTGAAGGCAAATGTTGTATACAAAAAGCGGGCGGCCAATGGCAGCCCATACATACAAAGATTTTGCTTTGCCGTTAGCTGAAAAATAAACCCGTAATCTCGTATCTAATAATAAATATTATCTAGCTGTCCTTTTGCTTTGAAAATAACATACTTATATAACTAGTAGTTTCTATCATATCATTGCCCAGCAAAATACCTGAGTTGGTATTGTCAAGGACGGTAAAGTCAGTGATACCCATGTTTTCCATGGCAAAAAACAGGATGCCCAGAGCCGAAGGAGAGTCCAGGTGGTCGTTGTCCATGACAAAAATGCGATCCCAATCTTTTTCCCTTATGGCTTTCAGGGTTTGCGAGTCCATCTGCACTGCCTCTTGACTTGCCAGATAGTGTGAGAAATCTACGGATGCTACTATCACCGCATCTTTTTTGAGCAAGGGAGAAAGGTGCTCAGCCAGTTGTTCTGCCTCCTTTTTTGATACATCATGGTGGCATATGATGGGCACAACTTTGGTGTTTGGCAGATAATACTTTACAAAAGGCATGAGGTTACCCATGGAGTGTTCGGTGCTAAAGGCATAATCGTCCTGCTTTACCATATGTGTGGCCAGCAAATAGTCAACTGCCTCTTTATCTACCTCCACGGTGCCAAAGGGTGTCTGCCATCCCAGGCTGCTGACAAGAATTCGAGAGCCGATGTTTTTATGGTTTGGCCCCACCAAAATCAGCAAGTTGGGCGGTGCATCCTGTATTTTTGAAAAGACATCGGCTATCATCTGGTGTGCCAGCAGATGATGAGGCACTACGGCCCCGCAAATCTTTTCATCCCAAAGCTCTTTTTTGACTGAGTATTCCGGGGTAAAATACCTTGGGTCAAAGAAGTTGTTGGGATGGATTGGTGCGGGGGCAGAAGGGGCAAAAGTCGGAAGCGTCTCTGCCCTTCTGGTCTCCCTTACGATGCCCGTCAATACCAATCCAAAGCAAATAATTATAAAAAGTGTAGCAACTTTTTTCATTTAATACTCATCCTATCCCCTTTAGTTACACTGTAAACCACACCGTTTGACATATGTTGTATTATGGCAGGCTCAGCCGCAAATTCTCCGGGATTGATGACCCTTGCATAGTAATTCAAGTTCCGATTCTTCTTTTCATAAACTGCAAATATCACCTTTTGGCCATCTACCTGCACAGGATATCTTGTGTAGTCATCACCAGCACCATGATAGTGTGGCCTTTCGACTATCTTTAATCCTGCCGGAAGAAAATCAGTTATGATATATGGACCATCGGGGGCTGTCTGGCCGAACTCATAAGCGATGTTTACCTTTATTAAATCGCCGGCGTTAAAAGAAGTCTGAGCCCTGCCTGAAACAGTTTCATAGCTGCGTGTTAGTTTAATGCCGTCAGTGCTGGATACTAAAGAAGTGTCAAAGGCAGCGGGATAAACAGCGGTGATTCCTACTTTGCCCTTAATATTTTCAAATTTTAATCCGGCAAGTTTTTCTGGCGAAAGCAGCAGGCAAAAAGTTTCTTGAGGTTCAAGCACTACCTTTTCGCTTTTACCGTCTAGGCGATAATCAAAACTTACGGCGTTTTTCGAAAGTCTGGGCAGAGCTTTTTCCAAAAACATCAACTGCTCCGTATAAAGAAGGATATCCTTTGTTGAGTTATCCAAGACATAGGCTGCAAGCTTGTTTTGTTCATCCAGATTCAGTCCGGCACAGACTATTGATGCAAGTGCCGTAGCCTCCAGTATGTCATCCTGATCCTGGCCGCACTTTATCCGCATTTGAGTTTTCAGGTCTTCTCCATTTTGCTTTAAAATGCTCTTTATCCACTGAGATGCTGAAGGCTCATCACCGATTTCCAAAAAGGCCATAGCAAGATAGAGCTGCTCTTTTACAGTCAAGTCCTTTTGTGTTGACAGAAGTTTAAGCTCTGTAAGCACCGGCTCGTTCAAAGCCGAAAGACCGTATAGAGCAATAATGCTTCTTTCCCGGCTTTCTTTAGGATCTTCTGCAATTTTATAAAAGTAATCGGCAAGCGACGATTTGTCAAAGACGCTACCGTAAAGTGAAGCAAGTTTTGCCGAAAGCTCTAAATCTTGATCACTATAAGGTAAAATGGCAATGCCGCCTTCCTGTGTTTGATATTCCAGTAGATTCAAATTTTCGCCGCTTTTACCGGGCAGCGCCAAATTCAAATCCGGGAAATACTCTTCCAGCAGGTTTTGAGCTTTGAGTGGCGCGATTTTCTGGTCTATGCGGCTGCCGTCGGACCAGCTTAGTTTAAGCAGCATGCTTAAGTATTGGCTGCGCTCATAATCTGTGAATGTTAAACTTGTAGGTGTATTTTCTGCTCCCTTTATTTGAAGGTTTTCCTGCATCAGCCAAAAATCAACTTGCTGTTTCGTAACAAGGCTGTCTACAACATTAAAACTCAGTGTCAGCGTGTCTGTAAGCCCATCCACAGTTTTTCCGGTTACGGTCAAGTCGTATTTGCCCTTTTGTAAAGCCGGCAGCTGCCAATAAGCAGCATCAAAGGCATTTTTAGTCAGTGCCTCAGATATAGTTTTTTCCGGCCCCTTAAGCACTGTTTCATAAGTAACAGATGTGCCGCGTTTTAGTTTGCTGCCAAAGGCACGCAGGGGTATCATAGGCTGATCGCCTGTTAGATATGTGTCATTTATAACTGTGTTTACAAAAAAAGGCAGCTTGACTGTAACCGGTGCTGTTTTGGTGGCGGCAAAAAGGTCATCTGTTAATGCTTGGCAGGTAAGCCTCCAAGATGTAAGATTATCCGGCACTTTAAATGAAAACTTTGCCTTTCCCTGACTGTCGGTGCTTACTGTTTTGAATAGCACCGCATCTTTAAAGTCTTTTCGTTCAGAACCGCCCTCACCGCCGCCTTCCGCACCATCCGACAACGAATCGGCGATTTCATGAGTAAAGCCGGTCATATATATGCCTGAACCATAAATATCACCATAAATATCACCTAGTATATCCGCATACTGCTGGCGTAGAGCATAGAGCGCTTCATCCACCAGGTTTAAATTCACCAGTGCCTCAACCGGTCTGCCGCTGCTATCGGTGACTTCTACTTCAACGTTAACGGTATCTTTGGGATTATATTCCTTTTGGTCTGTTTTAATGTCAATGTTAAGAGCCTTTTCGGTCCTGTCATACATTGCAATAAATTCATATGCCTCATGATAATTTCGGCCGTCAAAATAGACTCCCTTGACCCAAAAGTTAGGAATGAGCTGCTGCTTAAATGCCGTATTAAAATCGGCAGTATCTTGCACGCAACTTTCAAGTATGCCGTTTTGAGCCGTAAAGAACAAGAAACCATTTGGTCTGGAAGAAATTGGCGACTCATTCTGCTTCATGGAAAGTTTGACAGCTTCATTGGTTTTATATGAGGCTTTGCCTTCCAGGTAATACCATGTATAACCGTAAATCCTAGGCCTACCGCTGCCTGAAATCGTATATTCATATACGGCAGGATTGCCCTTGAAATCCATGGCAGTAAGTTCAACTCTATAGGATTCCTCATTTTTTACCGGAAAAGCAAAGGTAGCCTTACCCTCTTTGTCGGTGGTTACATGAGTTTCGGATTCCAAGACCTTGCTGTATTCGTATTCATACATGGTTTGCACCTTTTTATTTATAAAATCATAGTATTTTCCTGCATCGTATTTTTCCCACACATCACGGTAGATGCAAACATTTACCGGGTGATTGGCAGCAGGGCCGCTTTTATATGCATCTTCATCCCATGGCTCTGCCTGCCCGCTGTTTACCTTATCGACGGTAAGCCTGTCTATGTCTATTTCAATGGCGGCAGTACCATTTTTTACATCGCCTGAAGCGCCAATGCCGATATCATTGTTTAACACAAACAAAGCAGTTTCGGCGTAGATTTCCCCGGCTTCCGGCAGCTTGGCAGTGAGAAATAGGCAGGAATGCTGCAAAAAGCCGTATTTCTCCTGCTTGAATTCAGGAGAAAAGCTTATTATGGTATTGCCCTCGCTATCTGTAGTAGTACTGCCGTTGCCATAGTTTTGGATATAGTATTCCAAAGGGGTGTCAGGTGCAGGTGTTCCCTCAAAAAAAGTTGCCTTAACCTGAAAATCAACCTTATCGCCTACATATACGGCTTTTTTTGAGGAAACCACTTCCAACTGGTAGGATGGTTTGCTGTAAGCTGCAACTTCAAAGCCTCTGGATGTAATAACAAAGTCTTCGCACTTTACCTCTAGGAAATAATAACCGGGAGTCAAATTGGGAAGTTTCATATTTCCTATAAAACTAAAACCATCTAAGGAAATTTCTTTGCTTTCTATAGCAGGGTTACCCCGTAATTCTGACGATAGCAGTGATACCGTAACTTTATCAACATTCTTTGCCTTGCTGGCCCTTGGCTTTATAATACCCCAGAAATTGACAGTACTATCTGGTTTATACAGTGTTCGGTCAAGATAGAGATATTTCCAGTAATCTTTTGCAAAATCATCTTCAAGCTCGGTATCAGGATACATTTGATAGTAGGGATAAATAGCGGCCACTGCTTCTTTATTGTCTTTAGAAACAACAGCATATACTCCGTCAATGGCATCATTAGAAGTTGACAGCTTAGCTAGCCCCGTATCATCAGTGGTTGATGATTTGCCATTTCCATAAAACTGTACCTTTGCTCCCGATACCGGCTTGCCGGATGATAAATCATTTACCCAGACAAGGTTTTGATTTTTGCCTACGGCTGCATAGATAGCAAGGTCTGTAACTTGAAACCATATCTGGCGCATGTTGTTTTGCACATTGGCCTGGGCTATGTAGTAACCGGCGGGCATGACCTCGGGAAATTCGATAAATTTGGTAGATTCAACATCCATAACCGGTGCTGAGAATTTAGCCACAGATTGCAGCTTGGAAACATCTTCTAAATAAGTTTGCCGGCTGCGAAATGCCCAGAAAGGTATTTTTTGCTTTTCCTGAAGGGCTCTAATATAATCATTTGCAGTTTTATATCTGTAAACGGTAAAATCTATATTTTTGGGCAACTGCATGCTGTCCCAGCTATAATAGCCAAATCGGAAAATAGGTTTTTCAGAAGTTGAAAATTCACTGATGGATTTGTGAAAATTAAAGCCTAAACCATCTTGGGATTCTTCCTGAGTTTCAAACTGAAATGTAAAGTCTTCTTTAAGGGTTTGGCGGCTTGAGGAAAGCGGCAGGCCTTTCTTAACAGTAACGGTGTAAAGGGTGTCCGGTTCCAGGCTTTTAGGAACAAATACGGCTGTCTTTTTGTGTACCTCAAAACTCCCCTCGACATTTGGGCTAATAGTAAAAAACTCCGACAGCTTGTCAAAATTCAGATGGCTGAAGGTGATTTCTATTCCGGTGTTTGTGGGCACACCGGTGGCTTGATGGCGGGGAAGAGTAGATACTACCTTAAAATCCCCCTTGGTCTGAAAGGCCCATTTAAGAGGGGCTTCATCGCCGACAGACAAGGTGAACTTATAGATTTTTTGCGGTTCGAGAGGTGCTTTTGGTGTTACAAGCACCTTTTGCTTATCTTTAATATCCCTTGCCACAGTAAAATCCACAGCAGGTTCAACGGAAAGGTTTTCCCGGATGAATCTCGGATCTAGAGCAGATTTTGCAGAAAGAATAAATGCCGTATCAGAGTCAGCGCCTGCGCTGTCCTGTTTAGTAGGTTCCATAGTGATTTCTGATGCCAGAGCGGCTGTAGTAGGGTTATTCCTATTTATGTATAAACTTGCACCAAAAACCAGCAGTATCACTACTGCAAGAGATAGAGCTAAGTAACGCTTCGATTTTTGCATTTTGTCATCTCCTCAAAAACATCTTTTCATAATACTGACGTTAAGACAAGCAAAATAGTTCCCAATTAAAAAAATAAAAGGGAAATATGCTCAAAAATGAAGTTTCAATTTTCTATACATGCTTGACAGGAGCTGATTATATGGATAACCTGATAATATAAGGTATAATAAGGTGTGGGGACTTAAAAAAGGAAGCAAATTGAAAAAAGCGAGAGGAGTTGGTATATGGATGAGCTTTTTTGACGTATTAAAGGCTTTTTGGGAAACAGCAAAAAGTGTTTTGCCGATAGTAATATTTTTATGCATTTTTCGGTTGATTGTTTTGCGAAAACCTATTGAAGAAATAAAGACATTGGCATTAGGGACACTGCTTAGCATTGTAGGCCTTCATTTGTTTTTAAAGGGAATATCCCTTAGCCTCATTCCTTTGGGAGATTCTGTGGGGGAAAATCTTGTAGTGCTAAACAATAAATATTTAATAGCCATATTTGCCTTTGTGGTAGGGTTTTTTGCAACAATGGTCGAGCCGGGCCTTAAGGCACTTGCTTTGGAAGTCGAGGAGATTTCCACCGGAGCCATACCGATGAACGTGCTGATAAATGCTGTTGGTATAGGATTTGGTCTTGGGATGAGTATTGGCATTGTCAAGATATTAAACAATATCCCAACTAAAACCATTCTTTTTCCCGTACTGCTTTTAGCAATGATTTTAGGCTATTTTGCGCCCAGAGAATTCGTCGATATCGCCATAGACTCAGCCAGTGCTACTACCGGCCCGGTTAATATACCGCTTAACATGGCCATTGCCTTAGGTCTTTCGAAGATACTGGAAACTTCAGATCCATTGCTCAACGGCTTTGGAATAATAGGGCTAACCTCTATGGGAGCGGTGATTTCAGTGCTGGTACTGGGTATATTGAGCAGGATTTAATAGGAGGGGTTAAAATGTCTGAAATTATAGCTGTTGTTGCTATTGTGGAAAGGGGCAAAGCAGATTATGTGGTAAACCGTGCCAAAAAGGTAGGTGCACAAGGTGCTACTATATTATACGGCAGAGGTACAGGAGAAAGTGAAGCAAAGAAATTTTTGAATGTGCATATCGAGTCCTCGAAGGAGATTATCATAATTTTAACCGAAAAAGAAAAATGCAAGCAGATATTTGACGAGGTAGTGGAAGCGGGCAGGCTTAAAGAGCCAGGAACGGGCATTATTTTTACATTTCCCGTATCAAATTTGGTGGGTCTGCATCACCGTGAAGACTTTTCACTTAACTAAAAATTCGGCACTGTTTCGGCCTTTTAAAGGCGGCAGTGCCGCAGCAATGGACTGGTCGGTCAATTATCATCTAATAGTTTTTCTATGAATTTTGGGAGGATAAAACAGCTTTCCAAAATTTCTTTGTTTATATATTGAGTATCTTTATCGAATTTTTCGGGATATGGTTTCCAGTATTTTTTAGAACCCATGGTGAAGGTCCAGAATCCACCTGGATATGTCGGTACCGTAGCCATATATGTTTTTACAATGGGGAAAAGACTGTTTAAGTTTTTGTGTATTTTGACCATCATCTCAGAATAGAAAATAGGAGATTCGCTCTGACACACCATCAATCCATCTTCACGCAAATTGCGGTATATATCTTTGTAAAATTCAAGCTCAAAAAGCTTAACTGCCGGTCCGACAGGATCTGAAGAATCAATGATAACCACATCATACAAATAATCCCGCTGCTCCTTTACAAAGGCGGTGCCGTCTTTAAAGATAAAATTCACTCGCGGGTCAGAAAGGTTTCCCGACACTTTCGGCAAATACTTCCTGCAGGCCTGAACTACCATTTCATCTACTTCCACCATGTCAATTCTTTCCACATTGGGATACTTGGTTACTTCTCGAGCTGCGCCACAGTCGCCGCCGCCGATGATGAGCACATTTTTTGGGTTTGGATGAATATTTAGAGGAACATGAGCAATCATCTCATTGTATATATATCCGTCATTGCTGGTTGTTTGGATAGCATCATCCAGTACCAGCATTGGGCCGAAGTCGTAAGAATCAAGTATCATTATCTGCTGAATTGGGGAGTTCCCCTGGTATATGATTTCCTTTATGCGGTAATCAATTTTAAGATTATTTCGGTCAACTTCGGTGAACCATATATCATCACCTATTTTCTTCAAACATTCTTCTATTTGCATCATAGAAAAACCCCCTTCATATTTTTTGAGTTTCAATGTTCCTATAAATGATAGCATGTATTATTAAATTTATCAAAAATCACAACAAAGGTCCTTCACTATGTTCAGGATGATAAGTCGTTTTCAGCCGCTAACAAGTTGTTTTCAATCTCTGAATAGTAGCAATAATTTTAGGTCATTTTGCAGGAAAAATGAACCGTTTGAGTTTCCGCAAAAAATAAAACGCATTTATGCGAGCCTATAAATTACATTGACTTATAGTATTTTCTTTGCTGTTTACATATTAAACGTTAAAGGTAAATGCGAAAAAATGCGGAAAGTCATGAAGAACCGGCGTAGAAAAAACCAGCAAATTGATATATAATTGAAATAGTGGCATAATAGTATAAGAAAGAAGCATTGCGAATTGGAGGGATTTAGCGTGAAAGAACTACATATTGCCAAGGTATCTGAAGAAATAATAAATGAGCTGCCGGATGGAGCCCTACTTACAGTAGAATCCAACGGTAAGTTAAACACAATGGCTATAGGTTGGGCCACATTAGGCCGTGTATGGAATAAGCCTATATTAACGGTTATGGTGAGATTTTCCCGATTTACTCATGATGTCATCAAAAATGCCGATTCCTTTACGGTGAGTTTTTCGACAGAAGGTAAGCTAAAAGAGATTATAGCCAAGTGCGGAAGCAAAAGCGGAGGGGATATTGATAAGTTTAAAGAATATAATCTCACTCCCAAATATGTGGAGGGCATAGAATCACCCTACATCGCCGAAGGGGATTTGCATCTTGTCTGCAAGATAGTTTACAAAAACACCATGGAACCGGAACTGCTCTCAGACGAGATAAAAGACCGTTGGTATAAAGACAATGATTACCACACCATTTATTACGGAGAAGTCATTAAAGTACTTAAGAATGAATAAAAAAACACATGCCCGCAGCTTTTACATCTTTTAAGGTTACTATTCACAGGTCTGCCACTCTGTTATATACTGCATACTGCTGTCGTTCTTCTATATACTACTGCCTTTTTTATATACTATTGATTCTAATGTAAAAACCCTGTTTTCTCAAATTGATGGTCAACATATAGCGTTTTTATGAAATCTAAAACAATATATTGACATTTCTGTGCTAAAATTCACTTTCTACGGCAGAATCACTATTGTCATTGTTATGAATATATACCTAAACAAAGACGCACTTAACTAAGGGTGGTTGATTAATCACCCTTCGACCAGCTCAAAGAGCAATACCCAAAAAA
>JALHJR010000123.1:0-2245 GCA_022840405.1 Tepidanaerobacter acetatoxydans
CATCCTTTGCGAGCAGGTGCACCAGGCGCCGGGCTGCAGCCTCCGCCGTCAGGGGGCCGCCCGCACTGATCGCAGAAGCGATCCTCTGCTCTTAGGAGGGCGCCACAGTGTGAGCAGGTCGGCAGGGCCGGGGCCTCTGTCTCCGCCGCGTCGAAGACCTTCTCGATTTTTCCAACGGGTTTGAACATACTCTCACTCCCCGTTGCTACAATGTTGTTACAATATGACAATTGACGGGAGTGTATAAGTATCTTGTTGTCACAATGTTGCTACAATGAAACCATTCACTGTGACCGTAGAGGCATATGATACCATCGAGAAGGAAGTGAGGAACGGCGGCAACAGCGGGCGAGTCTTCGTCCCGAAGGCATGGGCTGGGTGTCGGGTGCGTGTCCTGCTCCTTGAGCCGCCCAAAGAGGAGTAGGGGCACATGCCAAAGATTAGCGGGTATCAGGTATTTATCGACCATGATACTCCGAGCGATACTCAGGTTATTACTGATCGGGGTATCCTCCATGTGAACCTCATCGATATCCCTTCCAGTGTCGACCGCCGCACCGGGCGATGCTATGAACTCGCTGGCGTGTTCCAACAGAATAACGAGGCGTGGACGGTGGTGCATGCTATAACTCGTCCGCCGGTCGGACAGTGGGCTGGGAAGGATTTTGATCATGCCTTTGCAGAGCGGGACGGGGTGGTATTCGATCCGGTCTTCGCAGAGTTCTTCCCGTTGGAAGAGTTCTATGCCATCTACGGCGTCACTGATGCGCGAAAGTACGACTCCAAGACGGCTGCACGGCTGCTCTTGAAAGAGAATCATTGGGGGCCGTGGAGATAGGGGCGTGGTCAGCGATCAGACATTGCAGGGGATGGCCGCTTACCGTTCGAGACCGGGGAAGAGGTCACGGTGAGGATCGAAGGGGATAAGCGCCGCGTAGTCATCGAGAAGGTCGACTAACCTCTTCTGTGCGCCTTCATATCATCGATTTAACAGCCTCTGTCGTGCTGTAGGGTGGAGCCCCTAGAGCGGGGATCGTTGATCCTGCGGCATCAGCGAGGCACAGGCGGTTCATTTCGCGCCGGCAACGGACCCGATAGGTCTGGTTAAAAAGAGTTATGTGTAGAATGATAACGAGACATGTCCGTATTTATCGTTAGTCTCACCCTCAGCCACTAGAACACCGTCCGCCTTCAGAATGGCCTTCAACGTCCCTGAGCCATAATCGTCCTTGCTCACGCTGACGAACACGCGACTGTCCTTACCAAGGGCGATCTCCTTGTAACCGCTGACAGGATACGTCTTCGTGGTAGTCACCGAGCCGATCGAGGCATAGACCCGGGCATCCCCGCTATACCAGATCTCTAGGACATATTTCACATCGCCGGTGAGTTTCTCCGGTGAGGGGCGCTCAAACGTCATACTGCTCTTATCCTGGTATTCCAGGTACCCGTAGATATTCCCGTTGGTATCCCGGACGACGACGCTATCAACAGGTCCTAACGACACGAACGCCATCTTATCGAACTCTTGGGCATCGCACGCGCTCCCCATCTCTTGGAACGACTTATCCGCCTTGATATACATGTCACCGTCGGCGCGTGTGACCGTCCGCATCTGGTACTTAGCCTGACTTACTTTTGTGATCAGCCGGATATCGGTCGCGTCGGCGTTTTTCAGGACCTCACCCGCGGTGTACTTCGGGATGTATGTTGTCGGCTGTGCGGTCGGTTTCTGCGAGGCCTCGGTCGTGATCACAGGAGGGGGTGCCGGCGTCGAGGGCGGGGCGGTTTCGGTCGGCGCGGCAGTCGGCGCGGCCGCCGCTCCCTTTTCATCGGATGTGGTCCCGGTACAGCCGCAAACGAGGAGCAGAGCGACCAAGAGGACGATAAGAACGGACAGGGTTTTCATATGGCCCCGTCGGCAGTAGGGACGAAAAAATGTTTCGAATTGATACCCCCTGGCTGTGCGGGCGGTAGGGTGCTATCTCGCCCGCTGTCGCTGCCTGAGTGTGATCCCGTCGTGCCGGCCCTCCCGGGCTGCCTGGTAACAGCCATCGCAAACCCCGCGAGTGTGACCATCGTTCCTCACTGCCCGCCACCGGAGAGGTCACCGTTCCGTCCTCGGTTCTCCGTTGCAAAAGGGGGCGGGAGAATCTTTCTCCCCGTCACTTCACCGAGCCCGGCGCACCGGTGACTATTGGGAGTGCCCGGGCGAACTCTGGCAGGAGTTCGGCGGGGATCCCCA
>JALHJR010000049.1:0-11451 GCA_022840405.1 Tepidanaerobacter acetatoxydans
GGAAGCGGCTCAGTCGGCTCCTCAGTTTGGAGATAGAAGAAGCTACCAAATGGACCCTGCAAATTCAGATGAAGCTTTAAGAGAAATAGCATTGGATATCGAAGAAGGCGCTGATATCGTGATGGTAAAGCCGGCACTTGCATATCTTGATATAATAAGACGTGCAAAAGACAACTTTAAGGTTCCTCTTGCTACATATAATGTAAGCGGGGAATATTCAATGATAAAGGCTGCAGCACTTAAAGGATGGCTTGATGAAAAAGTTGTAGCGCTAGAGTCACTGACATCCATGAAGCGCGCAGGCGCAGATATGATAATAACCTATTTTGCAAAGGATGCGGCAAAATGGCTTACTACCCGGTAATGCTCGATATAGAGGATAAGAAATGCCTGGTGGTAGGCGGGGGTAAAGTCGCATATAGGAAGATAAAGTCTTTGCTGGAATGCGGAGGGAAAGTAACCGTAATTGCGGATAAATTATGTGATGAAGTAAGTAGGCTTTCCAAAGAAGGTAAGATCAATGTAATACATAGAAGCTATATTTCAGGAGATATTGTCGGCTGTTTTTTAGTAATTGCTGCATGCAGTGATGCCCGTATAAATGAGCTGGTGGCAAATGAAGCTAAAGAGCGGGGCATTCTTGTAAATGCTGCAGATAATCTTAAGCTTTCTTCATATATAGTTCCATCGGTGCTAAGGCGAAAAGACCTTACGATAGCGGTTGCGACGGGGGGCAAAAGCCCTCTTCTTTCAAGGAAAATACGCGAGGAACTTGAAAAAACAATAGGAGACAGATATGAAAAACTCCTTGATGAGCTGTCAAAAGCAAGAGAGGAGATAAAACATCAGAATCTTACAATCGAAGAAAAGATAGAAATCTATGAGAACATAATTGAAAAAGGTGAGGAAGTATGAAATCACAAGAGCTTTATACAAGAGCTGTGAAAGTTATGCCGGGTGGTGTAAATAGCCCTGTCAGAGCCTTTAAATCCGCAGGGCTTACGCCGCCGTTTATAAAAAAAGGAAGTAAAAGTCATATCTGGGATGAGGAAGGCAAAGAATACATTGATTATGTGCTTTCCTGGGGTCCCCTTATACTGGGACATGCCCATCCGGAAGTGGTATCGGCTATTAAAAAACAGGCTGAGCTGGGCACAAGCTTTGGCGCATGCACAGAACTTGAAGTGCTTATGGCTGAAAAAATTAGAGAAGCCGTGCCTTCAATTGAAGTTGTGAGAATGGTAAATTCCGGCACCGAAGCCACTATGAGTGCAATACGGCTTGCGCGTGGCTATACAGGCCGAAATATTATAGTTAAATTTGCAGGCTGTTACCATGGACATTCTGACAGTCTCCTCATCAAAGCAGGTTCGGGAGCCCTTACCTTTGGCAGTCCGGATTCTGCCGGGGTGACTCAAGATACTGCAAGAGATACTATTGTTTCTAACTATAATGATATAGATATGATAAGAGATATTTTTGAAAAATATCCAAGCGATATAGCCGCCGTTATTGTGGAACCTGTAGCCGGCAATATGGGAACAGTGCCTCCAAAGCCCGAATTTTTACAGGAACTGAGAAGTTTAACAAAAAGCCATGGTGCGCTTTTGATTTTCGATGAAGTCATCACAGGATTTAGAGTTGGATACCAAGGTGCACAGGGATTGTATGATATTGTGCCTGACATAACAACACTTGGAAAAATTATCGGAGGCGGTCTGCCGGTGGGAGCCTATGGAGGGAAAGAAGAAATCATGCGCAGGGTATCTCCCGATGGTCCCGTATACCAAGCGGGAACATTATCCGGTAATCCTTTGGCTATGGCTGCAGGGTATACGACTTTAAGCATACTTTCTAAAAATCCTGACATATACAGCAAACTTAACAAGAAGGCGGAAAGACTCTGCTCAGGATTAAAGGACATTATGGATAAAGTAGGTATCCCGGTTACAATAAATCGCGTAGGAAGCATGATGACGCTTTTCTTTACAGAGAGCAAAGTTTATGATTATAATTCGGCAGCCACGTCTGATACAGCCCGTTATAATACCTTCTTTAGAAAAATGCTGCAAGCCGGTATCTATCTTCCCCCATCCCAATTCGAAACCCTCTTTATATCGACCGCACATACAGATGAAGATATAGAAAAAACTTTGAATATAGTAGAAGGCGTGATGAAAGAGATATGATAATATAAAATATAAGTTCAATAACTTGCCTAAAATAAATCTAACATGGAAGAAAAAGACGCAAAAGTTTCATCTTTGTTTTCTAATAGTGACGTGTAGTTTCAAAGAGAGTGCACATAAAGATTGTGGATAATTTTGGATAAAAGTATACAATAAATCGCTTTAGTGGTATAATAACGATGTGCTTAATTTCATAGAAACTTGGAGGGGATAGTTTTATGCAGGTATTTATTGAAAAAGATTATTCGGCAATGAGCGAGAAAGCAGCTCAAATTTTTGCTAACGAAATAAAACAAAAGCCTGATTTGGTTTTAGGGCTTGCTACAGGAAGTACTCCCATAGGGACGTACAAGGAACTTATCCGGATGCATAAGGAAGAGGGATTAGATTTTTCTAAAGTAGTATCCTTTAATCTGGACGAATATTATGGCCTTGCCCCAGACAATCCCCAGAGCTATAATTATTTCATGTTCGAGAATCTTTTCAACCACATAAATATAAAAAAAGAAAATGTCCACATACCAAACGGCTTGGTATCAGATGTGGAAACTTACTGCAAGCAGTACGATGAAGAAATCGAAAAGTATGGCGGTATAGACGTACAACTGCTGGGAATAGGTGTAAATGGTCATATAGGTTTTAATGAGCCTGCAGAGGAATTGATTCTGGGAACACACCTAACCGATCTTACAGAAGATACCATAAAAGCAAATTCCAGGTTCTTTGATTCTCCTGAACAAGTTCCAACAAAAGCTATAACACTGGGCATCGGTTCTATAATGAAAGCCAAAAAAATCCTGCTTTTAGCCAGCGGAAAAAATAAAGCAGAGGTTATGGCTAAAATTCTCAATAGAGATGTGGTAACTACAAAAATCCCGGCTTCTCTTCTAAAACTACATCCTGATACAACAATAATAATGGATGAAGAAGCAGCATCATTATCGAGCAATAAATAAACTTTAAACCAAATGGACTCCTTCTTAAGATGTAGCCGAGGTTTTTGAGCTATGTATAAGCAGGAGTCTATTTATTATAACTTTATTTCAGCTACCTTTGACAACTTTGCACTATCCTCCATTCTTATTAACGGCAAGATAAAGCAATAGGTCATGTAGTTATTTTAGGATTAAAGAAAGGCCTTCCTGATTAATTCATATTGGTCTTGATACAGTAAGTTTAAAAGGAGATGGGCTTGAGATTTTAACAAAAGAAGGTCAGAACATAAAAAATTAAATAAAGATCCGGTTATAAGATTCGATTATTACATTGTTAAACGGGAAGGTGCGCAAAGTAAATGATAGAAGAGTTAAAAACCTTTATTGAAGTAGTTAAACACAAAAACTTTACAAAGGCATCAGAGATAGTAAATCTATCTCAGCCTACAGTAAGCCAACATGTAAAACGTTTAGAATCGTATTTCGATGTGTTGTTGATTGAAAGATCGAGTAAAAATAAAAAAATTACAATAACCCCCGAAGGAGAAATTCTATATGAAAGAGGTAAAGAAATTATCAAGGCTCTTGATGATACAAAACTAGAAATACTACAAGCCCAAATGACTATTTGCAGGAAACTTAAGATAGGAGCAACACTTACTGTAGGTGAACATTTTTTGCCACCATTTCTAAAACAGTTCTCAGCTGAATACCCAGAACTAAAGTTAGAAGTCATTATAGAAAATACTGCATCAATATGTGAAAAAGTTAAAGATTTAGAGGTGGATATAGGTTTAATCGAGGGATTAGATCCTCACTATAGTTTCAAAAGAGAATATTTTTATGTAGATCATATGGTGCTCGTTGTTAGTAAAGATTCGGAATTATTAAAAAAACCACATTTATCAGTAGAAGATTTACAAAACCAAGTTTGGATAACTCGAGAGGAAGGCTCAGGTACCAGAGAATACTTGGATTTATTTTTAAATATGAACAATATCTCACCTAAAGATATTATGATATTTAGTAGTAATTATGCAGTAAAAGAAGCAGTCAAAGAAGGACTTGGAATAACTCTTATTTCTGAATTTGTAGTGCGACATTCAGCTCATGATCATGAATTATATATATTATCTTTAGGAAAAGATTATACGAGAAAGTTTTCTTATATAGTATCTAAGGATAGAAAGATAACGGCACCTGTGTATAGACTTATCCAAAGATTAAAAACATATAAACCATAGAGTGGCTGCTTGCAATGCAGCTTTTTTATTTTTCCGAAGAGAACCATTTCAAAATCTAATCGATCCTATAATGCAATGTAATGGAAAATGTATTAAAATCAATATTCTTTATGTTATAATCAATATAAAGTGAAAGTTCAGTTTTTCACGAAAGTTATAAAGAAGGTGATAATCTAACTATAGTTCCAGAATTATGTTGCATGGTTCTATAACAAAGTTTTTGTTTATCAGGTTCGAAAAAGTAATAAAAGTTAATTAAAGGAGATGTATTCATCAAAAAATTCACAATAATTCTATAATTATTTCCACCACAAAATTAAGCGCTTAAATTAAGATTATTAGCAATTTAAGAAAGGTTTTATTATATTTAATTAAAAACTAAGGAGGAATAAGTAATGAATTTAGCTCGTTTTCCAAGAAGACGCTATACAGAAGGTGATACTCCGATAGAATTCAT
Organism: Tepidanaerobacter acetatoxydans; assembly: GCA_022840405.1. Classification (GTDB taxonomy): domain Bacteria; phylum Bacillota; class Thermosediminibacteria; order Thermosediminibacterales; family Tepidanaerobacteraceae; genus Tepidanaerobacter; species Tepidanaerobacter acetatoxydans_A. The sequence continues at coordinate 4,826 of JALHJR010000049.1, forward strand.
GAAAAATTTAACTAAAAAACTAGGAGGCTCAAATCTATATATAAAAAGAGACGATCTATTGGGACTTGCAGCTGGAGGTAATAAGACCAGAAAACTTGAATTTTTAGTTGCCGATGCGCTAAATAAAGGCGCTGATACCCTGATAACCTGTGGAGCTGTTCAGTCGAATCATTGTAGACTAACTTTAGCTGCAGCGGTAAAAGAAGGCATGAAATGCAGGTTAGTACTTGAAGAAAGAGTGAAGGATAGCTACGACCCTGATGCTAGTGGTAATAACTTTTTATTTAAATTGCTAGGTGTGGAAAAAATTAAAGTAGTTCCAGGCGGATCTGACATGATGGCAGCAATGCAAGAGGTTGCAAAAGAAGTAGAGGCTGAAGGTAGAAAGCCATATATTATACCAGGCGGAGGTTCTAATGAAATCGGTGCTACAGGTTATGTCGCATGTGCTCAGGAAATTTTAAAACAAATGTTTGATTTAGGACTTGATATAGATTATGTAGTTTGCGCAAGTGGAAGCGGTGGCACTCATTCGGGACTATTAGTTGGTTTTGAGGGCACTAACAGCAATATCCCTGTGATAGGGATAAGTGTAAATAGGAGTCAAAAAGAGCAAAGCGAATTAATATACAATCTAAGCAAAAAAATTGCATCATACATAGACATAAAAAGGGATATCATTTCAAGGGAAATAATAAAAGTATTTGATGATTACGTAGGTCCAGGCTATTCATTACCTACAGACAGTATGATCGAAGCTGTAAATCTCTTTGCCAAAACAGAAGGAATATTACTTGATCCTGTTTATACAGGAAAAGCAGCTGCTGGTTTAATTGATCTGGTTCGAAAAGGATACTTCGACAAAAATGACAATATTCTATTTCTACACACTGGAGGATCTCCTGCATTGTATCATTATCAATCAATATTACTTTCTTATAATGCTTAAAAAACGAAACACTAGTATTATCTCAGCCACTATAAATCATTAATATAGTGGCTGAGGTATAAAAAGGGGGATATGTAGATATTATGAAGAAAAACAAACTAGAGATGTATGGTGGAGTATGGGGTGGATTAGTGCCATTAGTTATCTTAGTTATATTTTTAGTTTGGCTCTCAATTGCAGGCAGAGGAGGTACACAGCCTTTTTGGGCTGGCGGCTGGTTAGCGCTAGCTTTAGGAATATTTTTTGCTAAAGATAAGAGAAATTATTGTGAGAGTATAATGAGAGGTCTAGGGGATGAAAATGGAATTGTTATTGTAGCTGCATGGTTATTTGCAGGAGTATTTGGCAAGTTAATGGTTGCAGGAGGATTAGTAGAAGGTTTATTGTGGCTTGGGTTGAAAGCTAATGCCAGGGGTGCCATTTTTACTTTGATAGCATTTGTTATAGCTATGTTATTTTCTGTCGGCACTGGAACAAGCACGGGGACAGTACTTTCACTAGTGCCAGTTTTGTATCCGGCTGGAGTACTTTTAGGTTCAAATCCCACAATGTTAGCTGCCGGGATTCTATCAGGTGCAGCCTTTGGAGATAATTTGGCACCTATTTCTGATACAACAATAGTTTCTGCATATACCCAGGGAGCAGAAATGAAAGATGTGGTAAAAAGTCGTTTTCCTCTTGCGATTAGTGCAGCTATAATCGCAGCAATTGTGCTACTTATAACAGGTGGAGGTTATGAAGTACAATCTTTGCCGGAAATTAGTGCTGCTGTCGATCCTTCGGGTTTGCTTATGCTTATTAGTTTTGCAATTGTAGTGATATCTGCACTTTCGGGTCGGCATATAATAGAATCTCTTATATGGGGTAATCTTTCTGCAATTGTTATAGGAGCAATTAATGGTAACTGCCCTCTTAAAGATGTATTTCATGTTCCCAAAGAGTCAGGGATGTCTACAGGTCTAATACAAGATGGAATTCAAGGTGTTACAGGGGCAATCATATTTGCATTGTTGGTTATGGGCGTTACTCAGATCCTAGTGGAAAGTGGAGTTATGGATAAAATAATGGAGGTTATAAGTGGAACTATTGCAAAGAATGTTCGTCAGGCAGAACTTTCTATAATACTAATTACGATACTTGCTTCAATACCAATATCGGCCAATGCTCCGGCGTTGTTACTTGTAGGTCCTAGTTTTGTAAAACCACTAGGAGAAAAGTTTAATTTAGCTCCAGAAAGACGAGCAAATTTAATGGATTGTGCAGTCTGTACAGTTTTTTTTACGCTTCCATGGCATATTGCAGTTGTAAGCTGGTATGGTGCAGTAGTAACTGCTGCGCAAGAATGGAATTTAGTTGCACCTAATATAGGAGCTGCAGCACTTAATCCTTATTCATGGGCTTTGTTAGGAGTCATTATATTTTCGGCAATAACGGGTTGGAATAGAGCATTTGCAGAAGAAAACAAGAACCAGAATTAATTTTATGAACAAAAATAATTAGATGTTATTGATTACATTAAAGCAAAATATTTATTATAAATAGATAAGGGTGATCCTTTTGCAAGTTTTTTAAAGTTGCTGTATTATTCTCTAATGCCTAACTTTTGACTACCTAATTTGATATATATAAATCCATATCAAATATCTACGCTTTGTTATAAATTTCTTCCCCCCGGTTTGATATTCGTTAACACTTACATTGCAATATTGTAACCGAGGGGAAGAAATTTATGGACTTAATCGGTCATTGGAATATTTAATGGAAGCTATAATACTATTTAATTAAAAAACCATTATAATCAGATTTTCGTATGTTATACTTAATTATAAATTGAACGTTTTACAATCTAGTTACCAATCTGTATTTTAAAACAATTTAAGTAACCATATTATATAAAGCTATTTATTGTATGGTTTATAAAATATATCCAACTAACTGAAATGGTAGCTTTAATTGATTTATAAGATACCAAACGAACATGAATGTTGGATGATATTACAAATTTATACCATATTAAGATAAATTTGAGAAAAAACTATTGAAACGGGAGGTTATTAAATGGGCTATCGACTAAGTTTCAAAGAAGTAAATGATCTCTTTGAAAGATTAAAGGAAGATTACAGGATTTATGCTCCAAAAAAATTTGAGAAGGCAGGCAGGTATTCAGATACAGATATAATAAAATATGATGAAATAGATAAGGTGGAAGATATAGTATATAAAGAAAAGTCAGACTATCCAGCAAAAGAAGTTATAACACCTATTACTCAAACGATATTCTATTTTACCGAGGATGAATTTAGGGAGAGTAAAACAGATGACAAAAAGTTACTGATCTTTGCAAGACCTTGTGATATCAATGCTCAAGAGCGCCAAGACAAAATGTATCTAGAAAACGGCCCTTATACAGATTACTTTTATAAGCGAATGAAGGATAAAGTCAAATTTATATTAATGGAGTGCACTGAAGGTTGGGATACTTGTTTCTGTGTATCAATGGGAAGCAATAAAACTGAAAATTACAGTTTGGCTGTCAGATTTAATGAAGATGAGCTACTCTTTGATATTAAAGATGAAGAATTCAAGTCTTATTTTGAAGATAAAAATCGAGAAGATTTTGACTTGCAATTTATTGAACAAAATGAAGTAAATGTTGATATACCTGAAATACCGAATAAAGATGTATTAAATAAGTTAAAAAAGCATTCTATGTGGGATGAGTATAATAAGCGTTGTATTGGCTGTGGAAGTTGTACTGTCGCTTGTAGTACATGTACATGTTTTACAACCAGTGATGTAATATATAATGAAAATATAAATGCCGGCGAAAGGCGGAGAATACAATCTTCATGTCAACCAGAGGGCCTAGAGTTTGATGTTATGGCAGGAGGAATTTCTTTTAGAAACACTCAGGCAGATCGTTACAGATTTAAAATACTTCATAAGATTCATGATTATAAAGAACGCTTTGGAGATAATCATATGTGTGTAGGATGTGGAAGATGCATAACTAGGTGTCCAGAACATATATCAATTATGGCAACAATTAAAAAGATAAGTAAGGCTTTAAAAGAAATTTGCGGAGGTGAAGTGTAGATGAAAAATGAGTTAAAACCTAGAGCATGTGAAGTAGTTGATATTATTCCTGAGACCAAAAACGAATATACATTTAGATTGAAGAAAGATGTGGAAGTAAATCATGGACAGTTTTTTCAGGTGTCACTACCTAAGATAGGAGAAGCTCCTATATCTGTGAGTGATTTCGGTAATGACTGGATGGATTTTACAATTCGAAGAGTAGGTAAAGTTACAAATAAACTTTTTGAAATAGAACCTGGTGATAAGATTTTTTTGCGCGGTCCTTACGGAAATGGATGGCCTTTAGACAAGTTCATGGGCAAAAACATGGTAGTTATCGCTGGAGGTACTGGAGTTTCACCGGTTAGAAGCTTAATCAATAAATTCTATACCGATCAAAATTTCATAAAAGATGTACATATAATTATAGGATTTAGAGATGAAGAAAATATAATTTTTAAAAGAGACCTGCTTAATTGGGAAAAAAGATTTAATACAATTTATACATTAGATAAGAATAAAAAAGAAGGTTGGGAAGTTGGATTTGTTACAAAACATATAGATAAGGTACCTTTTGATAATTTTAATGATAATTATGAAGTAGTTATAGTTGGACCTCCTCAAATGATGCACTATGCAGGAATAGAATGCGTAAAAAACGGTGTGTCTGATGAAAAAATATGGGTATCATTTGAAAGAAAAATGTCTTGCGGAATAGGTAAATGTGGTCATTGCAGGATTGATGATGTGTATGTTTGCCTTGATGGCCCAGTATTTAACTATTCGAAGGCGAAAAAGTTATTAGATTAAAGGAGGATCGATATGAATCATGATATAAATATTAAGGCTTTGCGCAATAATTGTTTTAGACAATCAAAGGTTCCTGGAGAATTCATGCTGCAGCTTCGTGTTCCCGGCTCGTTAATAGATGCAAAGCACCTAGAAACGGCTCAATATATAGCGCAAACTTGGGGCAATGGTACTTTTCATTTAGGAATGAGGCAAACATTGAATATACCTGGTATAAAATATGAAAATATACCTGAAGTCAACAAATATATCAAAGATTATATCAAAGAAGTAGAAGTTGATATGTGTGATGTAGATATGGAAGTAACTGATGAAGGATATCCTACTATAGGTGCTAGAAATGTAATGGCATGTATTGGTAATACTCACTGTATTAAAGCAAATATAAATACACATGAATTAGCAAGAAAACTAGAAAAAGAGATTTTCCCAAGTCACTATCATATAAAAATGTCTATAGCTGGATGCCCTAATGATTGTGCGAAGGGACATTTTAATGATTTTGGCATAGTGGGAATCGCAGATATGGTATATCACTATGATCGATGCATAGGATGTGGAGCGTGTGTTGATGCTTGTAAAGACCATTCAACAGGAGTGCTTAAAAAAAGTGAAGTTGATGGCAAAATTGAAAAAGATGAGTGCTGTTGTGTTGGATGTGCTGAATGTGCCATCGCTTGTCCTACTAGTGCATGGACGAGGAACCCTAAAAAGTTTTACAGGGTGTTAGTGGGAGGTCGTTCAGGGAAACAGTATCCTAGGATGGGTAAAACATTTTTAAATTGGGTCACAGAAGATGTCGTAATTAGCGTTATAAAAAATTGGCAAAAGTTTTCTGCTTGGGTATTAGACTATAAGCCTTTTTATATTCATGGAAGCCACTTAATAGATAGGGCAGGATACCAAAAGTTCAAAGAGATGATGCTCGATGGGGTAGAATTAAATCCTGAAGCTAAAGTAGCACAACGCATACACTGGACAGAAACTGAGTATAGATCCCAAATAAATGTAAAACCATTGTGTGAACATCCTGCAGCAGGACCTCAAGACTAGACTCATTAAAAAGTCCTTCCTTTTCGACAGGAAGGACTTTTTAAATTATATTCTTAATTATATTGTTGTATACACTCAGAAGATGGCTTTGGCAGTTAAAAGAATTATGATATTGTTGCCTATAGAGTTTAAAAAGATTAAAGAGGTTGGTGTGGATGCTGGAAAGATTTTTTTTGGTAGGTATAGATAAAGATACTCCCATTGATATCAGAGAAATGGTTTCTTTTGAAAGTGATATTATTACTGCTGCTGTAAATAATATAAAGACAGATTTAAAAGCAGAAGAAGTAGTAATTCTTTCTACGTGTAATAGAAGTGAAATCTATTTAATTATTGACAAAGATAGCGAACAAGATATATTAAACTTTTTCCCCAAATTTTTCGATATAAACAAAGACATACTCAAACCTTATATATTTTTAAAGAAAGGAAAACGGTCTGGTCCCTTATCTCTGGACAATATCTTTGTATTTCTCATAAAATCGTACTTTTGCATTAACTTTAATAATTGTTTAAAGCTTAAAGATTACGCCGTAAAAGGTTTGACCTTTACTGTATCATCTATAAATGCTGCATAAAACTTATGCGGTGACATGAATTTTATACTGCCATGTCTCCTGCGCTCGTTATAGTATTTCATGTAGTCTGTTACTACGGAATAGACATGCATAAAACTTTCAAACTCGTTTTGACTGTAGCATTCATCCTCTAGAATTGAATGAAAAGATTCTATGTG
>JALHJR010000124.1:0-2220 GCA_022840405.1 Tepidanaerobacter acetatoxydans
TCTCGGAGTGCTCGTCCAGCCGGGCATCGCCGATCACCGCGACGAGCGGACGCCAGATAACGGAAGCCTCGCCAGAAGGGGGATGCGTCATTCCCCCTTCACCTCCCGGGACTCCTGGGATAACAAAGATGGTTTTCTCACGATCTCGTGGATCAGGTCTTCCCGCATCGTTCGTGTCCGTTCGTCCTTGCTCCCCGTCGGTTCGTAAAAGTAGAGCGGTTCGGCGATATGCACCGGCTTGCGGGCCATCTCAACCATCGGCAGCATGAACGCCCAATCTTCAGCGAAGGGAATCCATTCTCCGCCTATCTTCAGGTAGTCTCCGGGAACTGCATCATATAGGTACTTCTTGAACGATCGGAGGTGCTGCCAGACGTTTCCTCCCCGTGCATGCCGCGGATGCGAGAACGTCACCGGGTACTGCACGCATTTATCGGTCCGGAGCATTGAGCCGACCGACAGATCTGCCCCTGACCGATAGATCGCGTCAAGACGTTCGATGACGCCCTCGCCGATCAGCGCATCGTCGGCATCCAGGGTGACGATGACACTCTCCGGATTCGAGCAGATCTTTCGGATCGCGACGTCGTGGTTCTCCAGGGGAGTGAGAGGGATACAGTTCCCGAAGTACGCAGTGTTTCCATTCCATTCGCGGAGGATGATTTCTCGGATGTACTCCGCCATGCCGTTGGAAGAGCCTGCATCGACGAATACGACGCCGTACTTTCGCGATCGCTGCCGGACAAGCGAGTCGACGCACCGGCGAAGTTTTGGAACCGGAACGTTTCGGCCGCGGACGACGAACACGAACTCCTGACCTATGCTGCCCGTCCAGTCCCGGAGCGTTCCGGTCAGGTCGACGTGGTCATACTGGGCAGGCGGGATACGGCCGCGCTCTACAGCGTGCATGATCGTATACCACTCATTGGCGTCCGCCTTCCGCTCGTTTGGGACGTGGATGAAGAACGTCCGCCGGTCGCCGCCGCGGTAAGACTGCCACCTACCTTTCTGCATACGCAGATCCATCGCCCGGTGCCAGGGGAGCCGGAGGACGCCGTCGGGGTTCGTCTCGTTCGGCAGCGGGAGTGCCTGCGTGAGTCTTCTCCTGTCAACGAGCGAGCACCGAACCTCGGCCCGCCACTTCGCACCGCAGGTAGGGCTTGTGTACGGCCTGTCGTCCTCGTGCGCGATGTTGAACGAAACGGTGAGGGCGTCGGGGTCCCGCTCAAAGACATCGATCATGTCGCCCAGGTAGTCGTGGTCGCGGTCGAGGCGGCAGATGAGGCAGTCGCTGTCCAACTGCAGGACGTAATCTCCCCGGCACTCTCCGAGGCCGTAGAGACCCATGAAGGTCGGTTGCCCGTTCTCGCACCGCGGCGACCGGCACCCAACCCCGAACCACTTCCGGTACGTCGCCTCGACCACCGCCGGGTCGGTCGGTGCCACAATGACGCGGTCGATGACTCCTTCGCGTACCAGCGCATCGAGTTTTTCCCGGAGCTGCTCTGGGTTCGCTTCGCCATACTGCCTGGAGAACGGTCCTTCGTAGTTATCCGTCACCACGACCTTTTCCACGAACGACTGCGGGCCCTGCAGCTGATTCACGATATGCCGGACTTGGAAGTCGATCGTCTGCCATTCCATCGCACCTGCCCGTATGAGCAGAGAAACTCCCTTCGCGCCCGGCACTTTCAACGGCCTGAGCCTGCAGATCAGGAAGTCGCTTGAGGGACAGAGGTGCTGGAGATCCGTGCTCCGGACCTCCTCGATCTGCACAATGTCAAACCCGCACCGTTGAAAGAGATGTTTGTAGAATGAAAACGGCCGATGAATCTCCGTCCGGATCTTGCCGGTCTCTTTCATCCGTTTCATGAAGACGAAGGTGTCATGGTATCGGTTCTCGTCGAGGAGATCCATCTTTACGTGCGTCTCCGACTCTTCAACGAACGTAGAGAACGGATTACAGAATGCAACGATCGCCTCACCGTTATCATCGATGAGCGCCCGCATGTCCGAAACGACATCCCGTACCTCATCGTCGTCCTCAACGGTGCAGAGAACCAGGCTACAGAGGACCTTCGCGAACTTCTCGCCTGCTCCTCTGAGAGAGGCCAGACCGTCCCTTCCGACGTATCGTGCTGTCTGGCCTCTCGCCCGGTTCCGCTCCAGGACCGATCCGTCGATGTCGTAGCCGGTGACGTCGAACCCATTTTCTACCAG
>JALHJR010000125.1:0-2220 GCA_022840405.1 Tepidanaerobacter acetatoxydans
GATTGCAGAGCCTGTTGAGACATATTGTGAAGATCAGGGAATCCGTATGGAAGTCATTGGTGCACAAAAGTATGACAATATGGCGGTTGTTTATCTGTCGCTTCAAGATGTAAGCGGACAAAACCGACTGACTGAGCAAACTGATTTCCGGGACGGGTTTACCGTGAAAATGAATACGCAGGCACAAGAAGAAGCAAAGGGACAAACAGACGAAATTATCGCCAATTTCGGCTACGGGCAAAAAATGCTTTACTTTGATGAGGAAACCAATACCATATATTATGAATTCAATATTACAGCCGATGCGGATTCACCACTGTCCGATCCGTTGGAATTAGGCAGCTTTCTTATATATTTTGATAAAAGGTCATATGAGGAGCCAATTCCTATATTCCTGTCGGACATTAAAGAGACTAAAACGGTATCCATACGTGGAGGCCAGATTTGGGGAGGCTCGGACTTACCGGATGACTTCATTTGGGGCAGTGGCAGCTCAGACTTGCCGGACGACCTTGACGAACTGACAACGGTCCTTGCTCCCGGTAATTATGCTCCCATGCCCCATGGCGAAGACGACCAGTGGATTTCAAACATTGGTATTATCAATGGAAAACTGCATGTTCAGACAGGCAAGCTTTTTCATAAAGAGTTCGGCAGCACAGACCCTAATCTAAGTCTTAAAACCCCGGACGGCAACTTCATTAACCCGGACTATGTATTGGATCTTTATGGCGATAAGGACTGCCGCCTGCTAGACTTGGAAGAAAGCGACTACGGGGATGCGGTATATAGATACGAAGAAGCTATCTTTTCTATAGACACCGAGAAACTTGATGGCTATACTCTTTACTATACCGGCTCGGTTTATTCCGGTGTAAAAGGCCGCTGGAAGGTAGTTGTAAATCTGAGCGACACCACCCGTAAGATGCGCATTATTACAAATGATATTCCTGTTGAAGGCCATCTCTTTGAGCATATGATCCTTAGCCCTTTGGGACTTCAAGTAATTGGATCATATAACGGCAAAGAGTGCTTGGCAAGCGAAATGTCTGTGGCAGTTGAGACTGTCGATGACGTTATTACGCTTCAATACGGCGGCGGCAGCAATAACTCTCAAGAACAGACCTTTGATTGGCACTGGAACACGAAAACTCCTCTTGATGTTACCACTGTTACCGCTATTGTTATAGACAGTACACGTATTCCAATCCAATAGCAGATGATATCTTATAATAGGGAAATGTTTCAAACATCCCCTTGAAAAATAGTCAGGGACGGCTCTGGTTTGTTCGTCCCTGATTATTTAACTTCTAATCCACATAGAATATTCAGGGACAGTTCCAAATTATTCATATACTATATTCAGCACATACCACGAAGACTACCTGGCATCGAAGGATTTCATTCTGAGCTCTTCATAAAAGGCTGCAGTAAGTTCTTTTCCGGTTTAATCAAACTAAAATGTGCAGGAGAGCTTGACGGTATAAGAAATGAATAATATTATATAACTACATTGACTGTAAAGAACACTGGCTTGCGGCAGACGGATTTGTGCGAAAGTTAATGGTAAATCCGGGCATTATTGAAGGGAGGCTGTGCTATGAAACTGGCAGAGGCGTTAATACTAAGATCAGATTTACAAAAGAGAATAGAACAACTTAAAAATAGGTTAAGAAATAATGTAATGGTTCAAGAAGGCGAAAAGCCAAGTGAAGAACCGGACGTTCTATTAGAGGAATTGGATGATTGCTTATTAGAATTGACAGATATTATTAAACGAATAAACAAGACAAACAATGCAACAAAATTTGACAAAGAATGGACTTTAGCAGATGCATTAGCGGAAAGAGATAAGCTGTGGGAAAAAAGATTAGTTTTATCACATATAACTGAGGCGGCCAGTGTAAAGCAGGATAGATATTCCAGAACTGAAATTAAATATATTAGTGTAGTAAATGTAAAAGAATTGCAAAAACAGATAGATAAATTGTCAAAAGAGTATAGAGAACTCGATACTAAAATTCAAGGACTGAATTGGACTATAGATTTAATCTAAACAAAGTTGGTAGCTGTAAATTATAAAGGTGAGTACAAACCTCATAACTAGGTCAAAGTTATGCTAATGGTGGCTTTGGGGCAAAGCCGGTGGTTCGATTCCGCACATAACAAATTAAGCCCATAAATGTTACACCAGTACAAATAGATTGTTATTGTTACTAC
>JALHJR010000050.1:0-11356 GCA_022840405.1 Tepidanaerobacter acetatoxydans
AATAAAAAGAGATCTTGGCAAGGATATAAAAGACTTGCCGGGAGCAGGAGCTGCAGGGGGCTTGGGAGCAGCTTTGATGGCGTTTTTAGATGCACAACTGAGACCGGGGATAGAAATTGTAATGGAGCTTTCAAATTTTAAGGAAAAAGTAAAAGATGCAGATATTATTTTTACAGGTGAAGGTTCTACCGACTATCAAACAAAATTTGGCAAAGTTCCCTTTGGGGTAGGTCAGGTCGCAAGAAAATATAATAAGCCTGTTGTATGTGTTTCAGGTTCGCTCCTCGAAGGGCATGAGCAATTATACGAATATGGAATTTCAGCAATGTTCAGCATATTAAATAAACCAATGGACCTTAAGGAAGCAATGGAAAGGGGTGATGAATTACTAGAAGCAATAGTTAGTAATGTTACAAAAATATTATTTTTAGGGAAGGTGATTTGTCGATGACTCCCGAGCAACTTGCTATGGCAAAAGAAATAATGGTTCAAGGTCCTTTATTATTAGTAATAGTTGTGTTAGCAATATTATTTATTATTTATGCAACAGCTAAACTGAAAATCCATCCTTTTTTAGCCCTCCTATTCGCAGCTTATGGAGTAGGCTTTTTGAGCAAAATGCCGATACAATACATTGGAAACGTAATTTCACAAGGCTTTGGGAATATAATGACAAACATCGGTCTTGTCATTATACTCGGAACTATTATTGGAACAATTATGGAAAGATCTGGTGCTGCACTGAAAATGGCAGAAGTAGTTTTGGGCATTGTAGGCATTGAGCGTTCTCCTTTAGCGATGGGTATTATAGGTTACATAACAAGCGTTCCTGTTTTTTGTGATTCCGGATATGTCATACTTACTCCACTAAATAAAGCATTATCAAAAAGAGCAGAAATGCCTATGGCTACTATGGCAATTGCCCTTTCAACCGGTCTGTATGCTACACATACCTTGATTCCGCCGACTCCGGGTCCGATTGCTGCTGCCGGCAATATTGGAGCTGATTTGGGCCTTGTAATTCTCGTGGGTCTAATCGTTTCTATCCCAGCAGCTTTAGTGGGCCTTTGGTGGGCATACAGGGTAGGCAAGGATATAAAATCTACTATAGATGAATCTGGTGCGAGCTATGATGAACTAAGAAAACAATTCAAGCAACTTCCTAGTGCTGCTAAATCTTTTGCACCTATTGTAATTCCAATAATACTAATCGCATTATCTTCTGTTGCGAAATTTACTGAGTATAGCGGCAGCCTTAGTAATTTAATTATTTTTTTAGGTACACCGGTCAATGCACTTATGATAGGTGTGTTGCTTTCGTTTACCCTCTTACCCAAGTTTGACGAAGAAACTTTAATGAACTGGATAGGAGATGGCTTAAAAGATGCGGCTATAATATTACTTATTACTGGAGCGGGAGGCTCTCTAGGAGCTGTATTGTCTAATACACCGATAGCTGATTATATAAAGACATTTGCTGATGGCGGAATATTCAGTGGTCCTATAGTACTATTGCTTCCTTTTATAATTTCTGCACTTCTAAAGACAGCTCAAGGATCTTCTACAGTGGCTCTTGTTACAACGTCAAGTCTCATTGCTCCATTACTTTCGCAAATGGGATTAACCTCACCTATGGATCTTGCATTAACGGTAATGGCGGTAGGAGCAGGAGCCATGACTGTATCTCATGTAAATGACAGCTATTTCTGGGTAGTTACTCAATTTTCCGGTCTAGAAGTTACTGATGCCTATAAAGCTCAAACTATGGCAACTTTATTACAAGGCATTGTAACAATCATATTTTCAATAATATTATTCATTATTTTCCATTAAAGGATTCAGTCAGTATTAAAAGGGGTTACTGTATAGTATATAAAAACCCCCTATGAAATCAAAAGCCATGCATTAGTTTAGCAATAAAATTATCTTATATGCATGGCTTTTACTTTTATTTGTGAAAATTTACATTATAATATAAATAGTAAGTTTTGTGACAGCAATTTTTTAATATATAATAAATACAACTTACATTTACTAAATTTATTAAAACACTAAAACACTTCTGCGATTAACTGGTTCTTAAACTGAATATATGTCAAGTTGCCATACCTGAATGCGAAGCGTAAATAGCAAAACAATAAAGTGTATGTGAGGTGAAGAAGTAATGGAGGACCGATTTAAAATTTCGACAGAGCTTGCAAACAGAATAGTAGATATTATATCTTCTCTTACAGGAAACAATGTCAATGTGATGGATGATAGAGGAATCATAATTGCCACTAAGCAAGAACACCGACTAGGCACCGTGCACGAAGGTGCAAGAAAGATAATGAATATGGAGGCAGATTTTGTAGCTATAACGGAAGAAGATGCTGAGAAAATGGAGGGCGTTATGCCGGGGTATAACGGTCCAATTGAGCTTGATGGAAGAAGGATAGGCTGTATAGGTATAACCGGAGATCCCGAGAGAGTTGAACCTCTTCAAAAAATGGCGGCAATTATTGTTGCAGATGAAATAAGAAAAAACATTGAAATTGCTCACGAGAGAGAAATAATAAATAATATGGCAGAAAAAATAAAAAATGCATATGAGGCAATAAGTCAAGCTGCACTTGAGGCTGATAAAATAGCAGAAACCGGTAAAAACATGGAAGAGCTTTCAAAGGAAGTAGGATTGAAAATCGATAATATAAATGAGGTTTTAGCACTAATTAAGCACATAGTAGATCAAACCAATTTATTAGGAATTAATGCAGCTATAGAAGCTGCAAGGGCGGGTGAGTACGGACGCGGCTTTTCCATAGTAGCTCAAGAAGTAAGGAAATTATCATTTGATTCAGCTGATTCTCTGAAAAATATAAATGCAGTATTAAATGAGATTAAAATAACCATACGCGACATATCAAGCGGTGTTTATAAAAATGCTCAAAGTACGTCAGCCCAAGCTGAGGCACTTAAGAAAATAGAGTACAGCATATCAGAAGTACAAACAGAAATGGAAAGGTTTGATATGTAAAAAAAGGATTATGATGCCCAGATGCCGAATAGATAAAGTAGTAATGGCAGGGGGAATATATGGTGGAAATAACCCATGAATACGCTCAGAGTATAGTTGAGAAAACCAAAGATCTCCTTGGTAAAAACATTAATATTATGAATAGTTTGGGCATAATTGTGGGAAGTGGCGATAAATTCCGAATAGATACCTTCCATGAAGGCGCGGCAGAAGTTATAAAAACAGGGAAAAGCATGGAGATAACGTCTGAACAAGCTGAAAAACTGGAAGGGGCAAAACCGGGAGTGAATCTGCCCATATATCTGAATGATAAAATAGCAGGTGTTGTTGGAATTACCGGGGAGCCGAATGAAGTAAGGCCGTTTGGCCAGCTGCTGAAAATTTCTGTTGAAACTATGCTAAAACAGTTTTTCTTATCAGAGCAGCTGCGTATGGAACAAAATGCAAAAGAACTTTATATTCATGATATCATAAACGGCAACATCCAAGATGATAACATGTTTTTAGTTAAGGGCGAAGTGCTGGGATATGATATGTATCTCCCAAGGATAGCTCTTGTGGTAAAGATATATGATTTTGATGATAATAAAAACAAAGAAGATCTTCTCAAGAAAACGCATTTAAAAAACGTAAAGCACAGTTTGGATTTGATTGTACAAGAGAGACAGGAAAAAATACTTGATTGCATAAAGAGTGTCTATAACGATCCACAGCACATGGTAAGTCATAACGGCAGCGATAACTATATCATACTTTTTGCACCTAAGAAGGTCAATATCGATACTATAAAAAATCAATTAAGGGAAATCGCAGAAGTTTTTCGAAAAAAACTAAAAAAATACTCAGTCAATTTTTGCATTGGAGTTGGCTCATATTATCCGGAACTTACCGGGCTGCGAAAATCTTATAAAGAGGCTGTAAAGGCCATACAAATTCAAGATAAAGCGTCTATAAACAATAAATTACCAGAACTTGTCTTTGCCTTTGATATGGCACTTGAAATGATGCTGGCAAACATATCAGAGGAAACCATTCAAACATATAAAAGCCAGGTATTATCAAAACATGGTGCAGCAGATTTTTTGGATGATACAAGGCTGGTTAAAACATTAAGGGCGTATTTTGCATCCGATTTGAACATTTCCAAGACTGCTGAAGAGTTAAAAGTTGCCAGGAACACTGTTAGCAGCAGGCTTGATGAAATAAAGGCGTTAACCGGACTCAAACCGAGCGATTTTAATGATGCGGTAAAGCTGAAAGTTTTATTGACGGCCATTGACTTAAAATAACAAATATATATTAATTTCACTGAGGCACCTTCTTTTTCTAAATTCATGGTCAACATACAGTGTGAATTGTTATAATTGTGGATAGCGTTTTATCTAAGCGATTTATTTTTATAAATAATGGCGGATATATTTGATTGATGTAATATATCTGCTATTTTTTGTAGATTTAACAAAAAATATAAGCTAACAATCCAAAATTTCTATAAGATGATGGTATTGATTATAATTACCAAAACAATATCAAAAACAAACACTTGCTTGGCTAAAGGCATTATGATAAAATTAACTTTAATTAACTTAAGGCATTTTTGTTGAAGTTTTGCAGTAATGTAAATCATAGTATAGACAGGAGGATAATATTGTTAAATAATGACATAGAGAGGGTTTTAATAACTGAAAAACAGCTTAAAGAGAAAGTAGAGCAGTTAGGAAAAAAAATTAGCAGCGACTATAAAAACAGTGATAATTTCCTTATGGTAGGCGTGCTTAAAGGTGCTGTGGTATTTATGTCTGATTTGATTCGATGTATCAATCTCCCGCTGCAGATTGATTTCATGGCCGTATCAAGTTACGGCACTTCCACGGAGTCATCTGGTGTTGTAAGAATTTTAAAGGATCTTGATGAATCTGTGGAAGGCAAGGATGTTCTAATAATTGAGGATATAATCGATTCCGGCTTGACACTAAGCTATATGTATAACATATTAAAATCTCGCAAGCCTGCCAGTATTAAAATTTGTGCATTACTTGATAAGCCCAGCCGCAGAAAAGTAGAGCTTGATGTAGATTACCTGGGATTTGAAATTCCTGATTATTTTGTTGTTGGATATGGTCTTGATTATGCTGGGAAATACCGAAATTTGTGCGATGTTTGCGTATTAAAACCGGAGATTTATCAGGATTAACAATAAATCGAGAGGTGTATATAAGATTTTGTGTAATTGTAAAAATGTTTTGTGTGTGGTAAAATATCGTGGGATAACTAAATCCGGGAAGGAGGAGAATTATTGAACAACTTTTTCAAGAGCATAAGCTTTTACTTGCTAATTATTATTCTGGTCTTGTCAATGGTACAATGGTATTCTAACCAGGAAGCAGCTCAGATTAGACTGGGATATTCAGAATTACTTCAGCGAATTGACAATAAAGAGGTTGAAAAAATTGTTATAGTTGAAAACAACATTAAAGGTACTTTAAAAGATGGTCAAAATTTTGTAAGCTATGTCCCGGATCTGACTACTTTTATGGCTAAAATAGATCAACCTGCAAGAAAAGGTGAATTAGTAGTTGATTCAGAACCTAAACCGACCACTCCTTGGTGGACACAGATTTTATCGCCGATTTTGCTTATGGTATTTATAGTAGGTGCATGGTATTTCTTAATGCAGCAAAGCCAAGGCGGAGGCGGCCGAGTGATGTCTTTCGGCAAGAGCAAGGCTAAACTTCATACTGATGAAAAAAGAAGAGTAACCTTTAAAGATGTTGCAGGGGTTGATGAGGCAAAAGAAGAACTGGAAGAGGTAGTGGAATTTTTAAAACATCCGAAGAAGTTTATAGAAATCGGAGCACGTATTCCCAAGGGAGTTTTGCTGATAGGGCCTCCGGGAACAGGAAAAACGCTTTTAGCAAGGGCTGTGGCCGGAGAAGCAGGTGTTCCATTTTTTAGCATAAGCGGTTCAGATTTTGTAGAAATGTTTGTAGGTGTAGGAGCTGCAAGAGTTAGGGATTTGTTCGAACAGGCTAAAAAAAATTCACCATGTATTGTGTTTATCGATGAGATAGATGCCGTTGGCCGTCACAGAGGTGCAGGACTTGGCGGAGGACATGATGAAAGGGAACAAACATTAAATCAATTATTGGTTGAGATGGATGGTTTTGGTATAAATGAAGGTATAATTATTTTAGCAGCAACTAACCGACCTGATATCTTAGATCCGGCACTGCTTAGGCCTGGCAGATTCGATAGAGAAGTGGTAGTAGACCGGCCTGATGTAAAGGGCAGAGAAGAAATACTGAAAGTGCATTCAAGGAGCAAGCCGTTGGCAGAAGATATAGATCTGTCGGTACTTGCCCGAAGGACACCAGGGTTTACCGGGGCCGACTTAGAAAACTTGGTCAACGAGGCGGCACTTCTTTCAGCACGGCGAAATAAGAAAAAGATAGAAATGCCGGAGCTGGAAGAGGCAATTACCAGAGTTATTGCCGGCCCGGAAAAAAAGAGCCGTGTTATGACTGAACGTGAGCGTAGACTGGTAGCTTACCATGAAGCCGGGCATGCCGTAGTGGCACATTTATTACCAACAGTTGATCCAGTTCATGAGGTGTCTATTGTACCCCGCGGCAGGGCTGGCGGATACACTATGATTTTGCCAAAAGAGGATCGTTTCTTTATGTGTAAAAGTGAATTAATGGACCAAATAACACATTTGCTTGGCGGCAGGGTGTCCGAAGAATTAGTGCTCAACGAAATAAGTACCGGTGCACAGAATGATTTGGAGCGAGCAACTCAGATTGCCAGAAAAATGGTAATGGAATTAGGTATGAGCGAGAATATTGGGCCTATGACTTTGGGCCATAAGCAGGAAGAAGTTTTTCTGGGAAGGGATTTAGCTCAAGGCCGAAATTACAGTGAGGAAGTTGCAGCTTCCATAGATAAGGAAGTTAAGAACATTATTGTAAGCTGTTATGATAGTGCAAGAGTGATTTTATCTGAAAATATCAATAAACTTCATAAGGTTGCTCAAGCCTTACTTGAAAATGAAAAGCTCAAAGAAGAAGAATTCTTGGAAGTATTTGCAAGTGCATAATCTAAAAATCGCAAATGTTAAGGAGCTATGGCTATGCCATAGCTCCTTTTTGCTGTACACGGTCATTTAAATTTTGCAATTTTGAAGTATAATTTTAAATATGATGTGGTAGCATAAATCAGGGGTGATGCTATTGTACATAGATCCAAGAGATATATTATTTCTTATTGCGGCATTTTTATCCGGTGTTGCCATGGCCGGGCAAGGCAGTATGAACTCAGCGGTAAGTAAAGCGATCGGTTTATCTGAGTCAACCTTCATAGTTCACCTGAGTGCCACACTGGTTATGTTCATTATATTACTATTAGGTTTAGGAAACGGAAATTGGGCTAATTATACAAAAGTTCCATGGTACTACTATGCCGGAGGCCTTATAGGTGTCATGATTACTTACGGTGTAGTTATAAGCATTGCTAAATTGGGTGCGGCTGTAGCCACCACATCTATTATCGTAGGTCAAGTGCTTGCTGCATGCCTCTTGGACCACTTCGGTTTATTCGGTCTGGAAAAGGTGCCGATGACTTGGTTAAAGCTTTTAGGTGTTGGTTTTTTGGCATTGGGAGCAAAACTGCTTTTAGGATAACTGGGTAATTTCATAAAGCAATATAAATTAGCTGAAAATATTGTCTATATGTCAGAACTACAATTAATAATACCCAGTATTGCTTTTTATTTAATGTATTGGTAAAATAAAAATGAACGAAACATAAAAACGTCCGGCATCCTATATAGGAGCTGGAACGGAGGTGGAAAAATGAAAACAGAGTTAACGGTCAATCGTCGGTACACCCGGACTCTGACGGTATCAGGACTTTTGGGAGCCTTATCCATTGTGCTTGGAATGACTCCACTGGGCTTTATCCCAGTTCCAACCGCAGCAGGTCATGCTACCATTATGCACGTGCCGGCAATTCTGGGGGCCATCTTGGAAGGACCAATGGTAGGAACTCTTACGGGTTTAATTTTTGGCCTTTACAGTCTTTTGAGAGCAGGAAGTGCTCTTTTTGCGGACCCGCTTATAGCAATTGGCCCTAGGATACTTATTGGCATAGTAACCTATGGCGTATACCGTCTAACACGTAGTGAGGCGTTGGCAGCAGCGTGTGGCACTTTGACTAATACGGCGGGTGTTATGAGTCTTGCTGTTCTGCGAGGATATATGCCGGCAGCAGCAGCATGGATGGTAGTATTCACACATGGTATACCTGAGATGATAATCGCTGTTGCTATCACCGTTACTATTTCAAGAGCTTTGCGAAAAAGCAGAAGGTGAATTCATGATACTTGCAATTGATGTAGGAAATACAAATTTGGTTTTTGGTATTTACGAGAATGATAAATTAAAAGCATCATATAGAACAGCAACACATCACGAATATACTGAGGATGAATACAGTCTTGTATTTAATTCACTGCTGAGTTTTAAAGATATAAATCCTGCAAGCATTGAGGGAGGAATTATTTCCTCAGTTGTTCCGTCTTTGACAATAGTTTTAGAAAAAATGTGCAAAAAGTATTTTAATTTCACACCTATAGTAGTCGGACCTGGCATTAAAAGTGGAATAAACATAAAGTATGAAAATCCTAAAGAAGTCGGAGCTGATCGTATAGTCAATGCAGCGGCTGCTTTTCACAAATATGGCGGTCCTGTTATAATCGTAGATTTTGGCACTGCTACTACCTTTGATGCATTGACAGCTGAGTGTGACTATTTAGGTGGTGCTATTGCTCCGGGAATTGGGATATCTTCCGAGGCACTGTTTAAGACTGCCGCTAAATTATACAGAGTAGAAATTGCAAAACCGGAAAAAGTGATAGGCAAAAATACAGCGACTAGCATACAATCCGGTATCTATAATGGATATGTAGGATTGGTAGAAAATATTGTTGAGAAGATGAAGGAAGAAATGGGCGGCGGTCATGTATTTACAGTGGCTACTGGAGGTCTGGCGTTTCTTATATGCAGCACAGCCAAAAATATAGATACAGTAGATATGATGCTTACACTAGATGGCTTGAAGCTGATTTATGAAAAAAATGTTAGCTAAAAGTTAAGGGAAAACTTTGGTTTTCCCTTAACTTTTATAACATCGGAGGTTTATATATTGCAAAAGCTCTTTCAAGAAATTCCATTATATCTTGCACCTATGGCTGGCATTACGGATATGCCTTTTAGGACTATATGTAAGCAAATGGGTGCTGATGTATTAATGACTGAAATGATAAGCACACGAGGGCTTGTATATAATGACCATAAAACTGCAAAATTGCTGCAGGTAAATCCCGATGAAAATCCTATAGGAGCTCAACTGTTTGGCAATGCCCCGAAGGATTTTGAAGAATCGGTAAAAAAGATTGATGACTTGCCGTTTGATTTTATAAACATAAATATGGGCTGTCCCACTCCTAAAATAGTCAAAAATGGTGACGGATGTGCTTTAATGAAGGATTTAAAGCTGGCATCAAGCATAATAAAAGTGACTGTCAGAGCTTCTCAAAAGCCGGTATCTATAAAAATTAGGAAGGGCTGGGATAAGGATAGCATCAATGCGGTTGAGTTTTCATCTGCGGCTGAAGACAGCGGGGCATCTATGATTATAATTCACGGCAGAACCAGGGAGATGTTTTATTCCGGAAAGGCTGATTGGGATATAATAAAAAGTGTTAAAGATGCGGTAGATATCGCGGTAGTAGGTAATGGGGATGTTTTTACTCCCGAAGATGCATTTGAAATGCTTGAAAAAACCGATTGTGACGGTATAATGATAGGCCGAGGTGCACTAGGTAATCCTTGGATTTTTAGAGAAGTAAAGTATTTTTTAAAAACAGGGGAAAAAGCTGCAGCTCCTACTTTGAAAGAAAGGCTTGAAATAATGTTACTTCATTTAAACAATGCTATATCCTATCATGGAGAGCATTTGGGGATATTGGAAATGCGTAAACATTTGGCATGGTATATAAAAGGATTACCTCATTCTGCACCTGTTAAAAATGCTTTGCAGCAGTGCAAGGATGTCGGCAGTATAGAGGAAATACTGGATAATTATTTTTATAGACTGAAGCAGGCCGGTTATTAGAATTAGAGTATATCAGGAGAAACTTGCGAAAGGAGGTTTGCTTTATGGACACTTATGCAATACCAATCGTAAACGGAGTACTGCCTCGCCCCGATGGAGGTGTACTTCAAGGTGTATTTCTCGACTCATTTTTTGCCAATATGTTAGTAAAAACCGGTGTTGGAAATGATATTTTCTTATTCCCGCTTTCTTCCGATGACAAGAGCCCATATCCCGTAGGAGTTTTAGTTAGAATTGAAGATATGTGGGTGGATAAGGTTCCTCAGGGTAGTGACGCTACAGCTCTTTTTGCACGGGTAATCGGCCGAGAAAGATACAAAGCAAGGAAATTTTCCCTTTCCAATGAAGGCCTTTTTGCCTTGGATATTGAGAAAATAGATATATATGAATTGCGATCTTTGGGTTATCCTATAATTTGCGGAGCCGGATGGCATCCTACAGGAGGGTATACGACTTTTGGCTCAAATCGAAAAGATATTGAGATTACAATATACGGTTTTGAATTGGAAACGGGTAAAGATGTGGCTATTGTAGGATATTTAGGTAGTGAGATAGAACCCGAAAAGGCACATACAGTAGAACATGCTATAATTCGTTCGCTTAAAAACTATGCCATGTGTACACCAAAAACCCTAAGGGAATGTATGGAGAAGGAAACGGAAGAGTTGAAATGGTCTGTAGAAATCGGAATTGCTAAAAAACTTCCTGAAGTTTTTGGCGTAACAAAAAGCGGATTTTGTGGAAATCCATTGACACAAATGGCTTCATACTATCTCTCCGAGGAGTTTCAAAACCAAATAGAAAGCGGCGAAGACATTTTAAATTCTCTATCCAAAGCTAGAAAAAAGACTGTTTCTAGGCTGACAAAGGATATGGATATAAGTTCGCGTAAGGGTTTAAGGCAACTTCAAGCCTTAAAAAAGGGTATGTTTCACGATGACACACCGGAGGAATTGAAGGTCTTAAAACGAGTGATAATGAAGTTTCCGGCGAATCCGTGGAATTAATTTTTTTAAATAATCTCAGAATATTATAATCAAGATTACTGTTCAGAGGTCTGTCATTCTACTATATACTGTTGTCATTGTTATGAATATATACCTAAACAAAGACGCACTTAACTAAGGGTGGTTGATTAATCACCCTTCGACCAGCTCAAAGAGCAAT
>JALHJR010000126.1:0-2148 GCA_022840405.1 Tepidanaerobacter acetatoxydans
CGTTTCTCTAATTCGGTAATTCTTTGTAAGATTTCATCTAACTCCGTCTTTTTGACAAGATTCATAGATGCAATCGCATTGTCAACTTGCTCATTGATTCGGGTGTTTGACACTTAACTGAATCAAAAAGTTCCTTAAAGCCAGGAAGGGCTTTATTTTTTTGTCAAATTTACATATTTATTATTGCGGAATATTACGGAATATGTTATAATATAAGTAATAGGTGGGTGTTACTTATGAGATTATCAGTGTCCAAATCTAAAAATTCAATGTCACTATATGTCAAAGATGATGTGACAATTGATGGTAAGCGAACCTCAAAGATTGTTGAGAAATTAGGAACAGTAGATGAGCTGAGAGAAAAATTGGGTGGCAGAGACCCTATTGAATGGGCAAAGGAATACATAGCGGAATTAAATCGCCTTGAAAAAGAGGGCAGGGAACCTGTGGTCATTGCAAAGTATTCCCCTTCTAAATTAATTAAAAAGGATGAAAGGCGCAGCTTTAATGGGGGATATTTGTTTTTAGAGAAGATATATTACGGACTGGGGCTTAATAAAATCTGTAGTGAGATTAGCGAAAAATACAAGTTTGAATACAACCTGGATTCTATCTTTTCGAGATTGCTTTATGGCAGAATTATCTTCCCTTCTTCAAAACTTTCTACTTATGAGCTTTCCTGGGAATTGATAGAACCGCCGGATTTTAAATTGCATCAAATATATAGGGCATTAGAAGTCATAGCAAGGGAAACAGATTTTATTCAGGCATCCCTATATCAAAACAGCCTTAAACTTTCTAAGCGAAATACAGGTATCCTCTACTATGACTGCACCAATTATTTCTTTGAGATAGAAGAGGAAGATGGGTTAAAGCAATATGGATATGCTAAGGACCATAAGCCAAATCCTATAGTTCAAATGGGTCTTTTTATGGATGGAGACGGGGTTCCTCTTGCTTTTAGTATTACAGAGGGAAACAAAAATGAACAGCTTACACTAAAACCATTAGAGAACAAGATTTTATCCGACTTCAAACTATCCAGGTTCATTGTCTGTACAGATGCTGGTCTTGCCTCCACCTGCAATCGTAAATTTAATGATAAGAAAGATAGGGCCTTTATCACAACACAGTCTATTAAAAAGCTTAAAGGTTATTTGAAAGAATGGGCTTTAGATCCCAAAGGCTGGCATCTGGATGATGACAGTAAAACCTATGATATCCTAGAACTGGATGACATAAAAGACAGGGATAGGATATTTTACAAGGAACGCTGGATTAAAGAAGACGGGTTGGAGCAGAAATTGATTGTCACATATTCCATTAAATACAGAGACTATCATAGTAAAATCCGCAATTCACAAATTGGACGTGCACTTAAGGTTATAGATACAAATCCCACAAAGATTAAGAAGCATAATCAGAATGATTACAAGCGTTTTATCAAAAGAATAAGCTGTACCTCTGAAGGTGAATTAGCAGAAAAGGAATCATACACACTCGATGATGACCTTATTAAAAGTGAAGCTGTATATGACGGGTTTTACGCTGTATGCACAAACCTCGATGAGGATGCTACCAAGATCGCAAGGATTAATAGACAGCGCTGGGAAATCGAGGAATGCTTCCGAATCCTAAAAAGTGAATTTAAGGCAAGGCCTGTGCACTTAAGAAGAGACGATAGAATTACTGCTCATTTTACAACCTGTTTTATCTCTCTTCTAATGTATAGACTATTGGAAAAGAAACTAGAAAGCAAATTTACATGCGACACCATTATACGGCACTTAAGAAACATGAACTTTCAAGAACTGAAAGGAAGTGGTTACATACCAACATATACCAGAGATGATTTCACTGATGCAATACATGAGGCATTTGGATTTCGCACTGACTACGAAATTGTCAGTTTGAAACAAATGAAAAAAATTTTAAAAGAGACAAAGAGTCGTTGATATTCCGCATTATTTTTCTAAAATAAAAAAGCCTGGACCTTACTATTTGCAATGGGTCTCAGGCTTTTTGTTCTCTGCAACTGTCAAAGACGGGAGTATATATTATACTAATTTAAAAATCAATAGTTTGCAATTTATAAAAATAAATAAAGCAAAAAAGAGGTTTAATAATTAAACCTCTTTTTTGCTTTGG
>JALHJR010000051.1:0-17647 GCA_022840405.1 Tepidanaerobacter acetatoxydans
GTCTGACGCTTCCGAGGCAAGGTAAACCACAGCTCCTTTTAAATCTTCGGGAAGTCCCCATCTTCCTTCCGGTATTCTGTCAAGAATAGACTTATTTCTTTCATCATCTTTTCTAAGAGGTTCAGTATTGTTGGTGGCCATATAACCCGGTGCAATAGCATTTACATTTATGTTATATTTTGCCCACTCATTTGCCAATGTTTTTGTTAAAGAAGCAACTCCCCCTTTGCTGGCGGCATAAGATGGCACAAGTATGCCTCCTTGAAATGATAACATCGATGCGATATTAATTATTTTACCTCCGTTATTTTTTATCATTTCTCTTGCCGCAGCCTGACTTAAGAAGAACACTGTCTTTAGGTTTAAATTCATTACATCATCCCAGTCTTTTTCAGTAAATTCAACAGACGGAGCTCTTCTAATTATTCCGGCATTGTTTACTAGGATGTCTATCTTATCAAATTCGTTTAAGGTTTTTTCAATTATTTCAGGTATCACACCTATATCAGAGAGTTCGGCCTCAATGGAAAGGCATCTTTTCCCTAATCTTTTTATCTCCTTTTCGGTCTCCGGCATCGGTGAGTGATTTACAATAACAAGATCTGCTCCGGCTTCAGCCAATCCGACAGCCATTCCTTGACCTAAGCCCGTTCTGGCACCAGTAACTATAGCTACTTTCCCTGATAAATCGAATTTTCCCAATATCATTTAAATTCCTCCTAAAATCATTTTTATTTTTAATTATATTACCCATCTTTCCTACTTTGCTGTATTTATTTTGGAAGAATCAACTAAAGTTGTTTGCTCGAAAGTGCTGATTTATCAAGGTTCGCTCCGGAAATTTGGGCTGGGAAAGTTGAATATGTCATTTTAATTCAAAGCCCTTGTACCACCAAAACCAAAATTCTTGTGGTTTCTTCGGTCACCTTAAATCTATCGTCAATCCTCATTCCGCCTACCCAAATAATATTACCTCCTGCTTCTACAATGGGGATTTGATTTCTTTTTCTTTTGGGAATCTTTTCGTCAATAAAGAAATCTTTCAATTTTTTAAACCCAATGCACCCGAGGGGTTTGAATCTATCCCCGGGCCTTCGGTTTCTTACAACCAAATTCGAATTGATTTTATCATAATCTAAGCAGGCAATTGTCGGTGCTGTGTTTATTTTAGTTTTTTCGCCATAAGTTTCTATATACGCTTTTAAGGTAATACCTGTTTCCTGTATATTTATCTCACCGGGGACTTCAAGGATGTAGTAATAATCGGTAGGGTAATCAAAAACCTCTTTGGAAATAATACAATGCTCATACTCTTTTAATCCCTGAAGGTTTTTAGGCAGGTCAAGCAAGCTGCCTGGTAAAGCTCTTTCGATAAAATCCACTAATAATTTCGCATGCCTTGCTTCAAAATCTTTTACATCCCCTGTAAGCTTCTCAACCGCTAGCCTTGTCAGGCGATACTTAACAGCTTCATGCAGCTTGGAAAACTTTTTTACATCTATTATCACTTTTGCAGGCTCATACCTGATTACGTTTGCACGGGCTTTTTCTGTTTCTTGTTCCATAAAGGAAAGGTCTCTCTTGGCAATCTCCGATAGGCGCCGCAGGGACTTGCCTAAATGGGGACAATATTTTTGTCTTATAAGGGGCATAAGTTCAAGGCGGATACTGTTTCTGAAATAATCTGTGGTAAGATTTGTGGCATCGATTCTGAAGGGAATTTCCTCGTGTTTAAGATATTTTTCAATATCTTCTCTCGGTATCTCGATGAGCGGTCTTATGTAGCAGTTTCGAACCGGTTCTATACCCATGAGTCCGTCCAACCCGGCACCCCTGAATATATTCATAAGTATCGTTTCTTCATGATCGTTTCTATTATGACCGGTGGCTACCTTTTGAGCACCTGTTTGTTTTTTAACTCGTTCAAAAAAATCATACCGAACACGCCGTGCCGCATCTTCAGGAGAAAGACCGGATTTTTTAACATATTCAGGTACATTGATATTATCACTGAAAAGGGGAACACCCCATCTATCACATAAAGCCTTTACAAAGCAGGCATCCTCTTCTGATTCCCGCCCGCGAAACATATGATCCAAATGAGCGGCATAAAGACTGATATCTAATTCACTCTTGAAGGTCATAAAAAGGTGAAGCAGGCAAACAGAATCAGGCCCGCCGGAAACTGCCACAATGACTTTGTCTTTCTTTTGAATCATGTCATATTTTCTTATGGTTTCTAAAAACTGCTGAAAAATATTCATCTTTTTATATTTCTTCCTATAATATTTTTTTACATTCCCAAAGTTCTATTTATTTTGAGGCAATGCTGCAATAGTAAGTATTATTCAATATGAAAAAAATAACATCTATATTAATAATAAGCTTTGTTAACGTAAATATCAACTCTGAAAGTTTGACATGAGTTTTCTGCTGCCCTCTTGTAATAAAATCGTTTTACATTGCTAACTTAACTTTTTTTCCCATACACTTGCCGCAAGTACGGTCATATCATCCCTTATACTGTTCTTTTCTTTTGCCTTCTTTAAAACTTTTTCAGCCATTTCTTGTGGATTGGCTGTTTTTGTTTTAAGCAGAAATCGGCTGAGCATTTCCTCGCCATTTTCTCCGTTAGAGAATGCATCTATGACTCCATCTGTTACCATCACTATCATATCGCCCGGCCGCACGGTTTTTTCGGTAATCTTAGGGGAAATTTCATCTATTATTCCTAAAGGCAGGCTTCCGCCTTTAATCATTTCTATCTTTGTACCGCGCTTTATAAATCCTGCCGGTGCACCGGCTTTAATAAATTTTGCTATCCCACCGGCTGTATCAATCAGAGCCATATCTATAGTTGAAAAACTTTCATCACGATTAACCGCAATCATGGCCGAATTGGTTACCTTTAGCACTGTTTCCTGAGCACATCCGGCTTCTGACAATCGTTCCAACAATGTCAGCGTTTTTTCGCTAAGCCGTGCCGCATTTTCTCCTACGCCCATACCATCACATAAAGCCAGCATATACCTGCCTTCCTTTAATTCCAAATAAGAAAATCCATCTCCCGAAACATTTTGACCTTCTTTTGCTACTCCAGCCACTCCTACACATACATCCAACACCCCATTTGATGTCACCTTTAAACGGCACATCGAATTTCCGCTTTTTAACGGACAATCTATGACTTTAGTGCTCATTTTTCTGCCCAGCACATCAGATACCGCCGTTGGAATTAAGGTCTTACATTGCTTAGTGTTTTTACATGGAGATTTTATTATGTTAACACATAATCTGTTATTGCTATAATCAGTATATATTCGCTCTACACTTATATCCAATCCGGAAAGTCTTTCTAAAATTTCATCATCTATATTTATTTCATAGTCCTCTTCCCATGCACCTGCTGCCATTGCCTCAACTACATCCGCCGCTCTTGCGAAATATTCCTGTATTAATTCCTGGTTATACTTTATAATATTATCCATCTGCCGTGTTATCTTAAAAAGATTACTGCTTTCTTTGACAATTTCCTTTATCTTTTCGGTTTGACTGCAGCGAGATTTAAACAGAAAGGGAAGCTCCTTTTTATCATATATTCCTTCATGATGTTTAATTAATGTATAAAAAGCTCCCATTGTGCGTTTAAGTTCCTTTTCCCAACAAATCCTGCGCATGCCGCAATCCGAACAAATCATAAGCTGCACTTTGCGACAGACAGAGTCCAGATACTTTGACGGTAAGGCTTGCTCTTCATCTTTCACAAAAATCTCTTTAAACACACCTCCTAGGTCATTTAACAGTGAAGCTAATTCATGAAGTCGATCCCTTGCCCGTTCTTCGAAATTATAGGCTTTTATTTGTTCATCATTACATGGATTGCTAAGGTATAACTTTACTCTTTTTATCATGGCTTGCGGTAAAATTAAAAGCAATACAAACGATATGGCTAAAATTTTCGGTGATATTATAAGTGTACCTATAGAATTTACATGAAAATTGTATAATAAATACCCCAATGAAAAACCCACTATCACACCAATTTTGCCCAGTTTGTTAAAAGCACCCGATACAAGACCTGAAAACGCCATTATAGCAGTTGACCACGGTGACATGCTCAAGGAAAAACCGGTTATCCCTACGATAATTCCTGCTGCCGCACCTGCTCCGGAACCATTTACCAATGCCAGCAATAAAACTAAAAATACCCCTATAATATCACGAACATTCATGTTTAAAAATACAAAATTTCTGGCAATAGACAGGACTACTCCTAACAATATAACCATACATATATTTCTTTCTATAGGTTGAACCTGCTCATTAAATATCCAAGGCATACCTCCTGAAATCATAAATGTCATAATACAAGCCATGCCTGATTCTAATATAAGCAAAAATATATCATATGGTGAAACTGCACGACTAACCAAAAACACCGCACCTGCGAACATATTTGAAACAAACACTGCTGTGCCAAATATAAATTCATTTTTCCAATTTATCCTATTTAATTGATTATAAATTAGCAGAAAAATACCCATCGCACATAAATATCGAAATGATGACAGGCTTTTCATTGCCATTAAGGTGCCCAAAAATGAAAAAATTCCAGGGAGCATATATTCTTTTCGATAAAGCAAATTTGCTGCCATAAAAGAAAGGGCGAAGGGATAAAGCCCGTTTATGGAGGCCATGCCGAAAAGATAAGCAATTATGCATACCGGTATAACTTCCTTTGCCAAAGATTTTAATGATGCCGATGCAAAAGGTGTATTATGAAATTCATCCGATTTTTGCCCCAAATAATCATACCACTTAAGCTGTGCTCGGTTAATCAAGTTTATCCACCTTCCTTAATGTATTCGGTAACTTTTATTATATCGAAAGGCGGATGTAAATATTGTCAATATTACGAAACTATCCTATAAAATTATGCGACAAAATCGAACTGAATTATGCTAAGAGCGACAACATTGTAAAGTATAAAACAAAAAAGCAGAAGTGACGGAAGTGGTAAAGAAAGATGTTGCTGCATGGCTTGAATCTTTCCGGGATGGGGACATAAAAGATAAAAAGTATCAAGCAAAATTGTTTGATACTTTCGTGATATCAGTATACCTCTATGACAAGAAACTGAAAATCGCTTTTAATTTCTCAGGGAAGAAGAATACCATTAGCGTGCCCCTGGATGCTTCTATTGTCGACAATATAGAAAAAGGCGAAACACACTTAACGGGTGTTCGCCTGGCTCTCTTTTGGTGACCCTGAGGGGACTCGAACCCCTGATACCGCCGTGAAAGGGCGATGTCTTAACCACTTGACCACAGGGCCATGTATGGTAGCGGCGCAGGGATTTGAACCCCGGACACTGCGGGTATGAACCGCATGCTCTAGCCACCTGAGCTACGCCGCCACGGATAAGAATATAATATGGGAGGTTGGATGTATGACTCACTATCCACTTCTCGCCATTACATTACTATATTGGTTGCGGGGGCCGGATTTGAACCGACGACCTCCGGGTTATGAGCCCGACGAGCTACCAGACTGCTCCACCCCGCGTCATTGTTTGCCTGACTTTCGCCGTCAGACACTCTATATTTTATAACAAAACTTCTAATTCGTCAAGCCCCGAATATCGAGGGAACACAGTATTGACACTAATATAGCACAGCAGTCATCATATACTCATAACCCTTGGGTGCTTTGTCTTCATCATTTTTATCATATAAAAACTCAACATTTTTACCTTTTTCCATTGCGGCTATATAAAGATGACATAGAGCAATCCCGATATCAATCTGGTTTAACTTATCATATATGATAGCTTTAACAGTTCCCAGCTTAACTCTGTGAATCTGTATCCTTTCAGCACTTCCTGTGAGAAACCACGGTTGGCTGTTTGTTGCAGATGGAGCAAGGCGTACAGCATCTTGAATGTCGAAAACTTCGCTTAAGGCACCTATTTCATTTTGAGCTTTTCGTTTAAACTCCGATATACTTGCCCTATGTAATGGTTCTGCAGCGTTTCCGAAGGCAAGCATTATAACAAAATCCATGCCATTCATCTTAAGCAAAGCTCCGTTTGTAGGTTTTGCCATACCCAACCAGCAACTGCCGATGCTCTTTGCAGATAAGTAAAGATCAACTTGTTGCAGCATAAAGCCTACGTTCATTAAATAGTGCTCTACTTTTTCGGAATAAATACAAATATAATGAGGTGCCTTTACCGGCAAAGGATTTTTGACATTTTCAGCGGTCAGATAAGAAAAATCCACTTTGATTGTCGGCACAAGCGGCTTGACATTGCTTACATACTGTTTTATCTCTGAAAGCGCATCAGGCTGCAGCGGGCTCATATCATATTTTCGGATAGATTTGCGGTGAAATATTGAATTATATAGCTCTTTCACAAAGCTCACTCCTGTTTAAACTATATTTCTTGTAATTACGAGTATACCATAATGTCAAATAGTTGCAATCAGAAAATATAAAATTCTGCAGCTTTGGACTACTGTTCAGTGGTTGAAAAAGGCTCGTCATCCCAAACTCAGTAAAGGAGCTTTGTAAGGATTAAATAAGATTCTTCGCTGCACTCAGAATAACAGAAGTATAAGCAGAATGAAGAAGGTATATAGCAGAATGGCAGCAGCAGTATGTAGTAAAATGACAGACCTCTGAATAGTTAGAACTTCAGAAAGAGCAGTATCCGGCCATCTTATATTTTTGAGTTTCCGCAAAAAATAAAACGCATTTATGCGAGCCTATAAATTACATTGACTTATAGTATTTTCTTTGCTGTTTACATATTAAACGTTAAAGGTCGGAAAAATGCGGAAAGTCATGATTTTATTGAAATAGACAGAAATATCTGGTATAATTATAATAAACTGACATGTTTTACTATATTTTTATCTACCAGAGTCGTGCTTTAGGTGGCAGCTTTTATTTATTAAAGAAGGGTCATTATTATTCTTGCAGCCTGTATAAGTAAGTTTGATGGACAAGCTGTATGTCAAAGAAGATCTCTGATTTATTTCCAATAGTGCAAAACTGTCTATAGTGTATGAGGAGGAAAACTGCGACATCTATCTGTACCATATTATTTCACAAGATATGTGAGATGGGAATGGAAATGCAGTAATTAAATTGCAACTATGTTACACGCAGGAGGTGTCTTATGGTTTCAAAATTTAATTGAAGGAGTGATTTTTAATGAATATAGCTATTTTAAGTACTTATCCGCCGAGAGAATGCGGCATAGCCTCATTTTCCAGCGACCTTAGGGATAATCTTATTCGCTTTAATGAAAATGTAGAAATTCTTGCTATTACAGATAACAATGCCAATTATGATTATCCCCCCGAAGTTGTTTTTCAAATAAGTCAGGATGAAAGAGCAAGTTTCATATCTGCAGCAGACTTTGTAGATGAATCTTCTATAGATATCGTCATAATTCAACACGAATATGGGATATTCGGCGGTCCTGATGGCAGTTACGTCCTTGATTTTGCCAAAAAGCTTGAAAAACCCTTTATAGTCATTACTCATACCGTTTTGCCAAAACCAAGTCCTGGTCAAAAACAGGTGCTTGCTGAATTGGGAAGTATGGCAATCGGTGTTAGTTGTATGACTAAAAGAGCTGCCGGACTTTTAGAAAATATTTACCATATTCCTAAATCCAAACTATGCGTAATACCTCACGGTGTTCCTTTCTTTGAGCCAAAGGATAGGGAATATCTTAAGCAGCAATACGGATATACGGGCAAAATCATAGTTTCTACTTTTGGATTTTTGGGTCCTGGAAAGGGTATTGAAAACTGTATAAAGGCCCTCAGTAAGCTTGTGCAGAAATACCCAAATATATTATATCTTGTACTTGGCAAGACTCATCCATCTCTTTCTAAGAAATACGGCGAATCTTATAGAAATTCGCTTCTAAATTTAGTTGAAAATTTAAGGTTAACCGAAAATATAGAATTTGTCAATCAATATCTGCCATTGGATAAATTGGGTGATTATCTTTATATGACAGACGTCTATGTGACGCCATATTCCAATAAAGACCAAGCCGTAAGCGGTACATTGACTTACGCTGTTGGATGCGGCAGAGCTATAGTATCAACTCCTTATGAATACGCCATCGAGTTACTCAGCAGTGCAAGAGGACTTATAGCTCAGGACAGCAATGACCCTTTGGAGCTTGCCACCTTAATCGAAAAAATAATTAACGATCCGCTGCTAAAACAAAGTTTCGAACAAAAAACACGCAATCTTGGCAAAAAAATGACCTGGAGTAATGTAGCACAACAATATATAAATTTTTTAAATCAATTGCTGCTTAATGCTAGATCTGTGGAGGGATAAGTTAATGAGTATTGGGGTTTCTTTTAAGCACCTTGACAAAATGACCGATGATACGGGTATAATACAATTTGCAAAATACGATATACCACTGAAGAAAAGCGGTTATACTGTAGATGATAATGCAAGAGCTCTCCTTGTTGCTTTAAATATGAACACAGAAGGCAGAAAATTTGCTAAGACTTATATGGATTTTCTAAAAAATGCACAACGTTCAGATGGCAGTTTCGTAAATTTAAAAATCGAGAATGCCTTTTTTACAACTATTGATTCTGAAGATAGCATAGGAAGAGCTTTTCTGGCTTGTTGTTACGCATTGTGCAGCGGCAATGCATCCGATAATGTAAAAAGTAAAGCAAAGACTATTTTGGAAAAAGCCTTTAATAATATATCAGGCTTTAGAAGTTTAAGGGCAATTGCGTATTCATTAATAGGTCTTACATTTTTAATAAGCAACGGATATATTCACCCTGATATTTATAAGCTTGCAAATGACATGGCCAGTCAATTGAAGAAAGCATATAGTAATAATGAAACTAAAGATTGGAAATGGTTTGAGGAATACCTTACTTACTGCAATGCGGTGCTTCCTCATTCTCTGTTTTCATATTACACAATTTCAAATGATAGAGCCTCTCTTGATGCTGCCGAGAAATCTTTAGGCTTTTTAACAGACTCACTTTTAAAAAACGGTTATCTGTCTATTGTAGGAAATAAGGGTTGGTGGCAAAAAAATGGCAGTTTGCCTACTTTTGATCAGCAACCTGTTGATGCAGCTTCTATTATATTAGCCTGTGTTCAAGGATATACTGCTACGGGAAAAAAGGAATATATCTCAAAGGCAAATATATCATACAATTGGTATTGGGGGAAAAATATAAATGGTTTGCCGTTATATAATGAAAAATCAGGCGGATGCTATGATGCTCTCGTTTACGATGGTCTGAACATGAACCAGGGTGCCGAAGCTCTTGTAAGCTTTCTGCTTACTTATCAAATCATGACAGCGATGTTGTCTGAAAATAACAATATCAGTTATATTCCGGCAGTATAAAGAAACTGTTGCAAAACTGATTCCCGCAGTAAAATCATATTTTTATCGATCCTAATAAATAAAAGCCATGCATATAATGTAGTTTCATCGCTACATTATTATATGCATGGCTTTGAATTTTATACGGGATTTCATGTATTATGCAACGGCCCCGTTATTTTTACTTCTTTTAGATTCTTCTTCTTATTTCATCGGGTATTAAGTCTTTAACTGCAGCATATGCAACACATAAATAGGTATCTGCAGCTCCATAATATACCAAGATTTCGTCATCTGCTTCTAA
The DNA here is from genome assembly GCA_022840405.1 of Tepidanaerobacter acetatoxydans. GTDB lineage: Bacteria > Bacillota > Thermosediminibacteria > Thermosediminibacterales > Tepidanaerobacteraceae > Tepidanaerobacter > Tepidanaerobacter acetatoxydans_A. The sequence goes on from JALHJR010000051.1 coordinate 9,705, forward strand.
TATATCTTTATCTTCGGTAGGCACCGCACCACATGTAAATACTACATTTGGTACCCATGTAGATGAATTATTGCCTACTTCATAGGACATTTGCGGCGATAGAATAGGATTTGGAGATCGATATAACAATCTGCTGGGATCATTTAAATCAACAAGTATCACACCCAGCCTATATACCAGATTGTCATCAACACCATGATATATAAGCAGCCATCCATAGTCTGTCTTTATTGGTTGTGAACCTGCACCAATTTTAAGAGAGTCCCACATCATTCCTGCTCTTGGACCTATGATTATCTTATGGCCATTCCTAGACCATGGAAATTTAAGTTCATTTGAGTATGATGCCCAGATACTTGGTTCTATCCTGTGATACAAGACATATTGCCCGTTAATTTTCTCGGGAAAAAGTATGGCATCCTTATTCCACACATTAGGAAAAGCAAGGCCTAGTCTTTTCCACTTGTTAAAATCCCTTTTTAAAAAATCTTCAATACCGATAGATGCTGCGGCTATTTGTGCTACCACACCATCATAAGCAGTGTACAGCATATATATCTCATCACCGATTATAACCGTACGCGGGTCTTCGCAGCCGTTCCTTTCCTCATCGGTTTTGGGATAAAATATCGGCTCTGGTAATCTTTCCAAAATATTATAACCGTCCGATATAGCCATACCAATCCTTGAAATATTATCATCGCCAAATGCCCTGTAGAGTATGTAAACCCTGCCCTCTATTCGGATAGCTGCTGCATTAAGCACATATTTTGATTCCCACTGATGTTCCGGTATAGGTTTTAATATGGGATTATGCTCGCAGCGTAAAAGATTTCCTGCAGGAGGCCAATTTTCTATATCTTGCACTATCACAGCATCACTATATGGTTTAACCTTTAATAAAATATTTGCAAGGTCATAACTCTCCTTTCCCTCTCCCATAAGTTGAAATACGCGTTCCATTATTTCTCCGGGTTTATAACCCATCTGCCTACATATCTCCTCTAAAAGTTCAGTATTAAACCAGTTTCTCTCCACATGCAGTGAAAGAGGAGTCGGCACACCTTCCCCACCTTTAAAACTATAACTGGCCCAGCTCCATGCCGAGCACGGAACGAAGGTTCCGTCTTCAAGGGTAAGGGATAAACCATATCCTTCTGCCATTAATGAAATAGCCTCAGCCTCCGCATTTAATCCCTGTAGCTCAAGTTCTTTCACCAATTTTTTCAACCTCAATACAAATTCCCTTTGATGCCAATTTTCAAATATATTATGAGCTGAAAATATATCCCTTCCATGGTGACCTACAATAGAATTAATTACTTTAATCCCAAAATTCCTGCGTTCTTTAGCATATGCTTCCCATATATATGCATAATGCTCAGCCTCAATTATGTTCTTCATGATATGTGTAAAATAAAGGAGCTTAGGATACTTACCTCCCATGCCTTTACTTAAGCTGCTTATCAGAATTGTACCTGTTATCTTATTTAAGCTGCTTATGTTCTTCATCCCGGACAAGTTTGGCAGCATATCCTTACTAACTATAATTGTTTCTATATCAACTTTTTCCATGTTATCCGGTCTGAGGTTATCTTTAAGCCAAAGATTTATTCTATCCATATATATTCTTTCTTCTGCAATACTTGCTAAAGTCAAGGCCTTTCTCGGGCTCATATCATTTAATAACTCGGTTACATTCGCATATCCCAGACTTATTAAAAGATTAAGTGGTGCAAATTCATAAAGTAATTTTTTTAAAACTTCAGCCTTGACCACTAAAACCTTACCGCAGGGCATGAGCTCGATCATTTTATTTACAGTTTCCAAAACACCTCGGTCAGAGTATAAATCCCCGGGAAACAAGCTGCCTAGAATATCTTCCAGACGTTGCATAAACTTACTTACACCATCAACTATATCTGATGAAAGACAGCTTTTAGGTATTTTTAAGCTGTTATAAATATAATTATTAAAATTATGATGATATTTTTTTCTTATTTCGTTAAAAATTCCGTTTGTCCATACAATTTCACCGTTTAAATTTTTTAACTGTTTAGGTAATACTACAGGTACGCCTGGAATAAATTCTATATAATCTAATGGAGTTATAGGCGGTTCTGTTTCAGTAGATTTTTTAATCCACGTTTCAACAAAACCGTTTTTTAAACTTAATAATGCTTCTATCTGAGCCATATTAAAATCAACTGCTTTTTTATATACAAGGTCATCTACATCTAAGCCCTCGATATTCGTAAAACAATCTCTAAATTTTCTAACCTGTTTCGTATAACCTGCTATACGCCCTTCATATATCACTGTTAAAGCAGCTAAAACATCTTCTTTTGATACTTTTTTATTAAAGCAGTATGCCTGTAAAAACTGATATACAAATCTTGACCATACCAGCTCATCAAACTCAAAATTCTCATAATTAAGATTGTAAATCTCATATGCCAAACTAGCTGATTCTTTGGGCAATGCCGCTTGATATATAATTTCATATTTCTCGTATCCGGACTTAAATGCCTGTATAAAGTCAGTAAGTTTATAGAATACTTCTTTCGGCATATCCTTGCTTTCCAGGGAATGCAGCAGCAATCTGGAGGGATATTCAAGAATATTGCGTTGGGTCAGCCAATAGTCTTGATCATTTATAATACACTCGAATAGTGACCTTGCTATTTCTTTAAATAAATAAGTGACTTTAATCATGGATTGGGGAGCAAGTGTTGCTCCAAGGCTTACTTCACAAATTCTTTTATTCCATATAATTGCCCGGGTTACCAGCCAAGGGTCTATGCCATATCCCCCTATATAACTATACCAATGGGCAGCTTCCATGCAATAATCCTCTAAAAGGTCATGTGCAAATCCATATATGCCGGCCAAAGGATCATTTAAGCTGTATCCATACATTGTTTCAAGAATAGGTCTTACAAACAGGTTTCCTGTAGTGTTTTCAAAATAATGCCTCTTGAAACTGGCAAAAACCGCATCACAACCTTCTGTAAGCGGATATACCAGTTCCTCTATCCATGATGGCTTAAAGCCCTGCTCATTTTCTGTCATAAGGTCAGCTTTTAAGATTATGGCATCTGCCTCAAGCCTTTTTGCAATCTCCATTATAGCCATTATACTGAATCCTCTACCATTTATGCCCGAATCCATTATAAATGAGATATTTGGCACTTGTATATCAACATTTTTAATAACTTCCAGTGTTTCCTTGCCTTCAGGATCCCCAACACAAACTATAAGTTTTGTCATATCCGGAAATGCCTTAAGCCCTTCCTCTACTATTTTCAAAACATGCTTTATGCTTTCCTTTTCGTTGTAAAATGGAATCCCGATCACTAAATCTATGTACCCCAGATTTTCAACACCACATAGTACTTCACCAATCTTTTCATGAAACATCTCTCCTCTCTTTGCTGTATCTTCCTTTACATCCATAGCAGAACCTACCTCTTTCTTTTATTTACTTACTAATAATGATACCATACTTAGGAAAAAAATTGGTAAGTTTTAAAATATTATCATAAAAAATGTTTAGAATATATATAATAAAAAACTAAAAATTTTTTGTGGTCATACTTGACAAATCTCAAAAAGTATGATATATAAATAATTGAAGTTAGCACTCAATGGTCGAGAGTGCTAACAAATAAAAAAACTAAACAGTAAAGGAGTTGGTGCATATGGCAGGATTAGTTCCTTTTAACAGAAGAACACCCGATTTGCTGAGCAGTACTTTTGATGATTTTTACAACATGCTCGACGACTTTTTTACTGATAGTTGGCCTTTTAGAAGAAGTCTTGCTGCCGACACTTTCAAAATTGATGTCTTAGAAGATGACAAGAACTACTACATTGCAGCAGAGCTTCCCGGTGTTGAAAAAGAAGAAGTTAATGTAACCATCGATGAAGGAAGACTGCAAATTTCCGTAAACAGAGAAGAAAAGGTTGAGGAAGAAGGCAAGAATTACATTCATAGAGAAAGACGCCATACTTCGATGCAGCGCAACATCTTCTTAGCAGATGCAAGTGATGAAGGAGTTGTAGCAAAACTTGAAAATGGTGTTTTAAATATAACCGTTCCTAAAAAAGAAAAACCCGATAAGTCAGTCCCCATAGAGATTGAATAACAATGATCTGCTCATTGTTTCTTGCTCCCACATCTGCGGCCCTAAGATGTGGGCTAATTTTTTATATAGATATATTAAATAAAATTAGGCCCTCGACAATACCTATCAGATAGGTATTGTCGAGGGCTCATTCGCTTTAACAAATTAATTTTTACTTATTTTATTTCTACTGATGCACCGACTTCAGCGAGTTTTTCCTTAATCTGTTCGGCTTCTTCCTTGCTGACTTTTTCCTTAACTGCCTTAGGAGCACCGTCTACTAGGTCTTTAGCTTCTTTTAGGCCAAGGCCTGTAATCTCTCTAACAACTTTAATAACCTTAATCTTCTGGTCACCGGCAGCAGTTAAAACTACATCAAACTCAGTCTGTTCAGCCTCAGCAGCCTCAGCAGCTCCGCCTGCGGCAGGAGCAGCAGCCATAGCTACCGGAGCGGCAGCGGTTACACCAAATCTTTCCTGAAGATCTTTTACAAGTTCTGATAGTTCTAAAACTGTCATATTTTCAATAGCAGAAATAATTTCTTCCTTTGTCATTAAAAGTTCCTCCTTTTTTTCATATAGCAATTTAAATTTATTTGTTTTACATAATAAAACCTATACACCAAAGTAATTGTGTGTTATGAGGCTTTTTTGTCCTGTATTGCCTGCAAAGTATAGACCATGTTGCACAAGGTGCCTTGCATTACTCCTACAATACCATATAGTGGCGATTGGATTGCACCGACCGCACTTGCCAAAAGCTGTTCCTTCGGAGGCATTTTAGCCAATTCATCAATAACATCCTTACTTACAACCTTGCCTTCAACAACTCCGGCCTTAATCTCAAGCTCTTTATGGATTTTAGCAAAATCTATAAGTACTTTTGCCGGAGCTACTGGGTCTTCATAACTAAAAGCCATGGCCGTAGGGCCTTCTAAAAACTTATCCAAATCATAATCAAAATCTTTAATAGCAATTCGTGTTAAAGTATTTTTTGCAACCTTATACTCTATTCCCTGTTCTTTAAGTTTTCGCCGAAGCTCAGTTATATCAGCAACATTTAAGCCCCGATAGTCAGTAAGAATTACGGCACTTGACCGATTAAACTTATCTTTTAATTCTTCAACAGCTTTAACTTTCGACTCTTTTACTGGCACTATTTCACCCCCTAGATATATTTTGTTTAGCTATAAAATATAATTTCTTATTTAAAAAAGCCTTTCCATCACTGCAGAAAGGCTTTTTTGACCACATAGTTTTTGGTAATGATTTTTAAAAATAAAAATCATCCCTAAAATTTTGCCTCGGTAGGAAATTAAGCTTTATAGCACCTACGGTCTGCAGCATAATATATAATAATAATCATATTAAGTTTAAAAATAAATTTAATTTAATTAATGATTATTTTTTCTCTATTACTTTTTCTCTATTACTTTTTGAGGATTTATTTTAATTCCAGGCCCCATAGTGCTGGATATTGTAACACTCTTAATATACTGCCCTTTAGCAGAAGCCGGCTTTGCCTTAATTATGGCTTCCATAAAAGTTTTAAAGTTATCAGTCAATTTTTCTACACCAAAAGACTTTTTCCCAATGGGAGCATGAACAATTTTAGTCTTATCAACTCTAAACTCAATCTTACCTGCTTTAACCTCTTTAACAGCTTTACCTACGTCAAAAGTCACTGTGCCCGCCTTAGGATTCGGCATGAGGCCTTTGGGTCCTAAAATCCTTCCTAACTTACCTACACTTCCCATCATATCTGGTGTTGCAATAGCTACGTCAAAATCAAGAAAACCACCTTCGACTTTAGCTACCATGTCCTCAGCACCTGCAAAATCAGCTCCGGCTTCTTCAGCTTCCTTGATTTTGTCACCTTTGGCAAAAACTAGCACTCTAACATCTTTACCTGTGCCATGGGGGAGTGTAACGGTTCCTCTTACCTGTTGATCCGCATGTCTTGGATCAACGCCAAGGCGAACTGCCACCTCTATAGTTTCATCAAAATTTTTTACGGCTGTCTTTTCTACAAGCTCTATAGCTTCTTGAACATCGTAAAATTTTGTTCTATCTATAAGTTTTAAGGCTTCTAAATATTTTTTGCCATGTTTAGCCATTTACTATAAACCTCCTTGTGGTATTAGCGGAAAATCCTCCCACTTGCTATTTGTTTATTCTACTGTAATGCCCATGCTGCGGGCTGTACCTTCAACCATTTTCATGGCAGCTTCGATATTATCGGCATTAAGATCGACCATCTTCAATTTAGCTATCTCTTGAACATCTTTTTTACTGACCTTTCCTACTTTGTCTCTATTCGGCTCTCCTGAGCCCTTCTCAATACCTGCAGCCTTTTTTAATAATACAGAGGCTGGCGGCGTTTTTAAAACAAAGGTAAAAGATCTGTCTTGATATACTGAAAGTTCCACAGGTATAATTAGCCCCGCTTGATGTGCTGTCTTTTCATTAAACTCTTTGCAAAAGTTCATTATATTTATCCCCGTAGGCCCAAGTGCCGGTCCTACCGGTGGAGCTGGCGTTGCTTTACCCGCAGGAATCTGAAGTTTAACTACAGATACAACTTTTTTTGCCATTTGCGCACCTCCTGTTATACTACTTATATTATATTTTTTCTATTTGATCAAAACCTAATTCTATAGGGGTTTCTCTTCCAAACATAGAAATTAGCACCTTTAACTTCTGCTTATCAGGGTTTATTTCTATGACCTTCCCTACAAAGTTTTCGAATGGACCTGAAACTACTTTCACACTTTGATCTATGGCAATATCAAGCTTTTGTTTTGGTTCTTCTATGCCCATCTGCTTTAAGATTAGCTTAGTCTCTGATTCTTGAAGCGGAATGGGTTTGCTGCCCGCTCCGACAAAGCCGGTAACTCCAGGTGTGTTTCGCACCACATACCAGGAATCATCCGTTACTATCATCTCAACTAAAACATAACCCGGAAAAACTTTGCGCTGGCTAACTTTTCGTTTACCATTTTTTATTTCGACTTCTTCTACCACGGGAACAAGAACTCGAAAAATCTTGTCTTGCATTCCCATGGACTCTACGCGCTTTTCCAAGTTGGTTTTTACTTTATTCTCATAACCTGAATAAGTATGAATAACATACCAATTTTTTGACATACTACACCGGGCCGTGCCCAACCTCCTTCAATCATCGGAGAACTAATGATATCAATTTATAAAGAATAGTATCAGTTATCCAGATAAATCCACTAACAATTATAACAGATACAAAAACCACAATAGTATATGTGGTTAAATCACTTTTAGTCGGCCATGTTACTTTTCTCATCTCGGACTTTACTTCTCTAAAGAATTTTCCAGTCCTTTTTACGATGCCCTCCTTAGCCGCTGCCATAAGACAATCCTCCTAGCTTTTATTTGGTTTCTTTGTGCAGTGTATGTTTTCCGCAGCGTCTGCAGTATTTATTCAACTCCAGTCTATCGGGGTCATTCTTTTTATTTTTTTGGGTAAAATAATTCCTCTCTTTACATTCTGTACATGCTAAAACTATGTTGACCCTCAATGAGTACACCTCCTAGTGTTTCGCTTCTATTGTTTTGTGTAAGGATTTTTCGCTGTTTTGTCACTTTAATAAATTTATCATAATTAAAGTGCGTTGTCAATAAAATAGCTTTTAGCTTTTAAATAAAAAAACTAAGGGGAATCTTGCGATTCCCCTATTTTCGCTATTTTTCAATTATCTCAGTTACCACACCGGCTCCTACGGTTCTGCCGCCCTCACGAATAGCAAACCTAAGCCCTGGTTCAATAGCTATGGGTGCTATA
>JALHJR010000127.1:0-2097 GCA_022840405.1 Tepidanaerobacter acetatoxydans
GTCTCCTTTTTTAAGTTGTCCGCTGTATATCATATTTTTAAATTGTTCTATAATATCTTCATATACTTTTTGTACTCTAATTGGTGTAAAATCCATTCCCGATATTCCTTTCTAGCTATTTTTAATCCATCTGCCTTCTAAAAGGCAAAGCTGTTTTCCTTCTTCACTTAATATGCTGTGCCTTGTGTTAGCCTCGTTGCCATTTTTGATAACCTGACATTGAGATCTTATAATCATGCCATAAGTTGTTTCCTGCTTATATGTAACCTTTAGATTTCTAAGCTCATAGTTTGAAATTATATCATAAGGCAAAGCCTCTAAGGCCCATGTGACATATACTACATTATTTACATGACTGTTGGTGTCTATATCGCTGTATCTTACTTGAAATTTTTTTTCTATATCACAGGAGGAAAGCTCTGCTATTTTTTCGATTTCAAGAGGCTCATCAGAAGTTACCTGATAGGCTTCATACATCACATCAGGAATTTTAAGGGGACGCCTTTTGTCCGTATCCACAAAAAGCCAAACAGAATTAGCCGTCACCAGCCTTTCACCGTCTTTATTTAAAACATCAAACCAGCGGTAGGCGTAAAATTTTCTAAAAGAATAAGGGGCGGTTCTAACCTTAATAGTTTCGCCGTATCTCGGGTACTTATCTATTTTAATATCCCATTGATATAGCATCCAGGCTACATTATGCTCTTTAAGATAACTTATGCCGACTCCCAGCTCTCGGCTTTGCTGTGTTGCGATATCATCAAAATATCTCATCAAACTAGCAATTAAAATCCTTCCTTTAGCATCTGCCTCATAATAATGAATGCGATATTCTTTTTCAAGCATGTTGCTACCACTCAAAACCATGACACCTCCGAGAAAATAAGGCTTTACAATCACTATAATATTATCATAAGATTGAGGTAAAGTCATTGCTGCTTGAAGAAAAAATAAATAGGAGGTGGGCGGCACGAAAAAGTCTTGCTATATATACGGCAAAAAACAATATACAGAAGTCATAACTAAAATGGTTCGAATTTGTTCCGATGTAACAAGTTTAAACCGGAGGCTGCCATTAATAGAAGTTCAGTAAAATATTGTGGAATAAATTTGTTCCATATCATATTATGAATCCTTGCCACTTCAAGGTTTAAGGAATGGCATAAATTTTGCATATATTAAAATGAGGTGAATTACATGCAAACAACGAGAATTAAAATTGAAACCATCGATCGGCCATATATGACATATGACATCCTTTCAGTTTTGGTGAAATACGAATTAAGCATTACATGGATGGAGGTATACACCTATGTAGTTTACATAAAACTCCCAAAAATAGATTCTAATCTTTGGAAAACTATAAAATCAGAGATATTAGAAATACCGGGAGTAAAAAGTGTTACAGAAATTGATTTGATTGATTTTGAAAAAAGAGAAATTGAGAAGAAAGCTATTTTAGACCTGCTCTCCTATGGTATTTTATTGCTTGATAAAGAAAAAAAGATAAGGTATATTAATAAATTTGCGGCAAAAACTATTTTAATGACAGATGAACGAGGCGTCATAGACAAAAGTATATGGGACTTTATTCCAAGAAAAAGCTTAAGCGACTATATAGGTTCAGATTTGTCATTTTACAGTGATATTGAAAATATTGAGATAAGATTAAAGAATAAATCCTATCTAATGGATATTTATGGTTTAAAAACTGATGAAGGTGCAGTTTTTGGCTATATATTCACAATGCAGGATTCCGGAAAAATTAGTGAGATTATAAATCTTAAAAGGTATGATAACCCGATTACATTCGATGACATTATCGGAAGTAGTGCAAAGCATCATCAAGTAATTGAACAGGCCAAAGTATTTTCTCAATCTGATTCTCCTGTACTTATTCTTGGCGAAAGCGGGACAGGAAAAGAACTTTTTGCAAGAGCAATACATAACGCAAGTTTGAGATCGTCAAAGCCTTTTATACCTGTTAATTGTGCAGCCGTACCGGATCAGTTGCTCGAAAGTGAACTTTTTGGATATGAAGAAGGCGCTTTTACAGGAGCAAAAAAACATGGTAAAACAGGGATATTTGAAATAGCT
>JALHJR010000128.1:0-2032 GCA_022840405.1 Tepidanaerobacter acetatoxydans
AGACCAAATGAAATATGATCATTAAAATAATGAACACACATTTTAAGTAGTCGAGTTCCTCGATTCTTTTCTCCATAGCAAAGTTCGTATAATTTTTTATGCAATATGAATCGCCGCGAAATTAAACAAAAGTTTTAAAACATTCCTCGTAATAACAATGTTAAATTCTAATGTCGATTTTCTGATATTTCGCGAATGGATGAAACAAATGTGTATTCCGTACCGGTAATTGAAGTGATAACCAATATCAACAAAAACAAAGTTTTTTCGTCGGAATCTTATTTTTTGTCCTTCAGCAACGTTTCCAAAAGAGCATTTTTCTCTTTCTCCAGCTCGAGCATCCGTTCGTACAGGGCAGTTTTCTCATTGGACAATTCGATGAACCGGTCAACTGGATCGGGGTTATTATTGATATCTCCATCATTATAATAAATACCAGCCATACAACCTTTCTCGAACGTATTGTTTTCAATGATGAAAGTTACCGGGTCTTCCTTCAGTTCCCGGAAAAGAAAATCCCAGGGTCTCCTCTCTCCCTTGAGGACGAAATCGATGGTGCCCAGCTTTTCAAAGTAACCGGGGGGCAGCTCCGCCGTCGGATACCTGTTCATGAGACAGACAGCCTCCGACCTGGCAACAGCCGAGATAAGTGCCGAGACAAGGCCCTCACCCACGTCCTGCCTTTCCTCGTCGACGAAAACATAGGGACCGTAACACTCGATCGTGGAAGCCCCCGTACTGCGCCATGTCATGCCTCCCGCGATCCTCCCCTTCCTGTCCGTGGCGGTCAACACCCCGTATTCCCCGCTCGCGACCATGTCGACGACCTTGCCCGGATAGCGGAGGTCCTGGGGATAGACGAAGGGGTCATACCGGCCCGCGATGGACCGGACAAACATCTTCAAATCCTCCACATCGGGGGGACCGTACGAGAGGTCTTCCCTGTCGGGCGCTTCCTCGCTCTTCCACGGCTCCACCTCGGGATAGGTCTTTTCCTTTACCAGGTCGATCCCCGTCCCCTTCAGGGGGTCGTGGAATATGGACATCCTGTCCACGGAACGCGACGCGATGAGAAGGCCCATTTCACCAAACCCTTCCTCATCGGGTGAGACATTCGCCGTGAGATTGAAGGCACGGGGGTCGAAGTCGATATTGTCGAAGGCGAACCGCAGGAGGGCATAGTAGAAACCGTTCTCCATGGTGAGGGTCACGGGTCTTACCTCGCCGGTCATCCCGCATAGATAGGCGAACATCTCCTCCGAGGCCAGGGTCAGTTTCAACGCGTCCCTATCTTCGAGGCCAAATATCCGGGATGACGACTCCGTGAAGGCAAGAACGAGAGGAAGGAACTTCATGTCCGTTCCGACCGAGAGGATGATGTCTGTTTTCCGGTCCTGCATTGCCACCCCCCAGCGCCGTTATCGAGATATGTTCCGCTACAACCATATGGTTTATATCAGGAATACGTCCTTCCTGCAACCTCTTGTTCAAGGGGAACGAGAATGACCAATGAAAAAGATAATGACCAATGACCATTCTCTTCTTCGCCCCTTTCCCCTTTTGCCTCAATTCTGTTAGACTGTGGCCCATGACCATTCCCTTTCTCCCCACGACACCAGCCGACGTGAAGGACCGCGGGTGGGACGGCCTTGACGTCGTTCTTGTGACCGGCGACGCCTACGTGGACCACCCTTCCTACGGGGCCGCCGTTATCGGGCGCGTCCTCGAGGCGGCGGGTTTTCGTGTCGGCATCATAGCCCAGCCCGATTTCAGGACCACCCGCGATTTCAGCAGCCTCGGAAGGCCCCGGCTCTTCTTCGGGATCACCGCCGGCAACATGGATTCCATGGTGGCCAACTATACCGCACACAAACGCCCGAGACTGAGCGATGACTACTCCCCCGGCGGACAGCCGGGGCTGCGTCCCGACCACGCCGCCATCGTCTACGCCAACAGGGCCCGCGAGGCATTCAAGGACGTCCCCATAGTGCTCGGCGGCATCGAGGCAAGCCTTTCGGGCATTGGGGTTTCG
>JALHJR010000008.1:0-64463 GCA_022840405.1 Tepidanaerobacter acetatoxydans
TCTGTTCTTTTAGCATACTGGATAAGATATTAAAGCCTTCAGTTTCTTTAATAGATTGGTCTTTACATAGATGGTAAAGCCTTACAGCATGCTATGGCAACTTAATTCACGCTCTTGCAAGACTTGACGAAAAAGCATTTTAAAAAGGCTTAAAACAAAACTCTTTATAGGCTAGGGCTATATGGGAGTCAAAGCCAAAGGTATTTGAGCAGGAAGTTGCACCAGAGGCTTTACACAAAACGTGTCAAGATATCCTCTGATTGCCAAGAAAATACCTAAAATATTAGAAAAGAACCTTTAGATGGGGATTTTCTCTTACGTTTTAGGGGAATTTTTCCTCATTGATTTATTATATGTTAACAATTATATTATAATAAATATGACCTTGGCTAAACAAAAGAATCGGAGGAAAAAGATGACAAATAGCATAAATCGAAAACTAATGCTGTATTTTGGTACAATACTACTGGTAATAAGCCTTGCAATTGGAATCTTGAGCTATGTAAATAGCATAAAAGGCATGAATGATGTTCAAGCTCAAATATTAACGGATAAGCTGAGAGGTGATATAGCATCTGCAACATATTATTTTAACAACTTTTATGGAACTGTCAGCCACAAAGACGGTACACTGCATGATGCCGAGGGGGAAAATATAGAAGGCAGGTACGAAATGGTAGATGTGATATTGGAAGACCTAGGCGATGTAGCTACCATATTCGTAAAGGATGGAGATGACTTTAGAAGAATTTCATCAAATATTATGCTTGATAACGAAAAAAGAGCTGTAGGCACATTTTTAGGCACTGACAGCAAAGCATACAAAACCGTATTAAATGGAGAAATTTACGTCGGCAGGGCAGAAATATTGGACCAGCCCTACTATACCGCATATAAACCAATAAAGGACACCAAGGGTGAAATTGTAGGGCTTCTTTTTGTAGGTAAGTCAATAAAAGATTCCGACGCTCTCATTAAAGTTCACAGCTCAAAGTTATTGCGAAACGATCTAATTGTTATTCTGTTGAGCTTGATAATTGCCCTTTATTGCACTTCTCTTGCATCTAAGAGTTTATCCAGCCCAATAACTTATCTATCGAAAGAAATAGAAAAAATATCTGATTATAATTTAACCGAAGATAAAAGTAACAGTTTGGAGAAACTAACTAATCGGAAAGATGAAATCGGAATTATTGCTAAATCTGTTATGAGCCTGCGCCAAAATTTAAAGAGTTTAATAAAAAATATACTGACTACATCTAACAGTGTAGCATCATCATCGCAAGAACTGTTTGCTACATCGGAGCAGCTGTCAATAGCATCAGACGGAGTTGCTGAATCTATAGAAGAAATTGCAAAAGGTGCAACAGAACAAGCCATGGATACCGAAAAAGCGGCAGGGGATGTTATGACAATTAGCGAATTGATGTCGGAAAACGCTAAATGCGTATCTGAGTTGAATACCGCAGCTGATAATATAGATAAACAAAAAGAAGAAGGATTTGTTATTTTGAACGAATTAGTCAAAAAAACTAAAGAAAACAAAAAAGCAATATCGGAAATACATAATGTCATTGAGAACACAAATGAAAATGCAGCCAGAATTGAAAATGCCAGTACAATGATACAAAAAATCGCAGAACAAACCAATTTACTATCACTAAATGCTGCAATAGAGTCGGCAAGAGCCGGCGAAGCAGGTAGGGGTTTTTCTGTAGTAGCTGATGAGATAAGAAATCTGTCAGAGCAATCCAACGAATTTGCCGAAAATATAGGTAAAATTATTAACGAATTGAAAGCGGCTACACAAAGATCTGTGTCAACTATAAACGATGTAGAGAAGGCTACGGTCGAACAAACACAAGGCGTGACTAATACTAAAGAAAAATTCGAGGCTATAGCGCTTGCTATTGATTCAATGAAAAACAGTGTAAATAAGATAAATGCTTCAGAGAAGAATATAAGTATAAAAAAAGACGGCCTGCAGGAAATTATTCAGTCCCTATCGGCGATAGCAGAAGAAAATGCAGCAAGCACCGAGGAATCTTCTGCGGTTGTAGAAGAACAAATAGCAGGCATAGCTGAAATATCAAGTTCGAGTAAGCAGCTAGCTGATCTTGCAAGGGAATTAAATGAGCTAATAGAACGCTTTGTAGTATGAGCTTAAATGACAATATCAATTTAAGATACCATGAATCGGCTGTGAAACACCTAACACATAATTTCATATAAGTGCAAGTGCAGATGTAAGCAGGCGGATTTCGGCTAATTATTGATACCAAAGGGGAATAAATAACCATATCATATCTAGCCTTAATGGATAAAAAGGATGCAACAACAGTTTAAATACCGTTGACTATAAGTTATTCTCCATATATTTTGCCAAGGCGGTTGCATCCTTAATTTCCAAATGATTTTCTCCTGCAAGAGATTCCAGGTGATGTGTAAATTCGTGTAGAAGCACATCACTTAGTTTTACTTTTAAAACATCCAAAGGCATACCTCGATATACCTTTTTAAGAGAGCCATAATATATCCTGATTTGCCTGCCGGTTATATCTGAGCTATATTCCCCCATGACATATAACTTATGGGGGTCTTTACTGTTTTTATGCAGCTTATAATTCGGCAGTAATATAATGCCCTTGTTTAATCTGCGAAAAAACTCCCTAGGGATTTCTTCTGCAATTTCATCCAGAATCTCTAGAATTTCATTTATAGATGGAAAAGCATCCATTACAATAATTCCTTTCGATTTGACCGGCCTTTAGTTGTTGATGTCAGAGCATTTAATTTTACATTAAAGGATAATTGAGGAGCTACATTAAACGGAAAACAAGAACATAATTATTTACAATTATCCGCAGGAAAGACTATCCCCATCTGCCTTCTTGCTTCATCCAACACATTCATCACTGATAGGGAAAGTTCATGTGAATTAATATAAGACTCGATTTTCCCGGTCTTTATCAAGTTAATAAATTCAGCTGCTTCATAATACATGTCATCTTCTATCTGAGGTCGAGAAATATTTTGGACACTGTCTTTTCGATAATGTATTGTAACTTTTTGAGGTACGGAAATCTTATCGATAACCATGTTTCCGTTTTCGCCCTGAATCTCGCTTAAAACTGCCGAATCGGTTATCTTGGAATGTATTATCACAGCTTCCATTTCCTCATATTTAAGGCAGACAGTGCCTTGCCCGTCTACTCCGGATTCCAGCATTGTACCAATTGCCGCGATATCTTTAGGAATACCGAATAAATTTATTACAAAATATGTGCAGTAAACACCTATGTCCATTAATGAACCGGCAGAAAAGGCGGGGTCAAAAATATTATAACGTTTTCCTTGCTTAAATCCATCATATCTGGAAGAATACTGGCAAAAGTTCGCTATTACTCTTCGAATTTTGCCCAATTTATGTAAATTATCTTTTACTGCAATGAAATTGGGCAAAAAACCGGTTTTTAATGCCTCCACGAGCACGACGTTATTGTCTTTGGAGGCTTTTATCATATTTTTCACTTCGTTACTATTGGAAGCCAAGGGCTTTTCACATAAAACATGTTTTTTGTGGTTCATAAAAAGTATGGATTGTTCTGCATGCAAGGAATTTGGGCTTGCTATGTAAACGGCATCAATTAACGGACTTTTTGCCATCACATCTAAATCTGTGAATATATTTTTGACAGAGTATTTTTCCGCAAACTTCTTGGCTTTTTCCTCGGTTCGGGAATAAACAGCAGCAAGTTTAAAATCCTCATTTAAACTTGCTCCCTTTATAAATGCATCGGTAATCCAGCTTGTACCGATAACTCCAAATCTAACCATGAGCAGTACCCTCCTTTGATATGCTAAAATTTTAATCATAGATTTACTTTAATGTCATCACCATGATAATATAGCAAATCCTTGTTTTTTTCAATACAACAAAATATCCCCTCTAATTTATCTTAAATTATATTGACAAATATTTATCAATATTGTATTATGAATTCAGGGATTGTGAAAATAATAACAAATTTAAAATATTAATATGAAGAGGGGTATTTATTATGGTAAAGATTCTTTTTGAAAAAGACCTTTGCCTTGGATGCAAGACCTGTGAATTAGCTTGTGCGGCAGCTCATTCTGCAGCTAAGAGCTTAGTCGGTGCTATAAAGGAGAACAAAATCTCACGACTTAGAATAAGGACAAAGGGTGGTAAACTGAAATTAGAGCAGTGCATGCTTTGTGCAAATCCTCGCTGTATAGCTGCCTGCCCGACCGGTGCACTGTCAAAGGATAAGGAGTCCGGAATTATAAAGGTAAATAAGATGGCATGTACAGGCTGCGGTCTTTGCGAAGATGCATGTCCCTTTGGTGCTATTGAACTACATACATTTCCTACCATGTGCGACAGATGTATGCATTCGGGTAAGCCGTTATGCGCTATGTCGTGCCCAACAAGAGCGTTAAAGGTAAAGATTGTATAAAAAAACATGAGGTGATGGTATGTCTGAAGATTTCAAGTGTTTAAGTTGCGATAAAGCTAATTATAAATTGATAGAGAAAGCAAAAAACGAAAAAATTGAAACAGTCTGGGACAGGGCTGAAGCAATGCAGCCACAATGTGGTTTTGGAGAAATGGGTCTTTGCTGTACTAATTGTTCTATGGGGCCATGCCGTATAGTTAAAGTGAGTGAAGACGGTCCCAAAAAAGGAATATGCGGTGCAGATGAGGATACTATAGCTGCAAGAAATCTTGCTCGTTCGATTGCTGCCGGTTCGTCTGCTCATTCAGACCACGGCAGGGATATTGCTCATGCATTGTATAATGCCGCAAAAAATCCCGAATCAGGCTATAAAGTAAAAAATCCGGAGAAACTTATTTCTCTTGCAAAAGAATGGGATATATCAACAGAAAATCTTGATATAAAAGATATAGCTGCAAAGGTCGCTGAAGCAGCACTTCAAGAATTTGGCAAACCCTTCGGGCATCTTAGATTTGTGGATAGAGCACCTGAGGATAGAATTGATATTTGGAAAAAGATGAATGTGGTGCCTCGGGCCATAGATAGAGATATTGTGGAAGTTTTACACTCAACACATATCGGCTGTGATGCAGACTATAGGAATATTATGGTTGCGGCTACAAGGGCGGCGCTGAGCGATGGATGGGGCGGTTCCATGATAGGAACAGAGCTTTCGGATATCTTATTTGGCGTACCCGAGCCTCATGAGATTGAGGCAAATCTAGGAGTGTTTAAAGAAAACGAAGTAAACTTAGTAATACATGGCCATGAACCTACATTATCAGAGGCTATACTTGTTGCTGTAAATGATCCGGAATTAGTCGAGCTTGCTAAAAAACAAGGTGCTGAAGGAATCAACCTTGTCGGCATGTGCTGCACCGGAAACGAAATTGCCATGCGGCACGGTATACCGATGGCAGGCAACTTTTTTCAGCAGGAACTTGCAATAATTACCGGAGCGGTAGATGCAATGGTAGTTGATGTGCAGTGCATCATGCCTGCCCTGTCTCAAGTTGCAAAATGTTATCATACAAAACTCATAACTACTTCACCTAAAGCTAAAATTCCAGGCGCTATTCACATGCAATTTAATGAGGAAGAGGCTATAGAATCGGCTAAAAAAATTGTAAGAGAGGCTGTAAGCAATTTTAAAAACAGATGTGGAAACATATTGATTCCCCAAGAAAAATCCAAGGGCTTCGTAGGCTATAGCAATGAAGCCATTATAAATGCCTTGGATGGTGTTGCAAACGGCGTTGCCCATCCCATGGGTACGGTAAAACCACTGGCAGATGCTATAAAGTCGGGAGTATTACGGGGAGCGGCAGCTATTGTAGGGTGCAACAATCACAAGGTTTTACACGATAAAGGCCATGTGGAACTTGCCAAAGAACTTATAAAAAATGATGTGCTGGTTGTAACCACAGGATGCGGTGCTTATGCCTGTATAAAGGAAGGTCTTATGTCAAAAGAGGCGGCTAAATTCTGCGGCAAAGGCCTTGCTACTGTTTGCGAACTGGTAAAAATACCTCCGGTACTTCATATGGGCTCTTGTGTGGATATAAGCAGAATACTGCTGCTGCTTTCGGAGCTGGCTAAGTTTATGAATGTGGACATAAAAGATCTTCCGGCAGCAGGAGCAGCTCCGGAGTGGATGTCGGAAAAGGCGCTTTCAATCGGGACTTATGTTGTTGCCTCGGGAGTATACACCATGCTGGGCGTGGCACCGCAAGTGACAGGTTCTGAGAACCTGACAAGATTCCTCACAGATGATATTAAAGATATATATGGCGGGTGTTTTGATATAGAGGCGAATCCGCAGAAGGCGGCAGAAAAAATAATTGACCATATTGAGAAAAAGAGAAAATCTCTTAACATATAAAAATAACAAAAGTAACTATAAAGAACTAAAGGATGTGCTGCCCATGAAGATAGCAATTACCGGCAAAGGCGGTGTAGGTAAAACCACGTTTGCCGGAGTTCTTTCGAAAGTATTGGCCGAAGAAGGCTATGGGGTGCTTGCTGTTGATGCGGACCCAGATGCAAACCTTCCAATGGCTTTAGGTATTCCTGAAGAAAAATTATCATCCATAACCCCTCTTTCAGAAATAAAAGATATTATCGCTAAAAGAACTGAAGCTGTTCCGGGGGTATTTGGTCAGATGTTTAAGCTAAATCCGAAAGTGGACGATATACCTGAAAAATATTGTATCGAACATGATGGCATAAAGCTTCTTGTAATGGGCACTGTAAAAGCAGGAGGTTCGGGGTGCATATGCCCTGAACATGCTTTTCTGAGGGCATTGATGCAGCACCTACTTTTAACACCTCAGGAAGCATTGATAATGGATATGGAAGCGGGCATTGAGCATCTGGGAAGAGCCACGGCAGATTGTGTAGATGCGTTTATTGTTATAGCAGAACCTGGCCAAAGGAGTATACAAACATTAAAAACTATTAAAAAGCTGGCTTTGGATATTGGAATACAAAAAATATTTGTGGTAGGTAATAAAATAAGGACTAATGAGGAAAAATCGTTTATAATAAATGCATGCGAAAATATTTCAATATTAGGCTTTCTTCCTTATGATGCAGCTCTAATTGAAGCGGATATGCAGGGGAAAACACCTTTTAATAAAAGCGAATGTTATACTGATGAAGTAAGAGCTATCAAGGATAAAATTTTAAATTTAATAAATAATTAAAATTAAGGAGGAAATGAAATGAGTTATAAGAGTGATATCGAAATTGCCCAAGAGGCAAAAATCGAGCATATTAAGGATGTAGCGACAAAAATTGGCCTATGTGAGGACGATATTGAATATTACGGTAAGTATAAGGCGAAAATCGATTATAATCTACTAAAACGCTTTGAAGATAAAAAAGATGCCAAACTAATACTTACAACAGCTATTAATCCAACTCCTGCAGGTGAAGGCAAGACTACGACTACCGTAGGCTTAGGTGATGCACTCAGAAGACTTGGTAAAAATGCAATGATAGCCTTGAGAGAGCCATCTCTCGGACCGGTATTCGGTATAAAAGGCGGTGCAGCAGGAGGCGGATATGCACAGGTAGTTCCTATGGAGGACATAAACCTTCATTTTACCGGAGATTTTCATGCAATTGGTGCGGCAAACAACCTTTTAGCAGCAATGATAGATAACCACATTTATCAGGGAAATGAGCTCAACATCGATCCTCGTCGCATTACTTGGAAGAGATGTGTAGACATGAATGATCGACAGCTCAGATTCGTGGTTGACGGTCTCGGCGGTAAAGCCAATGGGACACCTCGAGAGGATGGTTATGATATTACGGTAGCTTCAGAGATAATGGCTGTATTTTGCCTGGCAAGTGATATAGAAGATTTGAAAAATAGGCTTGCACGAATAATAATTGGTTATACATATGACGGAAAGCCGGTTACAGCCGGACAGCTAAAAGCTCAGGGAGCCATGGCTGCACTTTTAAAAGATGCCTTTAAACCTAATTTAGTGCAAACCCTTGAAGGAACACCTGCATTTGTCCATGGTGGGCCTTTTGCCAATATAGCACATGGCTGCAACAGTATAATAGCGACAAAAATGGCTCTAAAACTGGCTGATTATGTGGTAACTGAGGCAGGCTTCGGTGCAGATTTGGGTGCGGAAAAATTCTTGGATATAAAATGCCGCATGGCAGATATTAGACCGGATGCCGTTGTAATTGTGGCAACTATTCGGGCCTTGAAATATAATGGCGGGGTCAAGAAAGAAGACTTAAATCAGGAAAACCTTGATGCATTAAAGAAAGGTCTACCAAATCTTTTAAAACATGTGGAGAACATTACCGAAAAATATGGCATACCGGCAGTTGTTGCTATCAATCAATTCCCAACTGATACCGAAAGAGAGCTGGCACTGGTTCAAGAAGAATGCAAGCGTCTAGGCGTAAATGCAGTGCTTTCCGAGGTTTGGGCAAAAGGCGGCGAAGGCGGCTTGGAACTTGCAAAAGAAGTTGTGAGAATTATTGAAGAAGGTAAAAATAACTTCAAACCCATCTACGATTTAGATATGGGTATTGCAGATAAAATAACTACTATAGCCAAAGAAATATACGGTGCTGATGGTGTCGAATTTGCCCCTGCAGCATTAAAAGAAATAAATACATTGGAAGAACTAGGATTTAAAAATGTGCCTGTATGTATAGCAAAAACCCAATATTCTCTAACCGATGATCCTAAACTACTAGGACGACCGACCGGATTTAAGATAAATGTAAGAAACGTAAAAATCTCTGCAGGTGCAGGATTTGTTGTAGCACTTACCGGTACTATCATGACAATGCCCGGCCTACCAAAGCGTCCGGCAGCAGAAAAAATAGATGTAGATGTCAATGGAAAGATAACGGGACTCTTTTAAACCTGTTTGACATAAAGGTGGTTTTCTGATGAAACGTCTAAAACTTTTAATAGCAGCAAGCGAAGATACTACTGATCGTCCGGGTTTTTTCCAAGTAAAATATGGGGGAGAATTTGCTGCAAGAAAATTTTTGCCGCACCTGACAAACTTTAAAAATAACCCAGATTTTTGCACAAAACAATGCTATCAATTTAGACAAAGGTTTGCATTAGATTTTACTGAAGATATCGCCAAGATTATGCTTTTCCCTTCGGTTTTGCCAGAACTTATCGATGATGCACAATCGTATCTAAAAGATGCAATTCCTGCCCATGATATTCTCGTTGCCGTAGGGGTACATCCTGATATACTTATCGAACTTATCAGGAAAGCTATAAGTGCCGGGTGTAAAGCGGTAGTAATTCCCCGGGAAGACCCGGATTGGTTGACCACCTCTTTTGTAAATAAATTAAAGAATATGTGTGAAACTAAAGGGCTTGAATATGCCTTCCCTCGTCCCTTTTGTTCTCTTTCAAAAGGAAAGTTTATATATATCAATGCCTTTATTGACCAATTTAAAATAGGTAAACCTAAGTACGAAATTATAACTGATGAAAAAGAAAATGTAATAGATGTAGATGTCAAATGTTCATCGCCCTGTGGTGCAACATATCATGTAGCTTCGGGGCTAATAGGCATAAATAGGGAAAACATGGTTGATGCTGCCAACAGACTATGGCATGTCTACCCTTGCCTTTCAAGTAGCCATATGGATCCTGAGATAGCAGATTCACCCATGCATTTGGCAGCGTACATCAACCTTTATGCGGCAAAGGACGCTCAAAAAAATCATGAGGAGGACAGCTATGCTAATTGAAAAAAGCTGTAAAGATTTTGTAGAAGTTCTTTCTTCCAAGGAACCGGTGCCCGGAGGAGGTGGAGCGGCAGCTTTGGTTGGGGCTATAGGTATGGCCTTGGGCAATATGGTGGGCAATCTTACAGTGGGAAAAAAGAAGTACAAGGATGTAGAATCTGAAGTTTATGCAATCATGGAAAAGGCCACAAAGCTGCAAGAAGCTCTGCTGTCAATGGTAGATGGCGATGCAGAGGTTTTTGGCGAAGTAGCAAAGGTGTATAGTATGCCGAAAGAAACACATAAAGAAAAAGAAGCTAGGGCCGAAGCCATGGAAAAGGCATTAAAACAAGCATGTACTGTGCCAATGGATATCATAAGAACGGCCGTAGAGGCGATTAAACTTCAGGCAAGACTTAGTGAAATAGGTTCAATTATGGCTTTAAGCGATGTGGGCGTTGGTGTCCTGTGCTTAAAGACTGCATTACTAAGTGGAAAGCTAAATGTAATTATAAATTTGAACGGGATAAAAGATGAAGATTTTGTCTTAAAAATCAGCAAAGAAATGGATGCTTTAGTAAAAGAAGGCGTTAAGATTGCTGATGAAACTTACGATAAAGTGGAGCAGAGAATTAAAAAATAAGCTAAGGAGGATAATTGAATGGCTAAAATACTTAGTGGTAAAGAAGTAGCGGCAGCCTTAAAGGATAAACTTACTGAAGAAGTTAAAAAATTAAAAGAACAGGGAAAGGCTTTGGGTTTGTGTATAGTAATGGCCGGAGATAGGCCTGACTCTGCATCTTATATTAAAGGTGCCGTAAAACGGTGTACCGATGTAGGTATTGACTGCCAGGTAGAAAAGCTTCCTGAGGAAATAAGCCAAGATGAGTTTTTAAAGGTCCTTGACAGATTAAACAAAGATTCTAAAATAAATGGCATTATTATCATGAGACCATTGCCTAGCCAGATTTCGGAAGATGTGGTCAAATATAAAATAGCACCGGAAAAAGATGTAGATTGCTTTAGTCCTATTAATGTAAGTAAGGTAATGAGCGGCGATAGTGATGGTTTTGCTCCATGTACTCCTGCTGCTGTAATTGAAATATTGGATTATTACGGCATCGGGCTTGAAGGTAAAAGAGCCGTTTTGGTTGGAAGGAGTATGGTAGTAGGTCGGCCCCTTGCGATGATGCTCTTAAAAAGGAATGCTACTGTGACTATTTGTCATACGAGAACAAAAAACCTGCCACAAGAAACTCGAAGAGCAGAAATACTTATCGCTGCAGCAGGGAAAGCCCGAATGGTTACTAAGGATATGGTAAGCGAGGGTGCTGTGGTTATCGATGTTGGAATTAATTTCGATGAAAGTGGAAAGATGTGCGGCGATGTGGACTTTGATAGTGTAAGCCCTATAGCGGGTCAAATAACACCTGTTCCAGGAGGAGTTGGATCTGTCACATCAACAGTGCTTGCCAAGCACGTAATTGAGGCCTTTAAGCTTCAACAAGGCTTATAGGAGGTAAGTCGGTATGATTATATCAAAACAGAAGCCCTTTAAAGAAATACTGGAATTTTTAAATGGTAAAAATAAAATTTTTATAACAGGCTGTAGTCTATGTGCTACTTCATGTATGACAGGCGGCCAGCAGCAGATTGAAGAAATGAAGGAAAAACTTGAGAAACAAGGGAAAACGGTGACGGGTTCTGTGATTCTAGACCCATCCTGTCATAAGCTGCAAGTAAAAGCAACTCTAAAAAAACAAAAATCTCAAATTAACGCTGCAGATGCCGTTTTATGTATGGCTTGCGGTAATGGTGTTCAGACCGTATCAAGTTGTGTAAAAACCTTGGTATATCCTGCAAATGATACGTTATTTATCGGCGAAATAGAGCGGATAGGCCAATATCAACAAGCCTGTAAAGCCTGCGGCCAATGCGAATTGGGCTGGACAGCAGGAATATGTCCAATAACAAAATGTGCCAAGAGTTTGCTCAATGGTCCATGTGGTGGCGCGAAAAATGGAAAATGTGAAATTAATCCGGAAAACGATTGTGCATGGATTCTAATTTATAATCGACTAAAGGATTTAGATATGCTTGATACGCTTTTAGAAATAAAGCCGCCCAAAGATTATAGCAAATCTTTACATCCCAGAAAGCTTGCGGCAAACAAATAGGTAAATACAAGGAGGAACGTTAAATGGGTCTAAAAGAAAGGTTAGAACATAATGAATTTGCAATTACTGCCGAAATGGCTCCTCCAAAAGGCATTGATTTTGGCCGTATTAGAGAGTGTGCCCAAGCTGTGAAGGGCAGAGTTGATGCGGTAAATGTAACGGATTTTCAAAGTGCTGTGGTAAGGCCCTCGTCACTGGGAGGAGCTAAGGTTTTACTTGAAGAAGGCCTAGAACCTGTAATGCAGATAACGGGCCGTGACCGAAACCGTATAGCTATCCAAGGTGAACTGTTATCGGCAGCAGCCTTGGGTATCAAAAATATATTAGCTTTAACCGGAGACCATCCGAGCATAGGCGATCATCCAGAAGCCCGAGGAGTTTTCGACATAGATTCGGTAGGCATTCTTCAGGCTGCCACAAAGTTGATGAATGGAGAAGATATTAATGGTCATGAACTTTCTGGAATCCCTGAGTATTTTTTAGGTGCCTGTGTTACGCCGCTGTATGAACCTGTTGAGCTGCAAATTATAAAAATGATGAAAAAGATTCAAGCAGGAGCTAGATTTTTTCAAACTCAGGCTGTTTATGATATAGATGTTATTAAGGGTTTTATGGAGAAAATAAAAGATTTGGATGCAAAAGTACTTGTAGGAGTAATACCGCTTAAATCTGCTGGTATGGCCAAGTATATGAACAACAATGTTCCGGGTATTCATGTGCCAGATGAAATAATAGATAGAATGAAAAAAGCTCAGGAAAAGGAAAAGGAAGGTCTTAATATTGCTGCTGAATTTATTAAACAAGTGAGAGAAGAAAAAATTTGTGCAGGAGTTCATATCATGGCGGTTGGAGCAGAAGAAAATTTGCCGGTATTATTTGATATGTGCGGATTTTAGAAACTGACGGGAGGATTTATGATGACAAAAAAGATTGTCATTATTGGTGCAGGCCCCGGCGGATATGTAGGTGCAATAAAAGCTGCAAAGATGGGAGCCGAGGTAACCATAGTAGAAAAGGATAAGGTTGGAGGGACCTGCTTAAATCGTGGATGTATTCCGACTAAAGCGCTGCTTGCATCAAGTGATGTTCTGACAAATGTAAAAGAAGCCAAAGATTTTGGGATAATAATAGAAGGCGAAGTAAAGCCGGATATTAATTTTATGATGGATAGAAAGGATAAAATCGTTGAGCGCCTTGTAAATGGCATAGAATTTTTACTTGACAAAAACAATGTCAAATTTGTGAAAGGCTGCGGAAAAATTGCTGATAGAAATCATGTAGAAGTGGTTAAAGACGATAACTCCATGGAAGAGCTTGAAGCCGATGCTATAATCGTAGCTACGGGTTCGCTGCCGGCTCAGATTCCTATATTTCCTTATGATGGTAAAAAAGTTATTATTAGTGATGAGGCGCTAAATCTCAGAGAAATCCCAAAGAGCATGATAATAGTAGGAGCCGGTGTAATAGGATGTGAATTTGGAGTGTTTTTCAACAACTTAGGTACATCTATTACAATGGTTGAAATGATGGATCATGCTTTGCCTTTGGAGGATAAGGAAATTGGCAAGGAAATGGAAAAGGTTTTAAAGCGAAAGAAAATAAAACTGCTGCTTAAATCTAAAATAGAAAAAGTCGAAAAAACCGATACAGGGGTAAGGGCTATACTGGACAACGGCAAGGAAATCCAGGCAGATATGATGCTAGTAGCCATTGGTCGAAAGGCGAACACCTCAGATATAGGTCTTGAGCAGCTAGGGATTGCTATGGATCGAGGCCGAATCCTTGTAAATGATTACATGCAAACGAATGTAGAAGGTATTTATGCTATCGGCGATGTAGTTCCGGGGCCGCAACTTGCTCACTTGGCTTCGGCTGAAGCTGAATGTGCAGTTGAAAATATTTTAGGGAATGTATGCAAGATGGATTATCGAGCAGTACCTCGGGGAGTATTTACAGATCCTGAGGTATCGGGAGCAGGCCTTACTGAGGAAGAAGCATTGGCCGAAGGATATAGTATCAAAAAAGGCGATTTTGCTTTTAGGGCTCTTGGGAAAGCACAGGCTATGGGACAATTTTTTGGTAAGGTTAAAATTATTGCAGATAAAAAAACTGACAGATTGTTGGGTGCTTCTATCATCGGACCTCATGCCACAGATATTATTCATGAATTGGTAGTAGGTGTAAAATACGGCTTAACAGCCGAGCAATTAGGAAAGGTTATTCATTCCCATCCGACTTTAAGTGAAGCGGTCATGGAAGCACTTCAGGATGTAAACGGACAATCGGTGCACAAATTGTAAGGAGATGATTTAAATGGCTTATACCATAGCCGTAGCAGGAAAAGGTGGTACAGGTAAGACAACCCTGGCCGGTTTTCTAATTGATTATTTAGTGGAAAAAAAGTTTGTGCCTATTTTGGGCGTGGATGCTGACCCTAATGCCAATTTAAACGAAGTACTGGGCGAAGATGTTGAAATAACCTTAGGCGACATAAGAGAAGATATAAGCGTAAAGAACAGGGATGGAAAACTGCCGGGCGGCATGAGCAAGACCGACTATATTAATTATAAACTTCAGCAGGCAATTATCGAAGGCCATGGTTTCGATTTATTGGTTATGGGAAGGCCGGAAGGGGCAGGATGCTACTGCTTTGCAAATGGTATTCTAAGAGAAGCCACAGACCGCCTTTCAGATAATTATAAAGTGATGGTTATAGACAATGAGGCTGGTTTGGAGCATTTGAGCAGGCGCACCACGAAAAGTGTAGATGTCATGTTTGCGGTTAGCGAGTGCTCAAAGCGTGGAATAGAAGCCGCAGCAAGAGTGAAGGAACTTATAGAGGAGCTAAAACTTGATGTAAAAGAGCTTTATCTTATAGTAAACCGCGTTCCTGAAGAGGGATTGTCCGATGATATTAAGCAGGCTATAGACGGCTACGGCTTAAAACTTGCCGGAATCGTTCCTCTGGATGCAAAGGTTTTTGAATATGACAACAAAGGCATACCCCTTATTCAACTTCCAAAAGATAGTAATGCTGTAAAGAATGCAAGACAAATTTTTGACAAGATAGTAATCCCACAAATAAAAATCTAATACCTAGTTTGCTAAATTTTATTGGAGGCGATGTAAATGGCTTACAAAATGCCTACACAAAAATATTCCGGAAAAATTCTGGAAGTTACCGTAGGCTCTGATTTGAAGCTGGGCAAAGAGTCTGTTCTACCCTTTTACAGTTTTGACGGAGATATCGGAAATAAACCGGCTATAGGCATGGAGATATGGGATATTTTCCCCGAATCTTGGCCTGCAGCAGTTCTGGATGCTTTTAAAGAAGTTGCAGATGACCCTGTAAAGTGGGCAAATTACTGCGTAGAAAAATATAACCCGGATTTTATCTGTATTAAATTTGAAGGTGCAAGCCCCGACGGCCTTAATAAATCTGTCGAAGAATGTGCCGAAGTTGCAAAAAGATTAGCAGAGAATGTAAGTGTGCCGCTGGTTATAGCTGGATGCTCAAATAATGAAAAAAATGGTAAACTTTTTACAAAAATTGCAGAAGCTCTTCCAAATAAAAACTATGTGTTTTTATCGGCGGTAGAGTCGAATTACAAAGAAGTCGCGGCTGCCGTAGGGCTTGCTTATGGCAATATTGTAGCGGCAGAGTCCTCTGTGGACTTAAATCTGGCGAAACAGCTAAATATTTTGATAACGCAACTAGGCGTAAAACCGGATAAAATGGTTATGAATCCCGGCTGTGCAGCCGTAGGATACGGCTTTGAGTATGCAGTTACAACCATGGACAGGATAAGGCTGGCAGCATTAGAACAAAATGATGCAACACTGCAGATGCCGATGATTCTGCCTGTGTCTTTTGAATCGTGGAAAGTGAAAGAATCCGTTGTTTCTGAAGAAGAAATACCTGAATGGGGCCCTCAAGAAGAAAGAGGTATAGCCATGGAGATATCTACTGCAGTAGGAGTTCTGGCTGCCGGAGCTAATGCAGTAATACTTCGACATCCACGTTCGGTGGAAGTTGTCCGAAACTTCATTACTGAAATGACTGAATAAGTAAAGGGAGAGATGATTTATGGCACTTAATGGAATGCAAATATACAAACTGCTTCCTCGAAAAAATTGCAAGGAGTGCGGTTTTCCTACATGTTTAGCTTTTGCTATGAAACTTGCACAGGGCGGAACCGAAGCTGAAAAATGCCCTTATATGTCAGATGAGGCGAAGGCACAGCTGGCTGAAGCTACTGCACCGCCGATGAAGACGGTAAAGTTCGGTGCAAATGATACGGAATATACATTAGGCGGCGAAACAGTCCTGTTTAGGCATGAAAAAACCTTTGTAAATCGGCCCAGGTTTGCGATAATGTTTTCTGATATTATGGCTCAGGAGGAAATAGAAAAAAAGATAAACAACATCAATGCCATTAATTATACCAGAATTAATGAAGAGATGTATGTGGAAATTGCAGCTTTTAGATGTGAAAGCAAAGACAAGGATAAATTTATAAGTCTTATTAAAAAAGTCACAGAAAGCTGTCCAAAGGTAGTACCCATGATAATTACAGAAAGTCCTGAGATTGCTGAGGCGGCAGTGGGCATCTGTGTCGACAAAGGACCTATACTTTTTGGGGCAAATGAGCAAAACTACGAAGCTATGACAGACCTTGCAAAAGAAAATAAATTGCTTCTGGGAGTTACTGCCGACGGCAAGGAAAATCTATATAATCTTGTTCAAAAACTTCAAAACACAGGCTATAAAGAATTGCTGCTTGATGCCGGAAGCCGAAACTTAAAGGGAGCTTTTGACGATATGGTCAACATCCGCAGAACGGCGCTTTTATCAGGTGATAGAACCTTTGGATATCCTGCGGTGGCTTTTGTGTGCGATATGTCACAGGATAAGATGATGCAGCTTGCATGTGCATCATTATTCATCGAAAAATATGCTTCGATAATTGTTTTAAGCGATATGGATTATTCGATGGCACTTCCGCTGTTTGCTTTAAGACAAAATATTTTCACAGATCCACAGCGACCGATGCGCATAGAACAAGGTATTTACAAAGTAGGTTCTGCTGATGAAGAATCACCGCTTCTTGTTACTGTTGATTTTGCCTTGACATATTTCATAGTATCCGGAGAAGTAGAGAGGTCAAAAGTGCCGTCATGGATTTTGATACCCGATGCGGGAGGATATTCAGTACTTACGGCATGGGCTGCTGGTAAGTTTAATGCCAAATCAATTGCAAAGGCTGTAAAAGAATTTGAAGTTGAAAACAAGGTAAAGACTCGAGAGCTAATAATACCGGGCAAAGTGGCAGTACTCAAGGCAGATATCGAAGACGAACTGCCGGGATGGAAAGTTACTGTCGGTACGGAGGAAGCAGCTGCATTACCTAATTTCTTAAAAAAATACAAGGCTAAAGAAGCTGCATCATAAACAATGCTGAAACATTGTTTATGATGCTAACCATATAATTATCCAGCCCATTCAAATATAATCTTAAAAAAATATAACTTTAACCCAAAGAATGATGAAGTCAGTTAATAAAAATAGAAAAAGGAGGAAAAGCAAGTGGCAAGATTTTTAACTATCGGTGAGAGGATTCACGTGATTTCCCCTACCATCAGAAAAGCACTGCAGGAAAGAAATCCTGAGCCCATTATTGCAAGAGCTCGAGAACAGGTTGAAGCTGGTGCAAACTATCTCGATGTAAATATAGGTCCTGCCGACAGGGACGGAGAAGAGCTGATGCCTTGGGCAATCAAGATTCTGCAGGAAGAGTTTCCCGATACGCCTTTGTGTCTGGATACCGCTAACATGAAAGCCATTGAAGCCGGGATTAAAGTCTATGACCGCAAGGCAGGTAAGCCTATTATCAATTCTGCCGATGCCGGGCCCAGGCTTGACATGGTGAATCTTGCAGCAGAATACGATGCGATGGTTATCGGATTGTGTGCAAAAGAAGGCATTCCAAGGGATAATGATGAGCGTATGATGTACTGCACCCAGATTTTAGAAAGGGCTATGGAAGCCGGCCTTGACCCGGAAAACATTCTCTTTGACCCTCTATTTGTAGTTCTAAAAGGCATGCAGGATAAACAACAGGAAGTACTGGAGGCCGTAAGACAGATTTCAGAGATGGGCCTTTTGACCACCGGCGGCCTTAGCAATGTTTCCAACGGATGTCCTAAAGAGCTCAGAGGCTTGATTGAAGCCACTTTTTGTGCCATGGCTATTCAGTGCGGCCTAACCTCAGCTATAATCAATCCCTTAGACAAGCTCGTTATCAATGTTATTAAAACTGCGGATTTGATAAAAGGAAGAACCTTGTATGCAGATTCCTATTTAGATCTATAATTTGCCTGAAGGCGAAAAAACATCCTTGGAGGGATATGTATTATGACATTATTTGATATTATCTTTACAGGCTCCGAGCAAGCACTGGAGGCTTGCAAATCTGTTGTCGAGCAAACCATCAAAGAGTATGGAGAAAACGAGAAAGTAAGTTTTCCTAATACCGCCTATAGTCTTCCTACTATATATGCTGCTACGGGACAAAAAATCGGTACTTTAGCAGATTTGAAAGGCGCTATAGGGGTTATCGAAAGCCTGATAGTAAAAGAGCAGAATCTTGAAAAGGCCTTAAATGCAGGGCTTGCAACAGCGGTTGCGGCAGAAGTCATCGAGGCGTGTAAGTATGTAGGAGGAAAAAACCCCTATGAAGAACCCTGTGTCGGCTTTATCCCTGATACCGTGATTCGCTCCATGGGTGTGCCACTTGTAACCGGCGATATCCCGGGCGTAGCAGTTGTTATCGGAGAAGCTCCTACGGCAGAAGATGCTGCGAAGATTATAAAAGATTATCAATCAAAGGGTATTTTAGTGACATTAGTAGGAAAAATCATCGACCAGGCCATCGAATCAAAAGTAAAGATGGGACTTGAATTCAGAGTTGTGCCTTTAGGTTATGACGTAACCTCGGTTACCCATATAGTTTCTTTTGCCATAAGAGCGGCGCTGATTTTTGGAAATATAAAACCCGGAGGCCTTCCGGAGCTGTTAAAATATACAAAGGAAAGAGTGCCGGCTTTTGTGAATGCCTTAGGGCCTTTGAGCGAATTGGTAGTATCTGCCGGTGCCGGCGCAATTGCCTTAGGATTTCCGGTAATTACCGACCAGGATGTCCAAGAAGTTCCGATGAACCTTATAGTTCAAAAGGACTATGACAAGCTTGTCCAAACATCATTAGAGGCTCGCGGCATAAAAATCAAGATAACCGAAATTCCAATTCCCGTCGGTTTTGCTCCGGCCTTTGAAGGCGAAAGAGTCCGCAAGGATGATATGTTTGCAGAGTTTGGCGGCGGCCGCACGACTGCATGGGAATTGGTTAGGAAACGCGACCTTTCTGAAGTGAAAGACCACAAGATTGAATTAATAGGGCCTGATATCGATACACTGGGGCCTGACGGCGGTAAGCTGCCGCTGGCAATTATTGTAGACGTTGCAGGGAAAAACATGCAAGAAGATTTTGAACCTGTTATGGAACGCCGGATTCACTATTTTACAAATTACACTGAAGGAGTCATGCATATCGGCCAAAGAGACATTGCATGGATAAGAATTAGTAAGTCTGCCTATGAAGCCGGCTTTAGGCTCAAACATATAGGTGAAGTACTATATGCTAAGATGCTCGATGAGTTTGGCAGCATTGCCGACAAGGTACAGGTTACCATCATTACCGATAAAGAAAAAGTAGAGGAACTGCTTGAAGAAGTTGCACGGCCCAGGTATGAAGCCAGAGATGCGAGGCTTGCAGGTCTTACTGATGAGAGTGTTGATACCTTCTATTCTTGTCTGTTATGTCAATCCTTTGCACCGGCACATGTATGCATAGTTACACCTGAGCGGCTTGGCCTGTGTGGTGCTGTCAGCTGGCTCGATGCAAAAGCCACATATGAACTGGATTCTACCGGACCCTGCCAGCCTATAGTTAAGGGCGAATGCGAGGATGAAGTCAAAGGCAGCTGGGAATCCATAAATAAGAGAGTGGCAGAGCAGTCGCATGGTGCTACAACAAAAGTCAATATATACACAATAATGGAAGACCCAATGACATCCTGCGGATGTTTTGAATGTATCTGCGGTATTATGCCGGAAGCCAATGGTGTAATCATAGTAAATCGCGAATACCATGGCATGACCCCGCTGGGAATGACCTTTGGCGAGCTGGCATCTACAACCGGCGGCGGTGTTCAAACACCGGGCTTTATGGGGCATGGCAGGCAGTTTATAACAAGCAAAAAATTCCTATATGCAGATGGCGGATTAGCACGAGTAGTCTGGATGCCCAAGGAATTAAAGGAAGCTCTCAAGGAAAAATTAATTGAGCGTGGAAAAGAAATCGGTATCGAAAACTTCTACGATATGATTGCGGATGAAGAAGTAGGAGTAGAGCCCGATGCAGTAGTGGAGTTTTTGACAAAGATTGGCCATCCTGCCCTCAGCATGGATCCAATGTTTTAATTAAGTCTATTAAACACTTAAGCGCTAGAAAGGAGCTTTAACATGGAATTCCCTTCTGATTTAAAATATCATAAAGAACATACATGGGTTAAAATAGAAGACGATATTGCTACAATAGGTATAACCGATCATGCTCAAAATGCGCTTGGAGAAATTCTATTTGTAGATTTGCCCGAAGTAGGCGAAACTATAACTCAAGGCGAAACTTTCGGCACTGTCGAATCGGCGAAAGTAGCATCAGACCTTTATGCTCCAATTAGTGGAGAGATAATTGAAGTAAATGAGGAACTGGATGATGATCCGGAGCTTGTGAACAATTCTCCCTATGAAAACGGATGGATGATAAAGGTCAAAATAAAGAATCCTGATGAACAGGACAACTTACTTAGCAGCAGTGATTACGAAAAATCTCTCGAATGATTTTGTCCATACAAGCCACTTATATAAGTGGCTTGTATACTTACAAGATAAGGTGGTGATATGATCATGGAAAAATGCACCGTAATTTTTCAGCCAACAGGTAAAACAGTTGAAGTTGCCAGAGGAACTAACTTGATGGAAGCAGCGCGAAAAGCCGGCGTATTTTTAGATGCACCCTGTGCAGGTAAGGGACACTGCGGTAAATGCCGGATTAAAATAAAATCAGGCAGACACAAACATGAATATACCCCGCTCCTTGCTGCCGAAGAGATAGAGCAGGGTATTAGGCTTGCGTGCCTAACATGGATACAGGATAATATGACCATTGAAATCATGGAAGTAGATATAATTAATGACATAATGGTCGAAGACATAACATCTGCCTCAAAGGGGAAATTAGCAAAAAGGACTTTGGATATACTTAGTACTTCAGAAATAGAAGTTGGAACTGGTTTTACAACTGTTACTCTAGAACTTCCAAAACCTACGATAGATGATAATATTCCAGACTTTGAAAGAGTTAAAAGAGAACTAAAGCAGGTTTTGGGTTGTGAAAAAATAAGCTGCTTTATAGAAGTGCTGAAAAAATTGCCGGCAATTTTAAGAAAAAATGATAATGAAATTACACTCATGCTTTCAAAGAATGATAGCGGCTATGATATCATCAATGTTGCCGATAAAAAAGAAGCTAAGCCCTTTGGACTTTGCGTAGATGTTGGCACTACTACAGTAGCCGCCTGCCTGGTGGATATTCAAACCGGAGAAATAAAAGCATCTGCCAACAGCGGAAATCTTCAGATGCAGTATGGTGCTGATGTAATAAGCCGCATCATTTATTCTACAAAAGATGATGGCCTCAAAAAGCTGCAGCAGGCGATAGTTGAAGGTACCTTAAATCAACTTATTAACAAAATGATATGCAAACTGGGTATAAGTAAGGATGATATAGTATTTTCAGTCTTTGCAGGCAATACCACCATGAATCACTTATTATTAGGCGTACCTGCTGAAAACATACGCATTGAACCTTATATACCTGCATTTAGAAATGCTCCGGTATTTAGAGCCGGCGATATTTTGCTTGGCATTAACAAAAATGCTCCGGTATTTACCCTTCCAAATGTAGCAAGCTATGTAGGTGGCGACATAGTCGCAGGCGTTTTAGCATCAGGGATTTGGAAAGGCGACGAAACGGTGTTATTTATGGACTTAGGCACAAATGGCGAAATAGTCCTTGGAAACAGGGAATGGATGCTGACATGTGCCTGTTCTGCAGGACCGGCCTTTGAAGGCGGTGAAATCAGTTCCGGCATGAGAGCATCTTCCGGTGCCATTGATGAGGTAAAAATCAATAAATATGACTTATATGACTTAAAACCCAGAATTAGTGTTATAGGAGAGGTTAAGCCAAAGGGTATTTGTGGCTCGGGGATAATAGATGCTATTGCTGAAATGTTTTTGACAGGTATAATAGATATGAAAGGAAAAATAAACAAAGCAATCAAATCTGACAGAATAAGATATAATCACAATATCGGGTGTTATGAATATGTAATTGTTTTTGGCGGGGAAACGGAAGATGGCAGAGATATAACCTTAAACGAAATTGATATTGATAATTTCCTTCGAGCTAAGGGTGCCGTCTATTCTGGTGCAAGAACACTTTTAAACAATGTAGGAATGAGTGCGGCACAGATTGACAGGGTAATTATTGCCGGCGGCATAGGCCAGAATCTTGATATAAAAAATTCGATTACAATTGGCTTGCTGCCCGATATACCCCACAACAAGTTTGAATTTATTGGCAACAGCTCCCTTGCCGGAGCATATGCCTGCATCATCAGCGATGAAGCAAGGCAAAAAGCAGCGGAAATTGCCGATAGTATGACATACATCGAGCTCAGTGCAGATTCTGCATACATGGAAGAATTTATCAGTGCATGTTTTCTCCCCCATACCGATACCACTTTGTTCCCCAGCTTAAAGAAGGCTATGAATTTATAAATCTCAAAGGAGGCATTGGCCATGACAGAGAATAACTGTAACTGCAATTCTTATAAAGGTAAGGACAAGGAAATCGAAACTTTAAGAATTCTCTTAGCTCATTGGATTGAACACAATAATTCCCATGAAGAGGGTTTTAGGGAATGGGCGGAAAAAGCTGAAAATCTTGGAAAAATCGAGGTTTCCAAACTAATATCAAAAGCTGCCGATTCCCTTAAAGCCGCTAGCGATTATCTGTTGGAAGCCAAGAAACATATGTAATGGATGGAGGTGTTTTTAAATGTGTGAGTCAAAAGTTTACCTTTTGGAAAATGGCAAGGAAAAAAAGATTATGGACAATGTTATTCATATAGAACCTCAAAATGGCAAATTGTTTATGTATGACCTTTTAGGTGAGCAGAAGATTATAGATGCCGCGATTAAGGAAGTGCGGCTTCTCGAGCATAAGATAATACTTGAAAGCGAGAAGGCCAAATGAATATAGCTGTAGTCGATGGCATGGGAGGAGGTATCGGCAGCCAGATTATTTCTCTTTTAAGGCAGGACTTGCCCAGCGATGTCACGGTTTATGCTCTGGGTACCAACTCTGCCGCTACATCCAGCATGATGAAGGAAAAGGCTAATAAAGGTGCAACCGGCGAAAATGCCATTACATTTGCCGTAAACAAGGCGGATGTAATCGTAGGATCACTAGGAATTGTCATCCCTAATTCCATGTTGGGAGAAATAACCCCGGGCATTGCAAAAGCCATAGCGTCTTGCAATGCAAAAAAAATTCTCATACCTATCATAGACAATGAAGACATTACGCTTTTAGGTATAGAAAAAAAGCCGTTATTTCTTGCCATAAAAGATGCTATAGAAAAAATTAAAGAGTTAAAGTAGGGGCGCGGCCCGTGGTCGCAAACGGGCGGTCAATGACCGCCCCTACAAATTCCCATACATAAATGTTTCCGATGATAACACCCTCTTTACGGGCTTTTTTTGTTTATAAAGACATAAATTGAATTAAACATAAATACAATACAACAAGAGAAGTAAACTAGTTTTAAATAGCTAAAATGGTCAAAAAAACTGTTTGACTTTTAATAGAACATAATGTACAATATTAAGTGAATTAGAAATTGTTAAAAATCTTTTGAAAGGTGGGCAGCCTTGTTAAAAACTATCATATTTTTGATTGTAAGTTATTTAGTAGGTTCTATTTCTTTTGCATATCTTATTTGTAGTAAATTATATTCGACTGATATCCGCCGATACGGTAGCGGCAATCCAGGTTCTACCAATGTGCTCAGAGTGCTTGGCGTAAAACCTGCCATGATAGTTTTTACTGCCGACTTATTAAAGGGACTTGTAATGGTTTTACTAGGAAAATTTTTCGGCGGAGAAAATTTGGCACTACTATCTGCTATTGCAGTTGTTGTTGGGCATGACTGGTCTATTTTTCTTGGCTTTAAAGGGGGAAAAGGCATAGCAACAAGTTTTGGGACGATTATAGGCCTTTTTCCAAAAGTTGGATTAATACTTTGCATAATAGGTGTGTTGGTTGTTGCCATATCGCGTTATGTTTCACTGGGATCCATAACTGCTGCGGTCTTATTACCAATACTGTTGCTCATATTTAAATATCCGGCAAAATATGTAATGACAGGACTAACTCTCGGCATAATTGCCATATATAGACATCGAGATAATGTTAAGAGACTATTAGCAGGTAAAGAGAATAAACTAGGGCAAAAAGTGAAATGAATAGCCAATTGGTAAAAAGTATCAAGAAACTTATAAACAACAATAAAAGTTGATACTTTTTACCAAGACAGAAACCTCGAACTGTTAGAAAATCAATAAGACATCCTTGGCACAGTTTTTGCATAATATATTCTATAAAGATGCGATAATTGAATAAATTTTCCGGGGTATTACCGAGGCGAAACAGAGGTGATGGTTTGAACGAAACAGAAATAATAGAAGATTTAAAGAGTTTCCCGGTGATACCGGCTATAAGAGATGTTGATAAGCTCGATATAGCAATATCAAAAAAGTCTAGATGTATCTTTTTATTAACAGGAAATATACTCAATATTAAGAATATAGTAGAACATGTAAAAAGAGCAGGTAAAAGAATTTTTTTACATATTGACTTGCTTGAAGGTATAAGCAAGGATAGTATGGGCATAAAATATATTGCCCAGGAGATTAAACCAGATGGAGTTATCACAACTAGAGCAAATCTAGTAAATTGTGCTAAAAGTGAAGGCTTGTTCACCATTCAAAGAATATTTGTTCTTGACAGTTTAGCTGTAGATACCGCAGAAAAATCTGTAAAAAATGTGAATCCTAATGCGATAGAAATTTTGCCGGCAGTTATACCCAAAGTAATTGGAAGAGTATGCCAAAGAGTAAGGCATCCGGTTATAGCCGGTGGGTTAATCGAGGATATAGACGAAGTAGAGGCAGCTATAAAAGAAGGGGCTTGGGCTATATCAGTTACAAAAGAGGATATATGGGACTATACCTTTTGAGGACTTGGAGATAAGGAGAAAGTCCTTCCTGGGTGAATAGTATGACGATATCTTTGTGTCAAATTATTTGCCTTGGAAGGACTTTTAATTTACCTAAATTTAATCAAAAAAGGGGGTGGCTCATGTAATAAAAATTAGCAATGTTTCAATCTGTTGTAATCACTAAGAGGTTAAAAAAAATGGAGGTGACATTAGTGAAAAACCTTGGATCAATCATTGGTTTTGCAATTGCCGGTATTTTCGTAATGTCAGTATGGGGAGCTTTTGCAGACACGTATGGTATTGGAGGAGGCTGGTTTGCTGGTTTTATAATTATCTCGGTTATGTGGTTTTTAAATCACTTTTTGGGTCTTATCGCCAACGAAGGTGCATTTGTTGATATGGCCCTTGGCATAGCAATAACCGGTACAATGAGAGACGTATTTCTTAAAGGTTCTGCAGCTGGAGTGGCTTCTTTACCGACATTAGCTTTTGTGGTTATCGGTGGTATTATAGGGGGTACTGTTGCGGTTGCAGTCGAGAAGACTTGGGCAGAAAGAGATGCCTCGAAAAAAGACATCTCTATGTAATTTGATTAAAAAATAGGGGAGGTCATAAAATGGCATTTCCAAAGATTATTGCTACTATGGCTGGTGGTTTTATATTTCCGTTTTTACTCAGACTCGTATGGGGGAAACTCTGTGATAACTTCGGACCTATCGGTGGTTGGCTTGCTGCCGGCTTTATAGTTGGGACAACATGGACTCTCAACCACGGTGTGGGTTTAATCTTTCAGTCTGGTGATGCTTGGATAGATATGGCATGGGCAGGCGGAACAGGATTATTTGTTGCTTCGGCTCTATCAGGTGACGATGTAGGTAAAGGTATAGGTATGATAATAAATGCAATTATTGGAGGAGTTTTAGGAGGATTTATTCTTTATTGCCTATATGTGTAAATCTTAAATACACAAAATTATAACAATTATTATTATATAAAATAATATTGCACCATGAATGATGCATAATAATTAGATTATTATAAGTTTTCACATATTTCAAATAAAATAATATATCACAGGGAGGTAATGTATAGTGCCTAAGTACATTATGGCTTTAGACCAGGGAACAACCAGTTCGAGGGCTATCATTTTTGATGAGAAGGGCTTGATCAAGGGTGTTACCAATCGGGAATTCACTCAGATTTATCCAAAACCCGGCTGGGTCGAACACGATGCTATGGAAATTTGGGGAAGCCAAATAGGTGTTGCCAAAGAGGTGCTTTTAAAATGTGGCCTATCGGTGAATGATATTGCCGCCATAGGCATTACAAACCAGAGAGAAACTACGGTTGTATGGGATAAGAATACGGGAAAACCTGTCTATAATGCTATTGTGTGGCAGTGCCGCAGAACTGCTCAGATTTGTGATGACCTGAAAGCTCGCGGCCTTACGGAAAAAATTCGAGAGAAGACTGGCTTAGTCGTTGATGCTTATTTTTCAGGAACTAAAGTAAAATGGATTCTCGATAATGTTGAAGGTGCCAGGGAAAAGGCTGAAAAGGGTGAATTGTTATTCGGCAACATTGATACATGGCTTATATGGAACCTGACGGGTGGTAAAGTCCATGTTACCGACTATAGCAATGCCTCCAGAACAATGTTATTTAATATCCATAAACTGGATTGGGATGATGAAATACTCAAAGAGTTAAATATACCAAGAGCAATGCTTCCTAAGGTTATGCCGTCAAGTCACATTTATGGATATACAACTACGGAAGTGTTTGGTGGAGAAATTCCAATAGCCGGTGATGCAGGAGATCAGCAGGCTGCTTTGTTCGGTCAGGCTTGCTATGCTCCCGGTATGGCTAAGAACACCTATGGAACAGGTTGCTTCATGTTGATGAATACCGGTGAGAAGGCTGTTGAATCCAAGAGTGGTCTTCTTACTACAATTGCCTGGGGTGCAGATGGAAAGGTCGAGTATGCTTTAGAAGGAAGCATCTTTATAGCCGGTGCTGTAATACAGTGGCTGCGCGATGAGCTCAGAGTGCTTGATAATGCCGCTCAGAGTGAAGAACTTGCAACAAAAGTGGAAGACAACAATGGCGTATATCTGGTACCTGCGTTTGTTGGGCTTGGAGCACCTTACTGGGATATGTATGCACGTGGCGCTATTCTTGGACTTACCCGCGGCGCAAAAAGAGAACATATTGTCAGAGCAGCTCTGGAGTCTATTTGCTATCAGACCCGTGATGTACTGGAAGCCATGCAGAAAGATTCTGGTATCACTTTGAAGAGTCTAAAAGTTGATGGCGGAGCAGTTGCCAATAACTTCTTGATGCAATTCCAGTCTGACATCTTAGGTGTTCCCGTTGACAGACCTAAGGTAATTGAAACTACGGCACTAGGTGCTGCCTATCTTGCCGGCCTTGCAGTGGGCTACTGGAAAGATAAAAATGATATTTCGGCTAAATGGCAGATAGACAGAACTTTCAAACCTCAAATGGATATTGATACAAAAGAACGCTTATATAAGGGTTGGAAGAAAGCCGTAAAACGGTCAATGGATTGGGAAGATAAATAATAAAATCTACTTTTTCAGTGAAAAAAAAGATGCAATAGGATTTAGAAGCTGTGGCGGAGAATAAGGAGAACCACACCTTTATATAGGGTGTGGTTTTCCTAATTTGGGGAGGAATAAAATGGAAGACATAGTAATTATTGGGGCAGGAGTAACTGGTTGTTCAATTGCTCGTGAGCTGTCTCGCTATGATATCAATATTACTTTAGTGGAAAAAGAAGAGGATGTGGCTTGTGGCACCAGCAAAGCTAATAGTGCTGTAGTGCATGCCGGTTTTGATGCAACACCGGGTACATGGAAAGCAAAACTCAATGTAGCGGGAAATAAGCTTTATCCTGCGCTGTGTGAAGAACTTGATGTACCATTTAAAATGAATGGCTCTCTTGTTGTTGCTGTAAACGAAGAAGAAGTGAATGCTCTTGATGAATTGCTTAAGAAAGGCAAGACTAATGGCGTAAATCCTTTAAGAATTATTGGAAAAGATGAACTACATGCTTTAGAACCTAATCTAAATCCCGATGCTCGAGCAGCACTTGATGCTCCGACCGGTGGACTGGTTTGCCCGTATGAGCTTACTATTGCTTTAGCGGAAAACGCCAATCAAAATGGAGTAAAATTTTGGCTCAATGCGCCGGTAACTGATATAGAAGTAATGGGAGACTACTGTTTTTTGGTAAAAACTCCAAAGGGAAACATTAAAACAAAATATGTGATAAATGCCGCCGGCCTATTTGCCGATGAGATTTCAAAAATGGCTGGCGCCGAAGAATATACTATAACTCCTCGCAAAGGTGAATATCTCATATTTGATAAGCAATTTGGAAACATGGTAAAAAAAGCAATTTTCCCAACTCCGACTAAAATATCTAAAGGTATTTTAGTATGCCCGACTGTTGATGGAAACATATTTATAGGCCCCAATTCAAACGATATTGAAGATAAATATGACACAAGTGTAAATGCTGCCGGGATCGAAGAAATTATAAGCGGCGGAAGGAAACTTGTGCCTAATCTGCCTTTAAAAAATGTAATCACATCTTTTGCAGGATTAAGAGCAGTGTCTAACACTAATGACTTTATAATTGAAGCATCTAAATTGGTTAAAGGCTTTATCAACGTGGGCGGTATACAGTCACCTGGCCTAACTTCAGCACCTGCTATAGCACTTATGGTAAAAGATATACTGCAAGAAGCAGGCCTTGATTTAAAAAAGAAAAAAGATTTTATTCCTCATAGGCCAAAAAAATACAGGTTTAGGGAATTAGGCAGTGAAGAACGTAGAAAGCTTATTGAACAAAATTCTGCATTCGGCCATGTGATTTGCAGATGCGAAACTGTTACCGAAGCGGAAATTATTGATGCTATAAGGAGGCCGGTAGGTGCTCGCAGTATAGATGCGGTAAAAAGGAGAACTCGTGCCGGCATGGGACGGTGTCAAGGAGGTTTTTGCTCTCCGAGAGTGCTGGAAATATTAACAAAAGAACTTGGAGCAGATCCTTTGGAAATAACTAAAAAGGGTCCGGGTTCAAATATGCTGGTTGGTCGTATAAAGGAATTTCTACAGGACGAAGGCGGTGACCAAAATGATAACTAAAGAACTTGTAATAATAGGCGGTGGTCCTGCAGGGCTTGCTGCTGCAATTGAAGCAAAAAAACATGGTGCAAAGGATATTTTGCTTATAGAACGGGATTCCGGTCTGGGAGGAATTTTACAACAGTGTATCCATAACGGTTTTGGTCTTCATGTTTTCAAAGAAGAACTTACAGGTCCCGAATATGCCGACAGATTCATTAAAGAGCTTGAGGAAATAGGTATAGAAGTCTTGCTAGATACTATGGTTATAGATTTGACAGAAGATAAGCAAATAATCGCTGTCAGTCATAAAAAAGGATTGCTCCAAATCAAAGCTGATGCAGTAATACTTACCATGGGATGCAGGGAAAGAACCAGGGGTGCTATAAATATTCCGGGCTACCGTCCTGCAGGGATTTTTACGGCAGGCACCGCCCAGAGATTTGTAAACATCGAAGGCTACATGCCCGGCAAGGAAATAGTTATTTTAGGCTCAGGTGATATAGGTCTTATCATGGCGCGTCGCTTTACTCTTGAGGGGGCAAAGGTAAAATGTGTAGCGGAAATAATGCCTTACTCAAACGGCCTTACGCGAAATATTGTCCAGTGCTTGGAGGATTTTGATATTCCACTGCTTTTAAGCCATACTGTCACATACATCCATGGCAGAAATAGAGTTGAAGGTGTAACAATTGCTCAAGTGGATGATAAACTAAATCCTATTCCGTCAACCGAAAAATTTATTAGCTGTGATACTTTACTGCTATCAGTAGGATTGATTCCGGAAAATGAGCTCTCAAAGATGGCTGATATTCAAATAGATAATGTTACCGGGGGGCCGGTGGTAAATCAGAGAATGGAAACCTCGGTACCTGGAATTTTTGCATGCGGCAACGTAGTCCATGTTCATGACTTAGTAGATTTTGTTACTATGGAATCAAGGCTTGCAGGCCGTGGCGCCGTAAATTACCTGAAAAATAAGATGCCACAGCAAAAATTCATTAAGGTTTCACCAGGTTCTGATATTAGATATGTTGTGCCGCAATTGATTGATGCTGAAAATATTCTGGATGAAAAACAAAACTTTTTTATGCGTAGCACAAGACCTATGGAAAAGGCACGTTTATTTATAGAATCGGAAGATGGCCTTATCCGTGCAAAAGTACTCCAGCACATAAAGCCTAGCGAAATGATAAATATTGAACTTAAAAAAGAAGAACTTGCAAATAAAGATATTAAGACCTTAAAATTTTCCCTTCAGGAAGAAGGTGTGGATAATGGAAATTAATAAAACAGTGACTTGTATTATTTGTCCGAAAGGATGTCAAATCGATGTAAAAGTTGTAGACAACGAAGTTGTCAATATAGAAAATTATGGTTGTAAACGCGGTATAGAATATGCTAAAAATGAAGTATTAGACCCGCGAAGGATACTTACTACAACGTTAAAACTTCAAGGTGGCAGAGTACTGCCGGTAAAGACAAAAGAGCCTATTCCTAAAAAATTATTGAAGAAAGCTATGTTTGAATTAAAAGATATTGTAGTAGCTCAACCTGTTAAAGTTGGTGATGTAGTTGCAGAAAATGTAGTTGGAACAGGCATTGATGTAATTGCTACGGGAAATGCTGAATAAAAACATAAATATAATTTTTGGACAGAAGCGAAAGGGTGAAAAGCCTTGTTTCAAAAAAATGCTGTTTTTACCCATCCTAAAGGAATGCATATCAGAGCTGCGGCAATGATAGTCCAAAAGGCTTATGAGATAGAAAATACAATGGGCACGAGCGTATATATCCGCAATCAAGCCGGGAGGGAAGTGCCTGCTACTGCATTGATGGCTATTCACTCATTGAATATAAAGCCCGGAGAATGTATTACAATAGTAGCAAAGGGGCCAAATGCAAATGATGCAATAGAATGTTTTGAAGAATTGCTTAAACGCGATTTATTGCCCCAGAATTCTGCAGAATTAGAGCAGG
Source organism: Tepidanaerobacter acetatoxydans (assembly GCA_022840405.1). Classification (GTDB taxonomy): domain Bacteria; phylum Bacillota; class Thermosediminibacteria; order Thermosediminibacterales; family Tepidanaerobacteraceae; genus Tepidanaerobacter; species Tepidanaerobacter acetatoxydans_A. Next base: position 31,535 of record JALHJR010000008.1, read on the forward strand.
TGGATGATATTTTAGAAGAAAATATGATTAAAGCTGATAAAATCTTTGACAGTATAGGTCTTGGCCTTATCGTCACAAATATACAAGGCAACATAATACAGTGCAATAGAATTGTAGAGGATTTAACGGGCATAAAAAAACAATATATCATTGGTAATTTAATTCAAGAAGTTATTCCAGGCATAGATTTGAGGGGTGGGTCATTTAACAGGATTAGGGTTAAGGGATCGGCAAAAAAAGACGAACAAAAAATTATATCGGCAGATGTTAATCCAATATTTGTTGAAGGTGAAATCGCAGGATATTCTATAATTTTTAACAAGCATGCTTCCCAAATGGGATTGCTACTTTCTGAACAATTATTAGATTATAGCCAAAAGAACGAGTTAGGTTTCAAAATATCTCAAAAAGAAACATTTAAACTCGATGAAGCCTTTAGCAATATTATTGGTCGCAGTGAAAAGTTATTGGCGGCTTTAGGGATTGCTGCTAAGGCAGCCAAAACTTCTTCTACTGTTCTTTTACAAGGAGAAAGCGGTACGGGAAAAGAATTGGTAGCCGAAGCAATCCACCGTGCTAGCAGCCGCTGTAAAGGGCCTTTTATAAAGGTAAATTGTCCCGGTATACCGGCTAATTTAATGGAAAGTGAACTTTTTGGCCACGAAAGAGGTGCCTTTACCGGCGCTATTTATCAAAAAATCGGTAAGTTTGAATTAGCAAATGGCGGCACCATATTTCTTGACGAAATAGGTGAATTAGATAAAAATTTACAAGCAAAACTTCTTAGAGTCTTACAGGAGCGGGAATTTGAAAGAGTAGGGGGAAATCAGGTTTTAAAAACTGATGTCAGAATAATAGCTGCAACCCATCGAAATTTAAGGGAAATGGTAAGCAAAGGCGATTTTCGTGAAGATCTCTACTATCGATTGAATGTGGTACCTATAATGCTGCCAAGCCTAAGAGAGAGAAAAGATGACATTCCTTTACTTGTCGAGCATTTTCTTGAAAAGCTCTGTAAAAAGTTAGGCTTGAAAAATAAAATTATGTCAAAAAGAGCTATTGGATATTTATACAATTACGATTGGCCTGGAAATATTCGAGAATTAGAGAATATTATCGAACGAGTTATAAATCTGATTGATAGCGAAATAATCGACGCTTGGGATCTTCCCCAATATATAACCGGAAAGGTTATAGAGAAAAAACAACCCCTTATAAACTTGAACATAGATGGAGAGTTGGCTACCTTTGATGATTATGAAAAGGCCATAATAAAAGTGGCTTTAAAAAAATATAAAAGCTTTAATGCCGCCGGTAAGGCCTTAGGGATAACTCATAAAACCGTTGCGGCAAAAGCTAGAAGATATGGTATAGTTGAGTAAAGTATATTGAAAAGGGGCCAAAAAATGTTAAACTTGAAATCTAATATTGACAATGCGGTTTTGACCTCTAACAGCCAAGCCAATCAAAGTGAAATACTTCATTTGAGTGAGCAAGTGGGTTATGATGCTCATGAATTAAAGTGGATAGTTGCAAAAAATGCTGATACGGTAAAAAATTTGGTGAGATTCATTGACGATATATCTTGCCATTCTCAGGAGATAAGCGCAAATGCAGCTAGCGGGTCAGAAGAGCTTAAAGGTCTATCGCTTTTAGCATCAAAATTAAAAGAAACAGCCTCAATGGTTTCTCAAATATCAAGGGATTACTTAAAAAAGGTGGAAGAGGGAAGTACGGCTATAATTGAAGTAGAGGATGCCTTGACACAGGTTACTTCTCAAATAGATAAATCTTCCGCTGAAATTGAAGCCTTATTGGGGCTTACAGAAAAAGTAAAAGATTTTGTGGATTTTACTAAGCATATAGCACAGCAGACGAACTTGCTAGCCCTAAATGCTGCCATAGAAGCAGCTAGAGCCGGCGAGGCCGGTAGAGGCTTTAGTGTTGTTGCAAATGAAATTAGAAAGCTGGCGGAACGGAGCAGAGAAAAAGCTCAAGAGATACATGACACTGCTGATATGATAAACGAAGGCATAGTTAAGGCATGCCAAATATCTAAAGAAGGTGTTACCGGATTACAAAACACAAATGCAAAGATGCAAATAGGAAAAAATGTAATGAATGAAGCTGTTGCTGTATTTGAGGATATATCAGAGCTTAACAGCAAACTATTCGATTCTTCTGAAGAACAAGCAAAGGTTACGGAATACTTAACGGAGATATTCATGACGCTTTCAGAAAAGACCGCATCAACTGCGGATTCCACCACAAAGGTAGCTTTTCTGATAAAGGATCAAGAAAAATGCAATGATGAGCTTTTGGCGATAGCCGAGAAACTAGTACAAAAGGTGTACTCTTTGCAGAAACAGTCTACTTATCTAAAAAGCAAAGATGAAATAATTTTTGGCATAAATCCTGCCTTAAGTCCTGAAGTTATAAAGTCTTTATACCTTCCTGTTATTAATGCAATATGTAATAAAATTGGTCTTATCCCAAGAGTTCTGGTAGCTACCGACTATGATGCACTGTCTAACAGCTTAATCGATGGTATCGTTGATGTGGGATGGTTTTCGCCTTTAGCCTATGTAAATGCCAGAAATAAAGCTTCGATAATTCCATTAGCAACACCTGTTGTAAATGGAGCACCCAGCTATTTGGGGTTTATTATTACAACAATAGACTCCGGCATAAAAGATTTAAAAGATGTAAAAGGGGAGCGGGTGGCTTTTGTAGACCCTAAATCAGCTTCCGGCTATGCTTATCCAAGGATGCTTTTGAAAAAGGCAGGAATAAATCCTGACAGAGATTTGCAAGAACAATTATTTCTTGGAACACATAGTAATGTAGTAGAAGCGGTGATGTCAGGCTCAATTAAAGTAGGTGCTACTTATTCCGAAGCGATAGAAGATGCAAAACATAGAGGCATTGATGTAAGTAAGCTTGTATATTTAGCTCAGACCGATCCGATACCAAAAGACTGCATAGCAGTTCGTCCTGATTTGGATCCGGAAACAATAGAAAAACTAAAAAATGCTTTTATAAATTATAAAGATAACAAAAAAGGTAGTTCGGTAATTAATGGTTTTGTTGTTGCATACGATGATAATTATGACATTATTCGTGAAGTAGTAAAAGATGCAGGTTGATATAAATTACCAACTATTATTTTTAAAAATTATAAAAGGTGCATTTATTAAGGCTTTTACTGTTGGTATGATTTATGCTATTAATATATATAGTATAAATCATTTTTTTTAGGAGGGTTTCTATGAAAAAGATTATTAATAATCCCGAAAATGTCGTACAAGAGATGTTGGAAGGTATGGCGGCGGCCTACCCACAGTATGTGCGAAAACTCGATGGTTTTGATGTTATTGTAAGGGCTAATGCGCCGGTGAAGGGAAAAGTTGCACTGGTATCAGGCGGAGGCAGTGGCCATGAGCCTTCACATGCTGGCTTTGTAGGTAAGGGCATGCTTGATGCCGGAGTTGCCGGTGCTGTCTTTACATCCCCAACCCCAGACCAAGTTTTTGAAGCAATAAAGGCCGTTGATGGCGGTGCCGGTGTGTTACTGATAATAAAAAACTATACCGGTGATGTTATGAATTTTGAGATGGCAGGAGAAATGGCTGAAGCTGAGGGAATCAAAGTGGCAAGTGTGTTGGTAAATGATGATGTAGCCGTTGAAGATAGCCTTTACACAACAGGTCGGCGCGGCATTGCCGGAACGGTTTTTGTGCACAAGATTGCAGGAGCAAAGGCTGAAGCCGGAGGAACTCTGGAAGACGTAAAAGCGGTGGCGGAAAAAGTTATTAAAAACACCAGAAGCATGGGAATGGCACTAACACCTTGCATAGTACCTGCTGCAGGGAAACCTACTTTCACTCTGGCAGAGGATGAAATGGAAATAGGTATGGGCATTCACGGAGAACCTGGAACTAAGCGTACACATATCATGAAAGCTGATGAGTTAGTGGATCATTTAATGGATAAAATAATAAATGATATCCCCTATAAATCAGGGGATGAAGTAGCGGTAATGATAAATGGCCTTGGTGCCACACCGCTTATGGAACAGTTCATAATGAATCGTAGAGTAAGTCAAATATTAAAAGAAAAAGGAATTTCAGTATACAAAACCTTTGTAGGAGAATTCATGACCTCAATTGAAATGGCCGGAGCATCAATCACCTTATTAAAATTGGATGATGAATTAAAACAATTATTGGATGCCCAGGCTGATACTCCTGCTTTAAGACAATTGTGATGCATCTTTGGAAAGGAGACGGGAGACTTGGCAGTAAATAGTGCAGAATTAATCGAAATTATAAATCTGATAGCATATGATATTCAGGAAAATAAGGATTTTTTGACGGAACTTGATTCAGCTATTGGTGATGCTGATCACGGTATAAATATGTCAAAAGGTTTTAAAGCTGTCAATGAAAAAATATCCACAATGGGTGATAAGGACTGTGGTAGTATTTTGAAAACCGTAGGAATGACGCTGGTATCGACCGTCGGTGGCGCTTCCGGCCCCTTATACGGTACAGCATTTATGAGGGCAGGTCAAGCAGTTGGAGCTAAAAAAGAACTTGATTTTAATGATTTGCCAATAATTTTGGATGCTGCTCTTGAAGGCATTAAGATGCGTGGGAAAGCCGAAAAGGGCGAGAAAACCATAATAGATGCTTTAGAACCTGCGGTAGAAGTATTGAAAAAATCATCACCTGTAGATATAAAACTCATGGAAGAGGCAGTAAAAGCAGCAAAAGATGGGGTAGAATACACTAAAGGCATAATTGCAAAAAAAGGAAGAGCTAGTTACCTAGGGGAAAGAAGTATTGGTCATCAGGACCCGGGTGCTACTTCCTGCTATATTATGTTAGCGGCAGTATACAAGGCAATACACGATAAAAATAATTGATAAATATTGTCAAAGTGAAATGGGGTGATGCATTGGTTGGTATCGTATTAGTATCACATAGTAAAAAAATGGCAGATGGAGCTAAGGAAATAATAGAGCAAGTTATAAGAGGTAAAATAAAAATTGAAGTAGCTGCCGGCACATCAGATAACAGACTGGGCACCGATGTCTTTCTAATTGAAGAAAAAGTTATGGAGGTCTTTGACGGTGACGGTGTATTAATTATTCCGGATCTGGGCAGTGCGGTAATGAGTGCAGAAATGGCTATTGAAAGTTTAGAAGAGCCTATAAAATCCAAGACACAACTAGCAGATTCACCCTTCTTTGAAGGAGCTATTTCAGCGGCTATGGAGGCAAGTTTTGAGAAGAGTCTCGAAGAGGTCAAGCAAGCGGCAGAAAATACTAGAGGCATGAAGAAAATAGCGTGAATAATTGTGAATAATTGGGGACGGTTCCGTCCCCAATTATTTATGTTGTGCTTATCTTATCGTATTCTACTTTAAAATAGATTATCCTTCAATTTAAAATATGACAAAGGATTTTTTGCTTTATGTAACGAAATATAATTACATACTTTCTATAGTATAGATTGAAACCTTGGAGGTAATGTGTATGAGAAAAATCGCAATTAAGACTGACCGGCGAAATCAGATGTTGGATATAACTTCGATTGTACAAAAGAGTGTCATCGAGTCAGGTGTCAAAAGTGGAATTTGTTATATTTTGGTACCACACACAACTGCTGCAGTTACTATTAACGAGAGTGCTGACGCAGATGTTGCCAATGATATATTGGAAACTTTAAGTAAATTGATTCCATACAAAGACAGTTACAGGCATGCTGAAGGAAATTCCGATGCCCACATAAAAGCTTCATTGATTGGAGATACTGCAATGCTTATTATCGAAGATGGAAGATTGGTTTTAGGTACATGGCAGGGAATCTTTTTCTGCGAATTTGATGGTCCGAGGAATAGAAATCTAATTATAAAAATCGTAGATGATAAGAAGACGGAAAATTAGTTTGGCTTAAATAAATACAACTGAACAAAAGTTGTGATTATCAGCATTTTAAAAATTGATAGTGCAAAATCACCTTAGGTCATATAACAAATAATTTGACATGAATCATAAAGTTTTGAAGTATTGACAATAAAGGCGGAGTTTGCTATTTTATATTTATTATGTGTAAATTTTAAAAAATGATTAAAGAAATTGTATGGTGGTAGGATACAGGATTTCAGATGTGATTTGATAAATAAAAAATGTAGCACGGTAGGATGGACAGTGATTAAAATTAGACTTTTAATAATCTTCCTCCTGCTGTTAGACGTGTAAATCTATTTATCTTAAATGATTCACATAAATTATAGCTGCATAAAAAAGGAGGAGGGGCCAAGTGCCAATAATTTGGAATAAAAAGTGGGAGTGTGCATCACGAAAGGACATTGAAGAAATCCAGTTGGAACGGCTAAAAGCAACAGTAAAAAGAGTTTACGATAATGTGCCTTATTATAGAAAAACTCTAGATTCAATGGGGGTTCACCCTCAGGATATTCGTAAACTGGACGATATTAGAAAACTTCCCTTTACAACAAAGGATGTCTTGAGAGATAATTATCCTTTTGGACTTTTTGCTGTTTCCAAGGATGAATTATTACGAGTGCATGCTTCTTCAGGCACTACAGGAAAACCTACGGTAGTAGGCTATACTCGTAATGATCTTGAAACCTGGTCTGAACTTGTTGCCAGAGTGGTAACTCAGGCCGGTGTAACTAATAAGGATATGGCTCAGGTTGCTTTTGGTTATGGGCTTTTCACAGGAGCCTTTGGCCTTCATTATGGGCTTGAGAAAGTAGGAGCGGCTGTAATACCTGTGTCGGTAGGAAATACCGAACGACAAATTATGCTTATGCAGGACTTTGAAGCTACAGCATTGATTTCAACTCCGTCATATGCCTTATATATGGCAGAGGTGGCGGAAAAAATGGATATTGCTCCAAAAAAACTCCCATTAAAATATGGCCTCTTTGGTTCTGAAGCCTGTACTGAGGAAATGCGGCAAGAGCTAGAGAAACAATGGGGGATTCTTGTTACCGATAATTATGGGCTTAGTGAAGTAATGGGACCAGGAGTTTCCGGCGAATGTCAATTTCAAGACGGTATGCATATAGCAGAGGATCATTTCATTGTTGAAATCATTGACCCGGTAACTGAAGAGCCTAAGGATTATGGAGAAGAAGGGGAGGTAGTCATTACAACATTGACAAAGGAAGCTCTCCCTATAATCCGATATAGAACAAGAGATATATCTTCATTAAATCCGGAACCATGCCGCTGCGGTAGGACGAGTATGCGCATGAAGAAGATATCGGGGCGAACCGATGATATGCTTATAATACGAGGCGTAAATGTATTTCCATCTCAAATAGAAAGCGTTTTGGTCCAATCCGAAGGTCTTACCCCTAATTATATGCTGGTTGTAACTAAAAACGGATATATGGATGAACTGGAAGTTCAGGTGGAAGTCACTGAAGAAATTTTTACTGACCGCTTTAAAGAACTGGAGGCTTTAGAAAAACGTATTGTTCATCGACTTTATACGGTGTTAGGGCTAAATGCCAAGGTAAGATTGGTAGCACCCAATTCCTTGAAGCGTTTTGAAGGAAAAGCCCGGCGAGTAAAAGACTTGAGATAAAGCGTCACCAACTTTTGTATGACACTGACTCCGGTGCACAGCATATTGATTTTAATGTAAATGGATGATAGAATAGTTACAGAACATATGTTTGGCAGAGGGTGGTGTCAGTGTTTCCTATTTTACATGTGGACATGAATGCCTTTTATGCTTCCTGCCATCAGGCAAAGGATCCAAGCCTTAAAGGTAAGCCTGTAATGGTGGCAGGAGACCCGAAAAAGAGGAACGGTATTATTTTAACAGCATCATATGAAGCTCGTCGATATGGAGTAAAGACGGCCATGCCTAAATGGCAGGCAGAAAAGCTATGTCCGCAAGCGGTTTTTATAAAACCCGATTATGATTTATACTTAAAAACCAGCCAAAAAGTGATGAGCATTCTGGGAAGATTTTCTCCTCAGATAGAAATTTTCAGCATTGATGAGGCTTGGCTTGATGTTACCGGATGTGAAAGACTTTTTGGCGATTCTGTGGCTATTGCACGTAAAATACAGGCTGATATTGCCAAAGAGCTTGATTTATTATGTTCTATAGGAGTATCATGTAACAAACTTCTGGCTAAAATGGCTTCAGATATGAAAAAACCTAATGCTATTACTGTGTTGACTGCGGAAGATGTGCCAAAACTGCTTTGGCCCCTACCTGTAAATGAATTATTTGGAGTAGGAAGGCGTATGGCAGAAAAACTTAAACGAATGAATATAAAAACAATAGGAGATTTGGCAGAAGCTCCACAGGAGTTTTTAGAGAAGGCCTTCGGTTTAAACGGCAGTTATTTACACCTTTGGGCAAATGGTATTGATGATAGTGCTGTAAACCCACATTCTATGGATGACGCCAAGTCTATGGGCCATTCTATTACCCTGCCCAAAGATATAACATCCTTTGATGATGCGGAGATAGTGCTGCTGTTCTTGTCAGAGCAGGTGGGGCGAAGGGTCCGTAGGGAAAACTATATGGGCCGTACCGTTACCGTTACATTAAGATATGCTTCCTTTGATACCATTACACGCTCAGTTACTATTTTTTATACAAACAGCACCGAGGACATTTATAATGCTTCCAGAAAACTCCTTTACAGTAATTGGGATGGGAAAACTCCCCTAAGGCTTTTAGGGGTGAGCCTTTCTAATCTGGTCAAGGAATTCGATCAAGTATCTTTGTTTGATAATGAAAAAAAGAAGCGGAAATTAAACAGAGTTATGGATGAAATTAAAGACCGGTTTGGTGATGACGCAATATTCCGGGCAAAATTGCTGGATGATAAGGAACTTAATGAACGAAAACTAAAAACTAGGTAAAACTGAAAACAATGCTCCGGCGCTGTGGGGAATTAAGCAGGTTAAAACAAAAACTCCGGGCTTTCAAGACTGAGCCCCGGAGTTTTTACAAATATTATTTTCAAAGTTTGCACCGGCGATTCCCGTAAAGAGCATATCGAGAATGTAATCAAGAACAAATTCCGGAGTTTCAAGAGAGTCTTGTTCTTCTCGAATCCAATGGAAAAAAGCAGCAAAGTACATTCCCATAATAGCAGAAGCTATCTCTAAAGATTTTAAATCTTTTCGAATTTCACCTTTTTCCTGAGCTTCATTGATAAGTTCTACAAGTATTTTTTCCATTTCCATTACTGGCATAGGAAATCCGTCAGAACGAAAAACCGTGGCCCAAATTACTTTGCGAGTTACTTTCAAATATGTAGAGCTATCAGTTGCAAAGTGTTTCATTACAATGCGGATTTTTTCCACGGGGCTGGTTACACCAAACAGATCAGCTTCGATTAAAAACTGAATCTCAGCAATTTCATCAGCAGCAATTCCGTCTAAGAGGCTTTCCTTAGTAGGGAAGTAATTAAAAAAAGTGCTTTTTGAAACATCAGCCATTTCAGCAATTTCTTCTATAGAAGTACTATCATAATCTTTTTCCTGAAATAACCTACGGGCAGCCTTTAAAATTCGTGCTCTGCTTTCAAGTTTTTTTCGTTCACGTCGAGAAAGATCAGTAATTTCCATGATTGCCTCCTTGCCTGATTTGAGTATGATTTTTAAAAATGTATTTAAGTACAAAAGTGTTCTTAAGTTTATAATAAGCCTTTTAAGTTATTTAATCAAGGATTACCGTTTTATATAATTTGATTTTGTAACTTTCCAAAATATTAAACAGCTAAAAGGTAAAATTTATAGACAAGGATGGCCTAAAAGAAATGTTGGGGTTTTATTCTTATAAAACCCCAACATTTCCTGCTTAGAAGTCATTGACAAATTATATATTTTTAAAAACCCTTTCAAATTTTTCTAGAGCTTCGTTAATCACTTCATCGGTGTCGGCCATGCTAGTATATAGCCGACTGCCAGCCAGTGTAATAAGACCTTCTGCTGTATATGCAGCTCCAATTTCCTCTAAAACTCGCTTGCGGTTGTTTATTTGTTGAACAAAACCAGGTTGCCTCACATCAACAAACATCAAACCTGAAGTTTCTAAATGGCATATGGATCCTTGATTGTAAACTACAAAAGGAAGTTCGTATTTATCAATCAATGTCTGCAAACCAGCACAAAGCTTATCGGCTGCTTTGGCTGCTTTTATGGCGGCATTATTTTTTTCTATTTCAAGTAATGCAAAATATCCTGCTGCACAGCTTAAAGGATTAGCGGACAGGGTCCCGCCTGCATAGGCCCGCTTCTTAGTGCCTTCTACGCCTGAAGCAAGACACGCCATAACATCACGCCTTCCGCCAACACCTCCTGCGCCAGGATAACCGCCGGCGATAATCTTGCCAAAAACAGTAAGGTCGGGTTTGACATCAAAATAGCCTTGGGCACCACCCATACCCATGCGAAAACCTGTGACAACTTCATCAAAAATTAACAGTGTTTCAAATTCATCGCAAAGTTCGCGAACTTTTTTATTGAAATCTTTAAACAATGGATGTGTGCCGCTTTCAGGGCCTATCGGCTCGATTATAACTGCTGCTGTCCCACCTTCATCAGCATTTTTCTCTAACAGTTCACGAAGTCCATCAATATCATTTGGGAAAAACTCTTGCGTATCAGCATAGCAGCCTGACGGAATTCCATGAGCCTCGAACGCACCAGTCCATGGCATATGAAGGGCATAAACTAGTTGGTCGCTCCATCCGTGATAGGCTCCGCCCATTTTAATAATTTTACGTTTATCAGTAAATGTGCGAGCTATACGAATAGCGGCCATATCAGCTTCAGTGCCACTAGCTAGCATTCGAAACATTTCTACTGAAGGCATGTGCTTGTTTATAAGTTCTGCCAATTTGAGTTCATATTCATGAAATAGTCCGGTGACCGGGCCACAGGTCTTGATTAACTCGATGACTTTTTGCCTTACAGGTTCATAATTACTGCCAAGTAGCGTTGCACCACCGGCTTGAAGGAAATCTATGTAGCGATTTCCATCTACATCCCATAAGTAAGCACCTTCAGCCTTTTTGATAGCCAGGGGAAAGGGATAATTAAATGCAAGGTTGTGTTGCACGCCGCCTGGAATAAATTGTTTAGCCATATCTGTTAAAACCTTTGATTTATTGCACTTTGTATTAAAATATCCCAAATAATCATTCATTTTTTTACGATTGATGGTTCTCAAAGGACTTGTAACAAGCTTATCGAGGCGATTTAAAATATCTTGAGTATCGTGCCACTCAGTTACGGCATATTTTTGATTAATCACATCAGTCACTCCTTGTATTTTATTTGCCAAATGCAGCAAAGGGATTTTTCCAAGCCTTTAAAGCAGCATCTAATTCGGGATATTTTTTGGCCGCTTCTTCAAGCGGTAATTTATTCATAGCTGCATCTATAGCTTGGCGAAAAGCTCGAGCTCCGGCGGTGGGTCCTTGTGGATGAGCATGTATTCCGCCGCCGGCTCCGATTACTATATTAAGACCTAGATCTTTTATGACTTCCGGAACAACAGCCGGAGTAATGCCGCCGGAAGGCATCGGGAAAGCCGGCTTGATGTCAAACATCGGAAAAGCAAGGTTGTATGCAACTTTCATATATTTTTCCTTCAGGACTGTAGCTTTTCCATAAGGAGCAGGATGAACTACTATATCCGCACCGGCAAGCCGCGCAAGTTTTCCTAGAATGAGATGAGAACTCCACCCATATTCAGGAGACATATAAGTAGTGCCGGCAAAATCCATATGAGCCAAAATAGGTACATTTATATTAGGATCTTCTGCTAATGCTCTGAGAACAGGAAAACCGGTAACTATAAAGTTGACCATAATAGCATTACAACCGCGATCTATAGCGCGCTTTGCATTTTCAAAGACTTTTGGGATTTCATCGGTGACATTTACCGTATAAAGGGTATGTTCACCCTTTTCTTCATAAGCACGTTTTTCAGCTTCCATATAAAGACGAACACGGTCTTCAATTCGATTAAATACTGCATCTGCCAGTAATTCATCATCCTTTACTATATCCACTCCACCAACAGCAGCTTCATAAAAAAGCCTTTGACCTACTTCAGCACTATAACCGGTACAAGGTTTTATCATGTTATTTAGAATTGGGCGTTTTGGTATATTTAGGAGCTTACGAATACCTTCAATACCAAATTTTGGTCCATGGAAACCCTCTACGTATTTTTTAGGGAAGGAGATGTCCAGCAGTTTTATTTGACCTGCCATAGAAATATTGCCTACCACTGATGTTAACATCATCGGAATCTGTGAACCAAAGTTAATAACAGGAAAGGCCATCTGTATAACGTAAGTTCGGGTTTTAGTTTCTGGTGGCACCATATATTCGTAATCGGGAATTTCGTATACTCCTGTTACTTTAGCCACATGTTTAGCTCGAACTTCAGGAGTTTCACCGGGAACAGGTACCCACGTGCCTGTTGATTGTTCTATAGCTAAAGCAGGGGCCAGCGAAGCTACTGGAACATTGGCAGGGAAAGTAGCAAGATATGTAGCAATTAGATATTCATTTGGATCAATATCTTCGGGTAGAGAAATAGGTAATGATTTAATGTCCATATTTAACATATTCAGCAACCTCCATATGATTATTAATATTCAAGATTTACAAAGGTATTGTCGATTTTTTGTCTGTTGAATCGGTAGACTGGTGATGCAATCTTTGGACCCGAGCACAGTTTATGTTTCGGTAAACTTTCCTCAGAGAGTAGTAAAGCGATTTATAGGTATTATAAAGCTCGTTATAAACTTGGATATTTTGTGGTTGTGGGTGAAAAATTCTATCTACAGTAACCAATTGATTAGCACATGTAAAATCAGGGTAGATACCAAGGCCTACGGTCGCAATGAGTGCTGCACCTACAGCACCGGCCATTTGCGGCTGTAATAGGGTTTCAACTTGACGATTAGTTATATCAGAGATCATTTGCATCCATTCGACACCCTTGGATCCACCTCCTATCACACGTAAAACAGGTATGTTGAATGCAAATTTATGTTCTAAAATTTCCACAATCCACCGCAAATTATAAGCAACTCCTTCATAGACAGCTCTGAGCATGTGCTCGCGCCTATGTGATGCGCTGAGATTAAAAAATGTTGAACGGACAATAGGGTCGGTTACAGGACAACGTTCCCCATAAAGCCAAGGTGTACAAATAAGATAGTCGGCGCCAGGAGAAACAGATCGGATTTCATCATCCATCAGAGCATAAATATTTAAAATATTAGGGTCGTTTTGTTCATGCTTGTAAAATTCATTTTTTACCCATTCCAAACAAGCACCGGCTGTTTCCATCTCGCCAATCAATAGATTCATGTTCGGGTCACCGGACTGCAGCGTTACTATTCCATGACTGCCGGTAGGTGCTTTGGAAGTTGTTACACCAACCCATCCAGATGTTCCCAAGTATATATGTCCATCACCCTCGCCAATGGCACCAGAGCCAATGGCGGCACTTTGCATGTCTCCGCAGCCTCCAAATACTGGTGTACCCGGAAGAAGACCACAGGCTTCGGCTGCTTCGCAGGTTAAGCCTCCTACCTTATCAATTGAACGGACCAGCCGAGGAAATTTATTCAAATCTAGACCAATATAGTTTAGTACCATGCGCATCCAGTCTTTTTTCTTAAGATCAAACCCAAAAGCTGATGCACAAGACCATTCAAAAACTTTCTGTCCCGTAGCTCGGAAGGTGAGATAACCGTTAACATCCAAAAAACATTCCATTTTATTATAAATTTCCGGTTCATTTTCTTTAAGCCATAAGAGTTTGGCCATACCATCTTTACCTGTGATACAGGTGCCAACTAAGGCAGCAAAAACCTGCCTTCCACCAAATTTGCGCATGATTTGTTCAGCTTGCTTAGTTGCTCTTCCATCCATCCAGATAATGGCCCTATGTAGGATTTCGTCATTTCTGCCGATAGGAATAATACCTAAAACCTGTGTGGAAAACACCATACCTATAATATCCGAAGGAGATACACCGGCTTTTTCCACGACCTGACGGGTAGTTTTAACAATAGCTTCCCAGTAATAGCAAGGTTCTTGTTCTGCCCAATTTACCTGCGGGTAGAAGATTGGATAATTTTCGGTATCGTAAGCTTTGATGTTTCCGCCTAAATCTATCAAGGCTGCTTTGTTACTACTGGTTCCTACATCATGAGAAATAATGTACCGAGGTGTTGTCATCTTACGATGCCTCCGTTTTTAAAACTATGAGCAAAACTAACGGCCTAACCACCTCCCTTTTTTGGTTAATACACATGTCAATAATGAGATAGATGGATTACATACCCGGCTTTTTTTGAACAGTTCTGAAGAGATGATAAAGAAAAGCTGATTTTGTGATTAAAAAATTACTTCTACAACCGGGGTATAGGGGATAAGTAATTATAACACTATTAGAATGATAGGGCGATTTGGTAAATTATCATATATTGAATAATTCAGGTAAATCATAACATAGTATTAAAATAAAGTCAAGTATAAAAATAAACTTAAGTACAAAAATAAAAAACGCGTAATTAAATTTTAATAAGGCTCATTTCAGTTTCTTACATAAATAACCAATAAATAAAATAAAAAAGCAAATCTTCGTTTTTGATTGAAAAAATGTGGCAATACGATATAATAAATTATATGATAGGGTTTAAGAAAAAGGAATGAATTAATGATGTGTAAAGGAAATACTTGCAGGTTATTTAATGGCGATTTTAAATTGATTGCATTGGATATTGATGGTACTCTTATTAACAGTGACCATATTATTACTTCTCGAACCATGCATGCAATTAAAAATGCAAAAGATGCAGGAATAAATGTAACTATATCAACCGGAAGACATTATATTAGTGCAATTAGAATAGCGAGAAAAATACAGATAAGCGCCCCGCTTATTTGTGGTGATGGAGCAATTATAAAAGACATAAATACAAATCATACAATCTATAATCTTCTTCCAAAGGAAATAGCAGCAGATGTTATGAGAATGGCTGCCGATTATGAAGATTTTAAAATTCAAGTTTTCACAAGAGAAGGAAAAATATACTTGGGGTCTAATTATCGCAATAATTATTTCAAAAGTTTTTTACGTGCTCCATTGAAACATTCATTGAGAGGATATTTTAATCTATTAAGGGATTTTGTCTTTATACCGGTTAAAAATACGGGAAATATTGAAAAAACTATTGCAGCTATGGATGATGCACCGTTAAAGGTAGTTGTTCATGGGAATGAAAGACGGGAAGATTTAAAAGATTTTACTGATAGAATCATAAAAAAATATGGCGATAAAATTTCCATAACATCTGCCATAGATAATTGTATTGACATTTTAAAAGGCGGAGTGTCAAAAGCAAAAGGGCTTGCTGTTTTATCTGAAAAACTCAATATAAAGCCTGAAGAAATAATAGCTGTTGGAGATAATATCAATGATATAGAAATGATTGAATACGCAGGCTTAGGAGTGGCGATGGGCAATGCCCCTGATGAAGTAAAGAGCAAAGCAAATTATGTGACAGATACCAACAACAATGATGGGTTGGCAAAGTTTCTTGAAAACCTACTTTCGGTTCGAATAAAAACAAAGGAATTTTCTGTTCCTCAAACAGGGCTTTGCCGAGGCCAATGAGGTTTGAACTATTTTACAATAAATGCTATAGCGATTTCCAAACTGTTTTTAGTTTTTTATAAAATTACTCATAAATAAGAGAGCGTCTTAAACTGTTTTAAAGTTGGTAAGGATGCTCTCTTCTTTAATTATGATTGGTAATGAACGAATATATCGGCTATGCGGTTAATGCATAAGTTTCTTTAAGTCTGCAGCGCTCTATGTATGCATATACAAAAAAGTCACTTTGCTTGTCACATCTTAGAGAGTGGGAAAGAACTTTTTATAAATATTTTAATTTAATTTTTATTACAAAATTTGATATAATGTAGTTATGGGTATTTTTAGTAAGTAAAAAGGCATGTATAAATTATAAACATAACTTAACTGAAATTTTCTTTAATTGAAAACCGGCTAAAAACCTTTAAAGCAAAGGAGCAAAAATCTAAAAATCTGCCAATATAAAAATTGATGAGGTGGTGCAATGGAGAAGATTCAGGTTGTTTTAGGTGATATCACAAAGACTAAGGTTGATGCCATTGTAAATGCGGCAAATAATACATTGCTCGGTGGCGGCGGCGTTGATGGTGCCATACACCGTGCTGCTGGACCGGAGCTTTTGGAGGAATGCCGCAAATTAAATGGCTGTAAAACCGGTGAGGCAAAAATCACAAAAGGATATAAGTTGCCAGCAAAATATGTAATACATACAGTGGGGCCGGTTTGGCAAGGAGGCAATGCGAATGAGGATGAGCTTCTTGCCTCGTGCTATAGAAATTCTCTTGAGCTTGCAGTTAAGAATGGTATAAAAACAATTGCATTTCCATCTATAAGCACAGGAGCATACAGATTCCCATTAAATCGTGCTTCTAAAATTGCTATGCGAGAGATACTTAATTTTTTAAAGGATAATGGAAGTATTGAAAAGGTGTATATGGTTTGTTTTGATGAAAAAACCATGAAAGCTTACACTGAAGCATTACAGGAATTGAGTCAATAATTACTGCATTATTTTAAAAAAACAACATTGTTAGTGATTAAAGCATTTTAAATTCAGTGATTTTGAGAAAACATGAGGAGGAAATTAAATGTCATTTTGTAAAGAAAAGATAATTATCGGTTTCATAGGCACTGGTGTTATGGGCAAGAGCATGGCGGCAAATCTGCTAAAATCCGGCTATAAAGTGATGGTCTATAATCGGACAAAGGCCAAGGCAGAAGAACTGATTAAGCAGGGTGCTATATGGAAGGATACGGTAGCGGAAATTGCCAGGGAAACTAATGTTACTATAACAATGGTAGGATATCCTAAAGATGTAGAAGAGGTATATTTTGGCGAAGGCGGGATTATACAGAATGCTAAGGCAGGTTCTTATCTCATTGACATGACTACATCCAGTCCTAAACTGGCTCAAAAAATTTATGAAGCAGCAAAATCTAAGGGATTACATGCATTAGATGCGCCTGTTTCCGGCGGCGATGTTGGAGCACAAGAAGCAAAACTTTCTATTATGGTAGGTGGCGAATCAGCAGCATTTGAAGCGGTAAGGCCTATATTTGAGGCAATGGGCAAAAACATTGTTTTACAGGGCAGCTCGGGTGCCGGACAATACACGAAGATGTGCAATCAAATTGCGATTGCGTCTAATATGATAGGTGTTTGTGAAGCTATGGCATATGCTAAAAAGGCAGGTCTAAATCCCCAAAGCGTTTTAAAGAGTATAGAATCAGGAGCGGCAGGCAGTTGGTCTCTTAGTAATTTAGCCCCTAGAATGTTGTCGGGAGATTTTGAACCGGGTTTTTACATAAAACACTTTATTAAAGATATGAAAATTGCTCTTGAATCAGCCGAGGAGATGGGGCTCAAAACTCCCGGACTTGAGCTAGCCCTTTCCCTATATGAAGAATTGGCTCAAAAAGGTGAAGAGAACAGCGGAACACAGGCATTGTTTAAGTATTATATATGTAATTAAAACGCATCTAAAAAGTGATAAATAAAGGTCATACGATGTAACATATTTTACATATAAGGGTACAATATCCTTATATGATAATAAGATACGGGAGGAAACGTATATGTATGGAGTAATTATGGCCGGTGGGGGAGGAACTAGATTTTGGCCATTAAGCAGGGCAAATACGCCGAAACAGTTTTTAAATATAACCGGCGAAGACACCATGATTAATGATACAATAAAAAGAATTAAAAGCATTGTTCCAACTGACAAAATAATAATAGTTACCAATAAAATTCAAAAGAAAATGCTAAGCAAAGTTATTCAGGAAGATATACCTGAAGCAAATGTTTTGACAGAACCCGTTGGGCGTAATACTGCAGCGTGTATAGGTTACGCGGCTATGGTTATAAAAAAACGCTGCGGTGATGCTGTGATGGGCGTTTTTCCTTCAGATCATTATATAAAAGATGCTGATGAATTCCAAAGAGTTCTAAGTGCTGCTTACAGTATAGCCGAGAACACTGAAAAGCTGGTAACTATAGGAATCAATCCCACTTTTCCATCTACTGGATATGGCTATATAAAATATGACAGGGAACGATCCATACCTGCAGAGAGCAAAATAGCATATGAAGTTGTAGACTTTGTGGAAAAACCTAATCTTGCCAGAGCAAAAGAATATTTAAAGAATGGAAACTATCTTTGGAATAGTGGAATGTTTGCATGGAAGGCATCAGTTATTCTCGAGAATTTTGAAAGATTTTTGCCAAAGCTTTATAGAGGTTTGTTAGAACTTGAGCAGTTTATAGATACCCCTAAGGAAAAAACTGTAGTTGAGGAAGTATATCCTGCTTTACAAAGTATTTCTATTGATTACGGTATAATGGAAAGATCTGATGAAGTCGTTGTTATTCCGGGAGACTTTGGTTGGAACGATGTAGGATCTTGGGATTCCCTAGGAGAAGTGTTTCCTCTTGATGAAAATGGCAATATCACACGAGGTGATTTTATAGCTATAGATACACGAAATTCTATAATTTATTCCAACAGTCGCTTAGTAGCAGCGGTAGGTTTGGAAAATATGATTGTCGTGGAAACCAATGATGCCCTATTGGTCTGCCCAAAAGAAAAAGCTCAAGATGTTAAGAAGGTTGTAGAACAGTTGAAAGAAATGGGGAGAAATGAACTGCTTTAAATTTGTGCAGCACAAGATGCACATTCAAGGAATCACTAGAAAAAGTCATTTAAAATGAGATGAATTTTCATTTTTATGGCATCATTAAAATTTCGCAAATCCAGCCCTGTAATGTTATAAATTTTATCAAGTCGATAAATGAGCGTATTTCGATGGATATAGAGCTGCCGAGCTGCTTGTGCTATATGAAGATTACAGTCAAGAAAAACTCGTATTGTATTTATGGTATCACTATCTAAGTCTTTAAAATTTATTTCCATTTCATTTTTATAGTTATGGCGAATTTCTGAAGGAAGTAAGGAAATAAGCAGCTCTAAGGCCATTTCCGGATAATAAAGAACACCGAAATTTTTTCGAGAAGCAAATATCAAAGCTTTTTTAGCATCATTGAAGGATCTGATTAGCTCAGATTGGGAATGTGCAATTCCTCCAAGACTTATGACGGCTTTTTGAGAAACTTCTTCAGCTATGGTTTGATACAGTGCTGAAGAAGTTTCCTTTAATTCATCTAAATTACTTATGGGTAAAAATGACAGTAATATATCATCGATTCTGGCAGTTATGCCTTCTTCGAAAATTGTATTCATAAACTCTTCTATTTCTGCAAGAAACTACAGGGAAAAGGGAAATCAATTAATATGGATTTTTTTCCATTTATGAAAGCTGCCAGTTCTCTATCGAATTTTGTTTTAACCGTAATTTCAAGAAAAAAGCATAAGTCTTCCAACTGATTTTTTGGCAGTAAAGCTTGTAAAGTATAGTCTTTATTTATTAGAAATATATTTTTTTCACTTATATTATCGCCCTTTAAATCTTGACCAAAAATCTTTTGCCTATGCTTATCAAGCAATATAAATGGTGTTTTTATATTTGAGTCTATTTCAGATAAAATCGATAATAACAAACCTTCCATGCTTATCACCATAAATATGATATCCTATTTAAAACAAAATTAAAAGATACAAAAAGACAATTACCCTATGAATTTATTGCAAGGAGTAATTGCCTTTTTACTAGTTTTGACAAATTAACAACTAAACAAGATTTAAATCAGCTTAATATTCGATTTTTGGTAGTCTTGTCAAAGAGATGGAGCTTATTCATATCAAAACCGATTTTAATGGTATCGCCTACGTGAGCATTGCTGCGCGGGTCAACTCGAGCAGTAAGAGAATTTCCTTGCACAGTAAGATAAAGGAAGGTTTCTGAGCCTAGCAGCTCTATGACATCTACCTTGGCATTCAAGCAGTATTCTGGAAAGTAATCAAGAAATGCTGCTTCATCATGGATGTCTTCAGGGCGTATTCCCAAGATAATTTCTTTATCTAAATAGGAAGGGTCAATTTTTTTAACAACGCCTTCCGGGATGAGTAGTTTTACGTCATTTAAATTTACATAAACCTTGTCATTTTCCTTTGAAAGCTTTGCGTCAATAAAGTTCATTTGGGGGCTGCCGATGAACCCCGCAACAAATGTGTTAATCGGATAATCATAGATATTTTGCGGTGTGTCTACTTGATTGATGTATCCGTCCTTCATTACAACAATACGGCTACCCATGGTCATAGCTTCGGTCTGGTCGTGTGTGACGTAAATGAAAGTAGTTTTAAGCCTATCATGAAGTTTTGCAATTTCAGTTCTCATTTGAACTCTAAGCTTTGCATCTAAGTTGGATAAGGGTTCATCCATCAAAAAAACTTTAGGTTCCCGCACGATTGCTCGCCCCAGTGCTACCCTCTGCCGCTGCCCTCCGGATAATGCTTTAGGTTTACGATCAAGAAGGTTTTCAATGCCAAGTATGGAGGCAGCTTCCTTTACCCGTTGGTCAATTTCAGATTTGGGTATTTTTCTTAATTTTAGGCCGAAAGCCATGTTGTCATAAACATTCATATGAGGATAAAGAGCGTAGTTTTGAAAAACCATTGCTATGTCACGGTCCTTTGGAGAAACATCATTTACGAGTCTATCACCAATATATAATTCTCCTGAGGAGATTTCCTCAAGCCCTGCTACCATTCTAAGAGTGGTAGATTTTCCACAGCCGGAAGGGCCTACAAGCACTACAAATTCCTTGTCTTCAATTTCAAGATTGAAGTCTATAACGGCTTTGATGTCGCCAGGATAAACCTTGTTTATATTTTTAAATATTACCTTGGCCATAAGTCCTTTCCCTCTTTCCGATATGTTTTCTATACTTAAATGATAATATAGTTGACTGTTTTATGAAATTGAAAAAATAGCAAAAAATTTTTATGGAAATTCTACATTTTATACAAAACAGAACTTATTTGATGCATAGCAATTCCTATAAAACTGTAGCTGTTCTGTTTTTATTTGTTTATTTTTTTAAAATAATATAATATTATAGCAATACAGGACATGCATTTAATTTAAATGAAAGAGGTTTACTTTAATGAAAAGAAAGAAAAAAGCATTTTACAGCTCTCAGGCTGCCTTGGTTATTTCAATTATTATTACCATTAGCGCCGTTACATATATCTACGCTGGTTACAAAGGCTTAAGCATATGTGGGCTTTTAGGTATAAATATGCCGGAAACAGAAATGATTGGCGATATGACGCAAGACTTTATCGAAGAAGAGCTCCCAGAAGAGAAAGAACACTTACCAAATCCAACTGTGACTCTACTTGCTGTGGGGGATGTAATGATGCACGATGGTCAGATTTGGGCAGGTTACAATGAAAAAAATGATAGTTTTGATTACTCGGAGTTCTTTCATGTAGTAAAAGATGAAATAACTTCAGCCGATATAGCTATGGCTGACCTTGAAACGACATTGGCAGGTAAGGAACAAAAATATACAGGATATCCCATGTTTAATAGCCCTGACGAGTTGGCTGATGCTCTAAAAGACGCCGGCTTTGACATCATAGTTACTTCGAATAACCATAGTCTTGATCGGGGTGCTAAAGGAGCTCTTCGAACTCTGGAGGTCCTAAAAGAGCGGGGTCTAACGCCTATCGGGACTTATGAATCTGAAGAAGATAGGGAGCAAATTCTGGTAAAAGAAGTAAATAATATAAACATTGCTTTCCTATCCTATACCTATGGCACTAATGGCATACCTGTTCCTGCCGATAAAAAGTATCTGGTGAATCTTATTGACGAAGAGCTGATACTGGAGGATATAAGAAGGGCTCGAGAAAAAGCCGATACTGTGGTAGTATATCTTCATTTTGGGGAAGAGTATCAGCAATCGCCTTCTAAGGCACAGAGAAATTTAGCACATCTTGTGCTCAAAAGCGGTGCCGATATTATAGTAGCCAGCCATCCCCATGTGATTCAACCGGGTGAATGGATGGAAGTCCAAGAGCCTGATGGCCGGATAATCAAAAAATATGTAATATATTCGATGGGTAATTTCATTTCTGCACAAAGATTTCCGCATACCGAAGAGGGATTGATGATGAAATTTACACTAGAGAAGGATTTGGAACAGAATAAGGTTTATCTTACCGATGTAAAAGAAATCGACACATGGGTGGATAAATTTGTTAGAGACGGAAAAATGAGGTATGTAGTAAGATTTGGAAAAAAACCTTAGTTCTACTACTAATTCGGCTGCAGTAATTAAACTATGTATGATGTGATATTATCCATAAGTTTTAAAGATATGTATTAACATTTGCAGGATATTTGATACTAACAATTTTTCTATAAAGGCTTTGTAAAAAATTATTTTGTGTTATAATAAATAAGTGGTTTTAGGTTTTACAGCTTCAATTGAGAAATATTAATAGCGATATAAATTTGGGGTTCGGTGAAGTGTATATGCAAAAAGACATAAAATCAGAGGTAGTAGAATGGATTAAAGCGATTGTATTTGCACTAGTGCTTGCTCTTATTATACGGGGTTTAATTTTTGAACCTATGATAGTGCCTACAGGTTCTATGATTCCTACGATTGAAATAAATGATAGGATTCTTGTTAATAAGTTTGTATATCGATTTCATGTTCCGGATTATAATGATATAGTAGTTTTTAAATATCCTGATGATCCGCATCAGACTTTTGTAAAACGTCTTATTGGTAAGGGCGGGGATATAATAGAAATCAAAGATGGGACGCTTTATAGAAATAATGAGCCAGTCCAGGAAACATATATAAAAGAACCTATGTATAGTGATTCTGGGCCATATAAAGTTCCTGAAGGCCACTACTTTATGATGGGTGATAATAGAAATAACTCTAAAGACAGTAGGTTCTGGGAGAACAAGTATGTTTCACAAAACCAAGTGATAGGGAAAGCTACTTACCGAATATGGCCAATAAATAGAATAGGTCAATTAAAATAAAAACAGCTGGCCTTGAATTTTGATGAATTTTATATTATAATTACCTCACATTGTGTTTTTGATTATAGTGTTTAAATATGATGTTGTATTTATGGGGATATAGCTCAGCTGGGAGAGCGTCTGGTTCGCAATCAGAAGGTCAGGGGTTCGATCCCCCTTATCTCCACCAAAGTAAGGGCGCGTAGCTCAGGGGGAGAGCGCTTGATTCACATTCAAGAGGTCGCAGGTTCGAAACCTGCCGCGCCCACCAAAAGATACCTTGACATTTTTTTTAAAACCTATTATACTAATAAATGCTTATGGATTAACAGTTTTATTATTAACCAAGAGGGGAATTAGCTCAGCTGGGAGAGCGCTTGAATGGCATTCAAGAGGTCAGGGGTTCGATCCCCCTATTCTCCACCAAAGCGAAATTAGGACGTAGAGCGGGATATACCGTTTCTACGTTTTATTTTTGAGTAAAAAAGTTGTAAAGCTTATAAATAGCAGCTTTAACTTCATGCTATATATTGCTTTATAATTGTTTTAAGGATAAAATATATAGTAAGGATTTAATAATACAACAGTATTGGATTTAAAAGTTAAGAGGTGATTTGTTAAATTGAAGGTTGGATTAGTTGGTTTACCCACTGTAGGTAAGACTACTTTTTTTAATTTATTGACAAACGCAAAAGTAGAAACAAGTGCATTTCAAAGCGGAAAAATCAACGCTAATTTCAGTCTTGCAAGAGTGCCTGATGAAAGAGTTGATTTCTTGGCAAAGGTCTATAAACCGAAAAAGGTTACATATGCTCAGATCGAAGTTATTGATATACCGGGTTTAGTAAGCGGAGCCAGTGAAGGGAAAGGTTCCGGCAACCAGTTTCTTGATAATATAAGAAAAGTTGATTGTCTTGTCCATATAGTCAGGGCATTTTCAGATGAAAGCATACTGCACCCCGAAGGGTCAATAGATGTAATCAGAGATATTGAAAATATCGGGATGGAATTGCTCTTGGCGGATCTTCAGCTTGTAGAAACAAGAATTGAAAGAATAGATGCTGGTAAAAAAATTACTAAAGAACTTACAGCGGAGAGAGAAGTTTTGCAAAAGCTTAGAGAGGCCTTAGAAAATGAAATCGGACTTTCTGATATCGAGCTATCCGAGGAAGAACAACGGATAATTGAACATCTTGACTTTTTAACCGTTAAGCCCGTAATTATAGTTATTAATGTTGATGAGCAGCAATTGGCCGAAGGTTATGAGAGTAGGGAAAAAATTTTAAACTACTGCAAGGAGAAAAATCTTCCTGCATTTGAAGTAAGTGCCAAAGCAGAAGTAGAAATCAGCGAACTGGATGAGCAAGACAGGGCGGTGTTTATGAAAGAGCTGAATATTAAGGAATCGGGCATAGATTTACTTGCAAGGGCTATTTACGAGGAACTCAATTTAATATCCTTCTTAACTGCCGGAGAAGACGAAGTAAAGGCATGGACGATTACGAGAGGTACAAATGCAAAAGCTGCTGCGGGCAAGATACACTCGGATATCGAAAGAGGATTTATAAGGGCGGAGGTAATAAACTTTAAGGATTTTAAAGAATGTGGCAATATGGTAAAAGCAAGGGAGCTAGGCAAACTTCGTCTTGAAGGAAAAGAGTATATCATACAAGATGGAGATATAATTAATTTTAGATTTAACGTCTGAATTGACTGAAGAAAAATGATATGATATATTTGTGTTAAAATAATCACAAACGGGGTGATATTTTGGAACAACCCGGTGAAATAAAGAAGGTATCCATGGCCGTAATCAAACGGCTGCCCAAATACTATAAATGCCTGGGGAATCTACTTAAAAATAATGTAGAAAGAGTTTCCTCTCAAGAGCTCAGCAAGATTTTAGGTTTTACCGCATCTCAAATAAGACAAGATTTAAACAATTTTGGTGAATTCGGTCAACAAGGCTATGGATATAATGTATTACAGCTTTACACAGAGATTTCTAAAATCTTAGGTTTAAATACTATACATAAAATGGTACTTATAGGAGCGGGTAATTTAGGACAGGCCTTGGCAAACTACAGCGAATTCAGAACTCACGGCTTTGATATTATTGCTATTTTTGATACAAACCCCAACCTAATAGGTCGTAAAATTAACAACACTCCCATATATCCTGTAGAAGATATGGAGTATTTTATCAATGAAAATGATGTAGACATTGCAATACTGACAGTCCCTAAAGATAAAACCGAAAAAGTCATTGAGGTTTTGTCAAAAACTTGCATTCGAGGAATATGGAATTTTACACCGGCAGAAATCACAACAGATGATGATACAGATGATATAATAGTGGAAAATGTGCATTTAATAGATAGTTTATTTACCTTAAGTTATCGTATAAATGAAGATAAGCTCCAGGAAAGACTTTTAAAACAAAAAAGAAAAATATTTCCCGACCGTAGATAAAAAAAGCCCTTTATGGTAAAATAAGATAAGGCTGGACTATGGGAGGGATATTTTTTTGAAGAGATTATTACATGCTGTTTTAATTACGTTTATTATACTTATACTTGCAGGATGTAACGCGGAATCATCTCCTACAGACTCAACATATTCCACTCCACCTGTATCGTCTGAAAAAAAGGTTTCGGTCTATTATATAAAGTCGGGATTCTTGACGCCTGCCACTTATAGCACAGATACCAACGTCGATAACTATATAACTCAGGCAAGCACTGCTATCGATTTATTATTTTCCAAAACTGTTCCTGAAGGATTTGAAAATGAACTTGCTAATGTAAAATTAAATAGTTTGGAGATTAGCGGCGATACGGTATCTATTGATGTTTCCGGCGAATTTCTGGCAGGTGGTAAAACTGATACGGCAAAAAAACAGATTATTTACACATTAATAGAATGTGATAATATTTTTCATGTAAATATTACTGTCGATGGTAAACCATATGCAACAATGTTGGAAAGACCGCAGTTCATAAATTTGTTAAATCCTGACGAATACGAAAAAGATAAAGGAAATCCTGATGAAGTAAGCAAGTATTTAACGATTTATTATACTGATAAAAATAAAAAGTATTTAATTCCGGTTACGATAAAGTCGGATAAAGTAAAAGCGGAAGATAAAGCTAAGGCAGCATTACAGTATTTAAGCGAAGGTGTCGGCGACATACAAAACTTGCAAACCTTTCCCAAGAAAATAGAAATAAAGAATCTTCATGTTGACGGCGGTATAGCTGAAGTCGATTTGGACTTAAATTCTCTCTTTGAATTTAACAACGAGGCTCAATATGCGGAGATTGCGATTGAAGCTGTAAGTCGAACATTGACTAGTATTGATGGCATTGACGAGGTGCAGTTTCTAATTAATGGTAAGACTAGGGATTACGTAACAAGTAATGTGAGTATAAAAAACCCCATAAAACCTGAAAGATGGTATAATTTAGTAAAATAACGTTAGTAAAAGTCAAACAAAGGTTGTTCCAAATTATAGCTTTTGGAATAACCCTTCTTATTTTTAAGATGTGTTTAAATTTTACAATTTCATTACACTTGTCTTTTTCTAGAGGATTTTGCAAGACAAGGTCGAAGTTATAGTTATATATGAATACAGGTTAGAAGTTGCAATTACTACAGGAGGTTTCAGAACAATGTTAAAAAAAATATTCGCTGCAGCCGTAATCTTTATCTCGATGCTGTGTATCCCTGCTTATGGAATGGCAGCTTTAAATCCCATTGAAATTTACATAAATGATGCAAAAATCGACTCGGACGTACCGCCGGTGATTATAAATGACCGGACTTTAGCTCCTGTCCGTGTAATTTCTGAAAATCTTGGAGCAGAAGTTTACTGGGATAATGACAACAGGCTTGTTCAAATAAAAACCAATACGAAAACAATTATTTTAAAAATTGATGATAAAAAAGCCTTGGTGAATGGGCAGGAAATTCTTTTAGATGTTCCCGCCACGATAATAAATAATAGGACTATGGTTCCACTGCGTTTCTTAGGAGAAACTCTAGGAGCAGAAGTAAAGTGGGATAATGATCTGAGAAGAGTTATAATTAACCGAAACAGAGCAAAAATAATAGATTTTTCCTATGAAGTAGTAGAAGGCAAGCCATCAGTAATAATAAAAGGTGATGGCCCGTTAGAATATACTGAAATCGAAACACAAATTGCCAATAAATTGGCAATTGATGTAACCGCGAATCTGGATACCCTTAAAAATGCTTTAAACATAGATGATGATTTCTTAGATAAGGCTGTTGCAGGTGAAATATCCAATGAACCGGCTATAACAAGGATTGTTTTCGACGTAAAGCCCGAGGTTTCCTCGCGGATATATAGTTCATCGGACAAAAAAACCATTTTTTTGACTTTTGATGACTTCCTTGAGGATGTAACAATCGAAAATCATCCGGATGAATTATTAGTTAAACTTAAAGCGACAAATACTTCTGATGTGAACTATTTCTTATTATCAAATCCTGACAGGTTAGTGTTGGATATAGACGGTCTTAAGCTTTCTGAAATAGCACCTCTAGAAATCCCTAAAAATGATTTTGTAAGCGATATCCGCTTTGGACAGTTTTCTGAAAATACCGTACGTGTTGTATTTGATTTAAAAGATAATATTAACTATCAAGTATTTCGGGATGATAATATTTTTTCAGTAATATTTTCCGAAGTTCATACTGTGGAGGATATACAAATAACAAGGGAGGGTGATGCTGCTTTTATCGAAATTGCCTCAGATGGCAAGATAGGCTATGAATTAAAAGCCGATAAAAGTAAAAAGCAATTTAAGATTGTAATGCCGGGTGTAGCAATTGGCGAAAACTTACTTAATCAAAATATAATAAGAATATCTGATGATATCATAGAATATATCGAATTGGTTAAAGTAAAGGATACCAGAAGCTATAACCTTGAGATAGTTTTTAATCTAAACTCGTTTGTTAACTGTGAAATGCTATCATCACCTCCATCGTCTCTAGTAAGACTGGAAATCTATAAATCTTCCCTTAAACCGCTTGAAGGAAAGCTTATAGTAGTTGATCCGGGCCATGGCGGCAGCGAACCCGGTGCCATAGTTAATAATGTAAAAGAAAAAGACATTAATCTGGATATTAGTTTAAAATTACAAAAATTTTTGGAAGATAATGGTGCTACAGTTCATATGACAAGAGAAAGTGATATTTTCGTTGATTTATATGCTAGAGCCGGTATAGCTAACGAGATTAATGCCGATTTATTTGTCAGTATTCATAATAATACAGCAACAAGCAGCACTGCATCGGGAACTGAAACACTATATTTTCCGGATGCGGAGAAAAAACTATTGGCACAGGCGGTGCAAAAAGCTGTGGTAAGCTATATCAATCTAAATAACAGAGGAATAGTTGAACGGCCGGGACTTGTTGTTACAAGGGAAACAAAGATGCCGTCGGTTTTAGTTGAAGTAGGCTTTATGACTAATGAAAACGATTTTGCACTTTTGATGACTGATGAATTTAGACAAAAAGCTGCTGAAGGAATATGTCAGGGAATAATTGATTATTTTAGTGGAAGAATCGATTGACATAAAATTTACACTTTGATATGATAACGTTGATTTTTAACAGGATTATGGGAGTAATAGCGGGAGGGATATGTTTTGTTATCGCTGCTTGGGGGATATCTGCTAATCTTTATTGCTCGCGTTGCTGATGTTTCTTTGGCAACTTTGAGGACCTTGATGATTGTCAGAGGCAAGGGCCTTATTGCCGGATGCATCGGCTTTTTCGAAGTTATAATCTACATAACGGCTTTGAATAAAGTGGTTAGCGGTTTAGACAACCCAATAAATTTACTGGTATATGCTCTAGGATTTGCGACAGGAAATGTTGTGGGAAGCTTTATCGAAGAAAAGCTTGCCATCGGTCTTACAACTGTGCAAATAATCACAGAACAGGACAAACTTTGCTCATTGATCAGAGATATGGGCTTTGGAGTTACTGTTTTGGAAGGTAAGGGTAAAGAGGGTTCAAAGAAAGTTTTAATTGTGTCTTTGCCGAGAAAAGAACTGGATAACCTTTTGAATTTTATAGAAGAAAACGACAGTGCAGCTTTTGTTACCATCATGGATACCAGAGCAAGTAAAGGGGGATACTTTAAACGAACCATGAAAGGTAAATAAATCATCTTCCTTTACCGGCATAAAAAACCTCTTCAAAAATATATATTAATTAGATTAAAAAAGAGGGGGTTTATGTATGCCGAAAAAGTTAATTTATTGGCTGATTATATTTATTTTGCTTGCGAGCTTTACAATGGGATGTGATTTATTTAAGAAAGAGCAGCCTCAGAAAGAGGTAGCGGAAACTGAAAAAGAACCTGAACAGGCTGCATCCCATCTTCGAAGAACAGTTTTTTATTTTGTGAACGAGCATAACTTTTTAGTGCCTGTAACACGAGATATACCTTGGGTGGAAGGCATTGGGAAGGCTGCACTGGAAAACTTGGTAGACAATGCTGAGCTGAGAGCAGAACTGGCTGAAAAAGGGCTAAGGCCCACACTTCCTGAGGGTACAAAGGTATTAGGTATGAGCATTAACGACGGCTTGGCTAAAGTGGATTTTAATGCTAATTTTTTACAGTTTTTAGACAAAACAGCAGAGCTAAATGCCATTAATTCTGTGGTATATACATTAACAGAATTTCCGGCTATAGAACAAGTTCAGATATTGATTGATGGCAGAGTATTGGAGAAGACTCCCTATGGTGATGAGGTAAAAGCACTTGAGCGAAAAGGAATAAATCTTGAAACGCTTGAAGCATCAGCGATTGCGTCAACAGAGATGGTACCGGTGACCTTATATTTTAAAGCCGGAAGCAGCAACGGAAATTTTGATTATTTTGTTCCGGTAACCCGCATGGTATCAAGGACTCAGAATCAAATCAAAACTGCCTTAGAAGAATTGATTAAAGGCCCCGTCGACGATACTGCGCTTGCATCGCCACTTCCAAAAGATACAAAGGTACTTGATGTGATTCAAAAAGACAGCGAAGTCGTAGTTAATTTTTCCAAGGAAATTGAAGGATATGGTGGCGGCATTGATGCAGAGCAGTCTGTTGTGAATTCGGTGGTGTTGACCGTTTCGGAATTTCCTGGAGTTGAATTGGTAAGTATACAGGTGGAAGGCAGAGCCGGTGTTTTGCCTGAAGGTACAGTTCTTGATGAACCTATTTTTAAGCCGCTTTATGTCAATCCAAATAGTATTTAATTATTTAATGCATCACATCTATCAGAATAATTTCATATAAATGCTTACTAAGAGAGGATGAAATTTTTTGGCAAGAGTAGACGGAAGGGCCAATGATGAGATTAGGCCTATAACTATCACTAGAAACTTTAATAAATATGCCGAGGGTTCTGTGCTTATTGAAGCCGGAGATACGAAAGTAGTGTGTACAGCAACGGTGGATGAAAGAGTTCCACCTTTTTTAAGAGGAAAAGGCCAAGGCTGGATTACTGCCGAGTATTCTATGTTGCCTAGAGCTACTGAAGTGAGAAATGTACGTGAAACACTAAGACCCAGTGGTCGAACAATGGAAATTCAGAGATTAATAGGAAGAGCCTTAAGATCAGTTGTGGATCTTTCTGCTTTGGGTGAAAGGACAATTTGGTTGGACTGTGATGTGATCCAAGCTGATGGAGGAACAAGGACAGCTTCAATAACCGGAGCCTTTATTGCTTTAGGTGATGCTATAAGGACGCTTAAGGATAATAAAGAAATTGAAACAAATCCCATTAAAAACTATGTGGCTGCTATAAGCGCAGGAATTGTCGATAGTGAAAAAATGTTGGATTTAAGGTTTGAGGAAGATTCCCGTGCACAGGTCGATATGAATTTAGTAATGACCGATGAAGGTCAAATAGTTGAAATACAGGGGACCGGGGAAGCTTTTCCATTTACTCGGCAAGATATGAATGATTTGATAGATCTAGCTTTTAAGGGGATATCTGAGTTGGTGTGTATACAAAAGAAATTACTGTTATATTTTTAAAAAAGGAACAGCAAAATGAGAACTTTGGTTATTGCTACGAAGAATAAAGGAAAGTATTTAGAATTTAAAAAAATGCTTGGGGATATCTCCTTTGCACTTTTATCTTTGGAGGCCTTTCCTCATATAGAAATCAGAGAGACAGGTACATCTTTTGATGAAAACGCACTCATAAAAGCACATGTTACGGCCAAAGAAACAGGGTTACCTGCACTTGCGGATGATTCAGGCCTTGAGGTAGAGGCACTGAAAGGTGAGCCCGGAATTTTCACGGCTAGGTATGCAGGCGAACACGCTGCCGATGAAGACAACATAAAAAAACTGCTTGAAAGATTAAAGAACATTCCTTTCGATAAAAGGCAGGCTCGATTTATGTGCAGCTTAGCCCTTGCTTTTCCTGACGGTAAAATATTTTTAGAACATGGGATACTTGAAGGATTTATTACCTTAAAACCTTGCGGTATAGAGGGTTTTGGTTATGATCCGATTTTTTTTGTTCCTGCTTTAGGAAGAACCCTTTCTGAGATTTCTGTTGATGAAAAAAACAGGATAAGCCATCGTGCAAAAGCCTTGGGGAAAATGAAAAAACATCTTGATATGTATATATAATAGGAGGCAAAGTTTGAAGATCTGTGTTTTAAGTGATACTCATGGGATAATAAACATTGCTGAAAAAGCTTTAAAAGACATGAAGGATATAGATATAATTATTCATGCAGGAGATTTGGTTTCTGATGCTCGTTATCTTGAAACATTAAAATATAAGGTATTTTGTGTGGCAGGAAATTGTGATCCTTTTGCTGTTGAACCTACTGAAAAAATTTTAGAACTTCAAGGAAAAAGAATCTTTTTGACACATGGACATGCCTATAGGGTGAAGTACGGGTATAAGGAACTTCTTACTCGAGCACAGCAAATTTCAGCAGATGTAGTTATTTTCGGCCATACTCATTTGCCTGAAAATACGTATATTGATAATATATTATTTTTTAATCCAGGCAGCACAACTTTGCCTAAAAATGGTGGTCCGGGAACCTATGGAATTTTGGAATTCATTAATGGCACTATAAAAGCACATATCAATACAATATAATTAGATGAAAACTATTTAAAAACATGTTTGAAATACTGAAAGAGTTATGTTAAAATAATCTTGACTCAAAAAACTATTTAATGTATACTATACATTGTCTTTAAAAATGTCGGGGCATAGCGCAGTTTGGTAGCGCACATGGTTTGGGACCATGGGGTCGGGGGTTCGAATCCCTCTGCCCCGACCATGCGGGAATAGCTCAGTTGGCTAGAGCGTCAGCCTTCCAAGCTGAATGTCGCGGGTTCGAATCCCGTTTCCCGCTCCAAGCGCCCGTAGCTCAGCTGGATAGAGCAACGGACTTCTAATCCGTAGGCCAGAGGTTCGAATCCTCTCGGGCGCGCCATCTACAGTTTATATGGTGGGTATAGCTCAGTTGGTTAGAGCGCCAGATTGTGGCTCTGGAGGCCGTGGGTTCGAGTCCCACTATCCACCCCATAATATAAAAAAATTAGAAGTTGGATGCCGAAAATATGAGGTTAGAATTTTTCTGACGCCCGGTATCTAATATCTGATAAGTTAATGGGGCGTAGCCAAGCGGTAAGGCACAGGACTTTGGCTCCTGCATCGTAGGTTCGAATCCTGCCGCCCCAGCCAAGGGTCATTAGCTCAGGCGGC